>DDPM01000012.1:0-757 GCA_002342165.1 Hylemonella sp. UBA2468
ATGCGCATTCAAAATTTGGTAACTTTATTCGGACTTTGGGTTGTACTGGTTGCAAATACATGGGCTGCTCCACTCAAAGTGCTGACCACAGGGGCGTTCAAATCGGTGTTGATGGATATGGTGCCGGCCTTTGAGGCGCGAACAGGGCATCAGGTTGAGGTGAAAAATGAAACGGCAGGAGCCCTGCTCAAAATGATTGCCGTTGGCGAAACTTTTGACTTGGTGGTGCTCACACCCAGTGCACTTAAAACTTTAGTGCAAGAAGGCAAAGTAGACGGCGCTTCGGTGGCCTCTATTGCCAAGGTGGGTATTGGCATGGCCGTGAAGGCCGGTGCGCCAAAACCTGCGTTGAGCTCTGTGGAAGACTTCAAAGCAGCGTTGCGTCAAGCTCAAAAGGTGGCGTGGATTGACCCTGCCTCTGGCGGCTCCAGCGGCATTTATTTGGAAAAACTCTTTGGCCAAATGGGTTTGATGGAGATGGTGAGGCCCAAGTCGGTCATGGTGTTTGGCGGCTTGGTGGCCAACAAGTTGGTCACTGGTGAGGCAGATTTGGCCATTCATCAAATCAGCGAAATTCTGCCTGTGCAGGGTGCTGAGTTGGTGGGGCCCCTGCCTGAAGCAATTCAAAGCTACACCACCTATGGTGGAGCCTGGAGCCCTTCGGCCAAAAATCTATCAGGCGCCAAAGAGTTCTTAAACATGATGACCAGCCCGCAGGCGCAGCAAGTGATCGAGCGCAAAGGCATGCAAAAAGTTC
>DDPM01000012.1:775-6312 GCA_002342165.1 Hylemonella sp. UBA2468
ACCGGTTCGATTCCGGTTCGAGGCACCAGTCCATTGGGACTCTGAAAGAACACTATATGTCACGTTTAGATGCCCCCTTTGAAATTCATGTCCATGGCCAGATTCCTCTGCGCCCGGACGTAGATTGGGGTCAGCTTCAAGAAGCGCTCAAGCCCTTGTGGAAATACGCTGGCGCCAAATCCTTGGAAGACGGCGCGCACAGCGCGTATGACGAAGAGCCCGGTTTGGTTTTTGATGCTGAAGAACACGTGCTGCAAATGTGCTGGACAGTGCCGGGTGACCAGAACTTTCGGCAATCTTTGGACGAGTTGTGCATGAGCCTGAACGAGCTTGCCGCTTCGGGCGCCGCAGTGGAAGTGACGTTTTACGACGCGGAATTTGACGAAGAAGGCCCGCAAAACGGCGAACAGTCCCAAGATGACTTTGTGATGTTGTTTGTAGGTCCTAACCCTGCCGCCATCATGCAGGTGCAGCGCGATTTGCTGGTGCAGGACATGATTGGCCTGATGGAGCGGCACTNNTGAAGCCAGCGAGCTGGACGGCTTGATTGCCGAGGTGGATAAGTTGTTTGCGCGGCGCTTTGACGATTTGGTAAGCTCCTTGGAGCTGGGTAAGCCGCCTAGGGGCTCTGGCGGGGGCTCACATGGCAACAGCCGAAAACCCCGCCATTTGCATTGAGCGCTTGCCCCCTTTGGCACATCATGGCCACTGAGTTTTTGAGATGACTTTGTGCTTTGTACCGTGTTTGTCACGGTAAGTTCGTATAGTGATTTCAATTTAGAACTGTTTCACCGCTTCATGCTCAAGAAGATCAGCGTTAAGCAACTTACCACGGGGATGTACCTCAAAGAGTTTTGTGGCTCTTGGATGGAGCATCCCTTTTGGCGCACCAGTTTTGTGCTCAAAGACCCTAAAGATGTTCAGGCCGTGATGGCCAGCAACATCAAAGAGGTTTGGATAGACGTCAGCAAAGGTAAAGACGTAGCGCCCGGCACTGTGGCCGTGACCCAAGAGCAAGTCGAAGCCACAATTCAAAAAGAATTGACTGAGGCCAACCAAACCCTGAGCGAACCCGTATTGCCCAAGCACATTGAGCCGGTACCCATTCATGTGGAGTTCAGTCGCGCCAACGACATTTGCCAAGCCTCGCGCAAAGCGGTGATTTCCATGTTCCAGGAAGCCCGTATGGGCAACGCCATCAACGCACAGGGTGCGCAAAAAATGGTGGATGAAATTTCGGAGTCGGTGGCCCGCAATACCAGCGCCCTGATCAGCCTTGCGCGCCTTAAAACCGCTGACGATTACACCTACATGCATTCTGTGGCGGTTTGCGCCATGATGATTGCTTTGTCTCGCCAACTGGGCCTTAGTGAGACCCAAACCCGCTCCGCTGGATTGGCCGGATTGCTGCACGATTTAGGTAAAGCTGTCATGCCGCCCGGCATTTTGAACAAGCCCGGCAAGTTGACGGACGAAGAGTTTGCCATCATGCGTGCTCACCCGGTAGAGGGGTACAAAATGCTGAAAATGGTGGGAGATATGGACCCCATGGCTATGGATGTGTGTTTGCACCATCACGAAAAAGTGGATGGTTCAGGCTACCCCAAGGGCTTGAGAGACAAAGAAATCACCTTGTTTGCCAAAATGGGAGCAGTGTGCGACGTGTACGACGCTATCACCTCTAACCGCCCATACAAAGCGGGCTGGGATCCCGCCGAGTCTTTAAGAAAAATGGCCGAATGGTGCGAGGGGCACTTTGATCGCCCTGTGTTCCAAGCCTTTGTTAAAAGTTTGGGCATATACCCCATAGGCTCTCTGGTGCGCTTGGCCTCAGGAAAAATTGCAGTGGTGATTGAGCAAACCAACAAATCGTTGATTACCCCAAGGGTCAAGGCGTTTTATTCGGTGAAGTCAGAGTTGCGCATTACCCCTGAAATTTTGGATCTGTCTTCTGCTCAAGCTAATGACAAGATTGTGGGTCGAGAAGACCCCGGTCAGTGGAATTTTCCTGACCTGAATGAACTGTGGTCTGGGTTAAACACGCACCCCACCTGAGCAACAGCCTAAATGGCTATGCAAATAGCCGAGTCCACTGGCTATTCAAATTTAGGTGGTTCTTTATTCAAGAAGGCTTGAATGCCAATTCCAGCGTTGGTGTGGTGCAGGTTGCGTAAAAACTGTTCTTTTTCGATTGCCAACTGTTGCGGCAGGCTTCGGTTTTCAGCTTCTTGCAACAGGTCTTTGATGCTGGCCATCACATTGGGCGCCCGGTTGTTCAGGTGATCTGCCAGTTTGAGCGCTTCATCCAGGGCGCCATAGGGTTCTGTGACGCGATTCACGATTCCCAACTGATGCAGTCGTTCCGCATCGATGCGCTGCGCGGACATCAAAAGTTCTTTAGCCAATTGACGAGGAAGGGCTTGGCTCAGAGACCAACTGGCACCACCGTCTGGTGACAAACCAATGTTGCTGTAAGACATCACAAAAACCGCTTGTCGGGCTGCCACAATGAAGTCGCATGCCAAGGCGAGCGAAAAACCGGCGCCCGCTGCAGCACCTTCAACTGCTGCAATGACGGGCTTGGGAAAGGCCTGGATGGTTTCTATCCAGCTGTGCAATACGTCCAGACTGGCGCCCTGAACGGCGGGCTCTTGTTGCCGGTTGTGCATCAGGCGGTTCAGGTTGCCACCTGCACAAAAATGTTCACCTTCGCCGGTGATGACCACGCTGCGCACTTCTGGGTTGGATTCGGCCACATTCAGGGCCTCAATACCCGCCGCGAAAATTTCGGGTCCCATAGCGTTGCGCATGCTGGGGTTGGAAAGTGTCAGCACCATGGTTCGGCCATGGCTGGTGCTTTTAAGTTGTGCTGTCATAAATTTACCGTGATGGGTTTGCTGATATTTCGGGTTTTTAGTGCAAAACTCAACCAAGGGCTTGGTCGGTATCGGGGATCACCGTAAAAACCCTGTCCAGTTTTACGCCCCAGAGAACCTGCTGCAAGGCGCTGAGCCGAGCTGACGTGTGGGCGAAGACGCAGTTCTTCACATTATTGGTGGTGGATGGACACCATAAACGGGTGAGGCACATTAAGCCCATTGAGGTCCACTTGATCTCGCAAAATGCGGTCGATGGTGGAGAAATCTGCTACACCCTCACCGGCAATTTGCAAAGCCTCAGTGTTATAGGCATGGCCTGCGTGGTTGACGATAAAGCCTGGGGTGTCTTGAGCCAGCACCGGCGTGTGTCCCAGGTCTCGCGCATATTGGCTGCGTGCTTGGCAAGTCTGTGGCGATGTTTGAAAACCCGCAATCACCTGCGCCAGTTTCATTGACGGCACCGGGTTGAAAAAATGAAATCCCGCCATGCGTTGGGGGTACTTTGGGTGGGCCGAAATTTGGGCTATGCCTTGGCCCTTGGCGCCCGAGCCCTTCACGGCGACTTGGTGGAAAGATGTCATATCTGAATAGTTTAATCAGTCACCAAAGTGCAAACCGATTGAAGTTTTGTACTGTTTGCCAAATGAATTTGGGAGTCTGAAATTGATTCTGCGTCAGATCTTGCTGGGTTGTTGTGTGACACTGAGTGCCCAGTGGGCCATGGCGCTTGGCTTAGGTCCAATTCAGGGCAATGTGTGGCTGGGGCAAGGCTTGGATGTGCGCATCCCCTTGCAGCTTGACGACAAAGACAATGCCAACTTGAGTTGTTTGGAGGCCGAGGTTTGGCACGGCGAAATTCGCAAAGAGGCATCCCGCGTTCGCATCACCCTTGAAGATGCGGCTGCATCTGCTGCTCGCGCCACCTTGCGGGTGCAATCCTCGCATGTGGTCGATGAGCCTGTGGTGTCGATTCATGTAGCAGTGGGGTGCACGGGCAAAGTGTCCCGCCGTTATGTGGTGTTGCCAGAGTTGCAAGAACCAGCCAATTTGCCTAAGGCATCAGATTCGAGTGTTGGAAAAGCGGCTCTAGTCACTTCAGTTGCTACAGCAACTGCTTTGCCAGCATCACCAAATACCGCATTAAAGAAGTCATCTAATCCACCTGGGCCGACATCTGTAAGACGAAACGAGAGTGGATTGCTCTCACAAGCCATTCGGGCCGTACCTCAAACCAAAGCGGCTCGCCCAAACCCCGAGGGTTCGCGCTTAAGGCTGGACGCCACAGACTCTTTGACAGAGCGCATATCTGTCCTGGAGGCTCAACTTAAATCTTTGCCATCCTCTGGCGACGCTGAAGTGCGTATTCAAGCTTTGCAAACCGAGCTCAAGACTTTGCGCGAACAATTTGCACAAACCTCACAGCAACTTCTTGAATTGCGGAGTCAGTTGTCGGCGATGCAGTCTGAGCAATGGGACCCGTTTTGGTTTTATCTATTTGCAGGAATGAGTGCTCTGAGTTGGGTGGGCCTGGGGGTGGCGGCGCGGCGAGGTGGATGGATGCAAGGTCAAGTCGTCTCTAGCAGTCTCAGCCCCAAGAGAGACGTTCAGCCCTGGTGGAGTGCGCAGCCTTTGGCGGCGCAAAGCGAGTCTCAGCCATCTCCGCAACCCAACGCAATGCCCACTAAACAAGCATTAAAAGAGCCATACAAAGAGCCTCATGCTCCCAAGGTGGAGGCCGCTTTGTTGGAAGACCTGCCAAATCCGACGATGCAATCGCATTTGAAAGCCATGAGCTCGGAGGAGCTGTTTGATATTCGCCAACAGGCCGACTTCTTTATGTCGCTGGGGCAGCACGATCAGGCCATTGAGGTTCTTAAGCAGCGCATCGAAATGGACCAGTTGACCAGCCCATTGGTCTATTTGGACTTGTTTCACATCTATCACATGCTGGGCATGCGTCCGGATTTTGCTCAATTGCGCAACACTTTCAACCGTTTGTTTTATGGGCATGTGCCCGAGTTTGCCAAGTACGGACATGCCGGAAAAGACTTGGAGTATTACGAGCTGTTAACTCGACAAATTTGCGAGCGCTGGAACACCCCTCAGGCCCCTGACTTGTTAGCTCAGTGCATTTACAGAAGCGACAGCCGACCCGCGACCGATTTTGTTGACATCCCCGCTTTCCAGGATCTGATCTTGTTGTACGAGATTTCTTCGGCAGGTCAGTTGGTGGAGTTTTAAGCTAGGCTTACCTTCTGACTTGCAAAGAGCCAGGGTTGACGATGTTGGTGGGGGTGCCCTTGATGAAGTTGACCACGTTGTCAAAGGCTGCACCAAAATACAGTTCGTAACTGTCTTGCTCCACATAACCAATGTGGGGCGTACACACACAGTTCTCGAGCCTTAAAAGCGCATGGCCTTGCAAAATAGGCTCGTTTTCATACACATCTACAGCGGCCAAACCCGGACGCCCCCTGTTCAAGGCGCCCACTAGGGCGTCTGGCTCCACAAGCTCGGCACGCGAAGTGTTGACGAACAAGGCCGTAGGCTTCATGAGTGCCAAATCACTGGCGGTGACAATGCCCCGAGTGTCATCATTGAGCCTTAACAAAATGCTGATGACGTCGCACTGCGAAAAAAACTCTTCGCGGCTGGCAG
>DDPM01000012.1:6321-18164 GCA_002342165.1 Hylemonella sp. UBA2468
CCGCCTCAAAACCGTCTGAACGGGCTTTTTCAAGAGAAGGCGGGCGGCCCCATACCACCACACGCATACCAAATGCTTTACCAAAGCCAGCGAGCAACTGGCCAATTTTTCCGTAACTGTAAATGCCTAGAGTTTTGCCTCGTAGCACCGTACCCAAACCAAAATTAGAAGGCATGGAACTGGCCTTAAGCCCCGATTGTTGCCACGCACCATGTTTGAGGTTGCCAATATATTGAGGCAAGCGCCTCATGGCCGCCATGATCAAGGTCCAAGTTAACTCAGCCGGAGCCACAGGTGAACCTGCACCTTCTGCAATGGCAATCCCCTTTTCGGTGCAGGCTTGAATATCAATATGTGAACCCGCTTTGCCTGTTTGGGCAATCAGTTTGAGCTTGGGGAGTTTGTCGAGTAAGGCTCGGTTGATGTGGGTGCGCTCGCGAATGAGCACCACAATGTCTGCATCTTTGAGTCGAACCGACAGTTGGCCCAGACCTTTGACGGTGTTGGTGTAAACCTTAGCGGGGTAGGCCTCAAGTTTGGATGCGCAGGGCAACTTCCGAACCACATCCTGATAGTCATCAAGTATCACAATATTCATACGAGTATTGTGCCTTGATTGGGTCAATTACTGAGGCGTACTGGACGTCCCTAGATTTTCCAAGGCCGACAACCGGTCAAGTTCGGCACATATGTCGTCCATGCGGCCGGACATGACCATGCGCCCCGCATAGGATTGGGATATGGTGCTGCGTGCATCTTCAGGAGCGCGAAAGATTTTGAGGGGCATGGGGAAAATGGATGCTTGGTTTAGGGCGGTCAGGCTTGTGATAGCTATGTTCATCAAAATCTCCTTAATAAGTTTGAAAATTCACATCAACATGGTGTTGCGGATCAGTCCAACGGCCAGGCCTTCAATTTCAAAGGGTTCGCCAGGCTCCACCACAATGGTTTGAAAGTCCGGGTTTTCGGCATGCAGTTCGATGACGTTGTGCAGCCGCTTGAAACGCTTGACGGTGACTTCTTCGCCCAAGCGGGCCACCACAATTTGACCGTTTTGAGCATTTTTGGTGGATTGAACTGCCAGCAAGTCGCCATCCATGATCCCTGCGTCACGCATGGACATACCGCGCACTTTGAGCAAGTAATCGGGCTTGCGCTGAAAAAGTGAACTTTCAAGGTAATAGGTTTGATCCACATGCTCTTGCGCCAATATTGGGGAGCCTGCCGCCACGCGACCTATGAGAGGGAGCGCCAATTGGGCCAGGCTGGGCAAAGGCAGTGAAAACTGCTTGTCGCGCGATTCATTGATGCTGCGCAGAGCCTCGCTTTTTAATCGGATACCCCTCGATGTGCCGCTGACAAGCTCAATAACGCCTTTGCGAGCCAGTGCCTGTAAATGTTCTTCTGCAGCGTTGGCAGATTTAAACCCCAGCTCGTGTGCAATTTCTGCGCGTGTGGGCGGTGCCCCCGTGCGGGCAATGGCGTTTTGGATCAATTCCAAAATTTGCTGCTGACGTGCTGTGAGTTTGACCGTTTCGCTTGAGAAGTTCATGCTGTTGCCTCCGCCATAGATAATCTGAAACTCATGAATACTGTTTTCATATCCAGTAACTGTATTTTTAATCAGTTTTTTGGGAAATGCAAGGGCATTTAACCGTCTATGAGAAAAATTTACATTTTGGGTACGGGGGGCACCATGGCCGGTTGGGCTCCCAACCCCAACGAGCCAGGGGTGTATCAAGCGGCCCAGTTGGGTATTCAAGGTCTTTGGGAGGAGTGCATTTCGCCATTAGACGCAGCTGACCCCGTTCACAATGCTCAAATTTGCACCGAACAAGTGGCCCAAATCGACAGCAAAGACATGTCGCTTGACGTATGGAAAGCGTTGTTACGCCGCGTACATGAGTGTCTGATGCAGCCTGATGTGGCGGGCGTGGTGGTGGCCCATGGGTCAGACACGGCGGAGGAAACCGCATTTATGTTGCACCACGCCTTGTCCCAACAAGACCAACCTATTTTGATTAAGCCCGTGGTGCTGACCTGTGCCATGCGGCCAGCCAACGTGCCTGCTGCTGATGGCCCGCAAAACCTTAAGGATGCCGTTCGAGTGGCGCTAGACCCTCAAGCCACAGGCGTTCTTCTGGTGTGTGCCGGCGATGTCCATGGAGCGCGTGCTGTGCAAAAAGTACAAGCTACGGCTTTGAATCCGTTTTCATCTGGCATTGCAGGGCCCCTAGCTCGGGTGCAGAGCGCTCCAAATGAGCGTCCTCATGATGGTGAGGTTTATGTCACTTGGCTCAAGAGCCCGGCTGGATTCATTCCAACCCAGCGAGCTCCCCAAACACGTCGGCGTCCTATTCAGACCCTTTGGGAGGCTCCAGAATGGCCCAGGGTCGAGATTGTTTGGAGCCATGCTTTAGCCTCAGGTTGGGCTTTACAGGCCCTTTTGAATGCAGAAGTGAGTGCGCCCCCCCCCAAGCGCTTGGGCAGCCCCAAGCTTCTGGGCTTGGTGGTGGCGGGTACTGGCAACTGCACCGTTCATGAGTCTTTAGAGCCGTTTTTGCAACAAGCGGCCCAGATGGGGGTCAAGGTGGTGCGGACCACCAGATGCCTTCAGGGTGGCGTGCAAAAAGATGAGACGCCAAGCACCTCACGTTATCAGGGGCTGTCTCCATTCAAAGCCCGAATCGCTCTGATGATTGACTTGTTAATCTCTTATGATGATTTGAATCTTACTTAGCCTCGGCATGCCGAATTTAGTCAATCATCTCATCCAGCTGACCCAATACCGCGATCGAGACCGGATCAACAAGGCGTTGGTCAATGGATTGGTGGAAATGCTTCAACCCGTGCGCCTGACGCTTTATGGGGTGGCCCTCGAAGCGGGCAAGCGTTTGTGGTTACCCCTGATTCAACATGACAGCGCCAACGACCAATCGGTATTTATTGACCCACTTTGGGTTCAATTGAACCAACTTCAAGCCTTGCAGGATGTGCCGCATCGACAAGAGTGTCTAGAAAGTTTGGAACCTGTGGTGATTGCAGCGGAGTCCTCGAATCATTACTGCACCACTTATTACCCACTATTTGATGATTTTCGTGAGGACAGTGGTGGGGTAGTAGAAATTTTGTCCGAAAAGCCCCTGAATGCGGATTCGCTTCAGATCATTGACCATATGCTGTGCGTGTACCGAAACATGTTTGGCATGCTGGACTACAGTGAATGTGATGCTTTGACCGGATTGCTCAACCGCAAATCCTTTGATGATGCGCTCTTTCGTGTGATGCCCTCCGAGGTGGCACCATCGGCAGCCCCAGTGATCGAGCGCCGCGACCAATCCAAATCTGCCTATTGGATGGGTATGGTGGATGTGGACCACTTCAAGCAGGTTAATGATGTGCACGGCCACTCCATTGGCGACGAAGTGTTGCTGCTTGTGGGGCGCACGCTCAGAACCAGTTTGCGCTCATTGGACCGTGTGTTTCGCTTCGGTGGCGAAGAGTTTGTGATTCTGATCCGCTGCTCCGATGAGTCAGGTGCCTTGCACGTTATGGAGCAATTGAGGCAAAAAATGGAAACCACGCCGTTTCCGCGGGTGGGGCGTGTCACCATCAGCATTGGCATGACTGCCGTGCGCTTCAACGACTCGCCCACCAGCGTGAGCGAGCGAGCCGACTTGGCGGTTTACTACGCCAAGCAAAATGGCCGGAATCAGGTACGCAATTTTGATGAGCTGGAGCGCCAAGGGCTCCTGCAAATTGAAGAAAAAGTCGGCGGGATCGAACTTTTTTAAGAGCTAGCAGAGATGCTTAGGGCTTGCAACGCTCGAGCGGTGATGTCTTCAACCTGCCCTATGCCGTCAATGCAGCGGTACTGAGGGGCTGAGGCGCCTTCTTGCTTGGCCCAGCTCTGGTAATAGTCCACCAAGGGGCGGGTTTGGGCGCTGTACACATCCAAACGCTTGCGCACAGTCTCTTCTTTGTCGTCTTCACGTTGGATCAGGGGTTCACCAGTCACATCGTCCACACCTTCGGCTTTGGGCGGGTTGAACTTGATGTGGTAGGTGCGGCCAGAGGCGGGGTGTGAGCGGCGCCCGCTCATGCGCTCGATGATGGCTTCAAACGGCACATCAATTTCCAACACAAAGTCCAGCTTGACGCCTGCAGCCTTGAGGGCATCGGCCTGCGGGATGGTGCGCGGAAAGCCGTCAAACAGAAAACCCTGAGCACAATCTGGCTGGGCAATGCGCTCTTTAACCAGGTTGATGATGAGGTCGTCGCTGACCAAGGCCCCGGACTCCATGACCGCTTTGGCTTGCAAACCCAAGGGCGTACCGGCTTTGACCGCTGCGCGCAGCATGTCACCCGTAGAGATTTGGGGGATGCCATATTTTTGGCATATGAATGAGGATTGGGTGCCTTTGCCTGCGCCGGGCGCACCTAACAAAATGAGTCTCATGAAAATTCCTTAGATTTCAAAACGAGAATAGCACGCCCTTATAGAGCAAAACTTACGGATTTACCCGTTGAGCCATCACCCCTAACCGAACAGGCTGCGCACCCGCTCTAAATCTTCAGGGGTGTCAACTCCGGGGCCAGGAGCCTGCAGGGTGGTATGTACCGCAATTTTGTAGCCATGCCACAGTGCCCGAAGTTGCTCTAAAGATTCCATTTGCTCAATTGGTGCGGGCTCCAGCTGTGGAAATTGTTTCAAAAACCCCGCCCGGTAGGCATAAAGCCCAATGTGCCGCAGGGCTGGGTAGGGTCGTTTGCTTCCTAGTCCTAAGGTTTTGGAATCTGTTCCTTGAGCCTTCGCGTCACGCCAGTTTGGAATGGGCGCGCGGCTGAAGTAAAGGGCCAGCCCAAGGGAATCGGTGACCACTTTGACCACATTGGGGTTTTCAAAATCCGCTTGCTCATGGATGGGATGGGCTGCGGTGCTCATGACCGCCTCGGGCCGCTGCACTAATAAAGCCGCCACGGCTTGCACCAAGGCGGGGTCCATCAGCGGTTCATCGCCCTGCACATTCACCACCACATGGTCATCAGGCAAATTCAGCAGTTGGCAAGCTTCAGCCAGCCGGTCGCTGCCACTTAGGTGGTCTGTGCGCGTCATCAAGCAGGGCACGTCATGGGTCTTGCAGGCCAAGGCGACCTCCGTGCTGTCGGTGGCCACCACGGCGTTCATCTGAGCGCCAAAATTGCCGGCAAGTGCGCCTACACGCTGCGCTACACGGACCACCATGGGTAAACCTGCAATATCAGCTAAGGGCTTATTGGGCAGACGGGTAGAGGCCAATCGTGCTGGAATCAGCACCGTAAAAGTCGGTAGGGTGTGCGGGTTAGACACTACGGCTAAGCCTTGTTTAAGACTCAGTCTCCTCTTCGCTCAGAATTCGGGCTTCAGATTCCAACAAAATCGGAATGCCATCCCGAATCGGATATGCCAGCCGAACGGAGCGTGACACCAGCTCTTGCGTGTCGCGGTGGTATTCCAAGGGCCCTTTGGTAACAGGGCAAACCAGCAGTTCCATCAGTCGTGTGTCCATAAACCAATCATAAGGTCTGGTGCAAATGGCTCAGCAGCTTGTCAAATTCCTTCAAAAAAGCGGGCTCAGGGGTGAACACCAAGGGCACGGCCCAAAATTCGGGGTGGTGTTGCCAAAGCTTGACGGCGTCTTTTTCGGTGCACAACACCAAAGGTGAATCTTTCAGCGGTAAGCCACTGGAGTTGGATGCCAGCAGCTCTGCGGGCAGTTGCCAATCGGAAAAATCAAAATGATCGGGCAGGCTTAAAGTGGCGGCCAGCGGCACATTGAGGTCACGCAACATCTCAAAAAACGCCTCGGGTCGTGCGATGGCTGCTAGGGCCACCACGGGTCGGTGCGTGTGTGTGCGTTCGTGCGCCAATTCGGCCAGCTGCAGGGAATCGCCCTTGGCGTTACGGGCTTGAAGAGACAGCGTTCGGGTCGAGCCAAAGCCGCCAAAGGCTTGCCTTTGGCTCGTGTGCAGCACCAAGTCGCAAGCGCGGGGCCAGGGCTCGCGCAGTGGACCGGCGGGCAGCAACCAGCCATTGCCCAAGCCGCGGTCATCAAATACCACCACCTCAAGGTCTCGTTCCAAGGCCAAATGTTGTAAGCCGTCGTCGCTGATGATGAGTTGCGTCTCGGGATAGCGCCCTAGCAGCGCCAAGCCTGCGGCATGCCTGTTGACGCCTGTGAACACGGGAACATCGATGTTGCGTTGGATCAGCAAGGGCTCATCGCCCACGTCTTGGGGCAGGCTGTTGGGCAACACCTCATGAACTTCAACGCTTGTTGGGGCTGAAGCACCGCTTACACGGCGTGCGCCAAAACCTCTGGAAATCACACCCACTTGAATGCCCTGCGCTTTGAGGTGCAGAACCAAGGCCATCACCAGCGGGGTTTTGCCAGCACCTCCCGCCACCACATTGCCCACCACCACCACGGGCACAGGTAGCTTGTGAGACTTTAATACCCCGCTGATAAAGAGACCCTGCCGAAACCGAACCACAAACCCGTACATCCAGGAGATCGGCCACAACAGACAGGCCAGCAGGCCGCGGTCTTGCCAGGCTCGTAGTAAGGTGCTGGAAAGCCTTGAGCCGGTTGCGTTCAAAACAAGACCATGGTCAGCGGGAGGGGGCCTTAGCCGCTGCCGATGATGCAGCGGCGCCGGGTGGCGCTACGGAACTGCCAGAGGGCTGTGTGGCAAAGGTGATTTGCGATATGCCCGCCCGTTTGGCCGACTCCATCACGGCGATCACCGCTTGATGGCGCGCGTTGGCGTCAGCATTGATGATCAGCACGACCTCTTGCGGGGAGGCGCCTTGAGAAGGGGGTTCTGCTGAAGTTTGCGCCGATATTTGCCCCGTCATTTGCGTTGACATTTGAGACAAAGCTTTAGCCAAAACGTCCACAGAATTGCCGCTGACCACCTGCTTGTTCACCATGTATTGGCCGTCGGGACCAATGGCGACCACGATTTCTTTAGGGTATTCGCGCTGGGCGTCGGTGTCCGCCACGGGCAGTCGCAGCTGCATTTCGGTGAACTTGGTGTAGGTGGTGGTGAGCATCAAAAAAATCAGCACTACCAACAAGACGTCGATAAAGGGAATCAGGTTGATTTCGGGCTCATCCCTCCATCGCTTGCGAAAATTCATGACGCTCGCAGGGTATTGAGGTGGCGCATCAGTCTCTCAGAGGCCAGCTCCAAGTCCAACAAGTGATGGTCTACCCGGACTCGAAAGTAGCGCCAAAAAATCAGCGCGGGTAGGGCCACCATCAAGCCAAAGGCTGTGTTGTAAAGCGCTACCGAAATACCGTGGGCCAGTTGGGCGGGGTTGGTGGAGGCGGCGGACATGGCACTTGTGGCCGCGGGGTTTTGGGCGCCAAAAATTTCAATCATGCCCACCACGGTTCCCAGCAAACCCAGCAATGGGGCGGCAGAGGCAATGGTGGCCAAGGCCGTCAAATTGTTTTCCAGCTTTTGGGCCACCAAGCGACCTGCAGCTTCCATGCTGGAGCGCAAGTCTTGCTCGCTGCAGCGGGGGTTGGCGTGTATGGCTTTGAAACCGCTGGCCAACACTTGGCCTAAAAGAGAGTTTTGTTCCAGCTGTCCGAGCACTTGGGGGCTGGGCAGGGTTTGGCGGGAAAACATCAGCGCCTGTTCGAGCAGCTTAGGGGGTGTGATGTGGGTGGTCTGGAGGCTGATGAAACGCTCGATGATGAGGGCCAACGCCACCACCGAACAGGCCAACAAAGGCCAAATCGGCCAACCTGCCGCTTGAATCATCGACCAAACCATCCGTCCCCCTCATCCACAAAATTCGCCTAGAGTTCGAGGATTATGAACCAGCGCATCACATGGCTTTAGACAAGGCTTGAGAGGTGTTAATGTCGCCCATTTCGCCCTGCAGGGGTGGCGCAGTGAACAACTCACATTTAATGTGGATAACTTTGTGCGTAACCCTTGGTGCAAGTGTTCCAAGACCGCAAAAACAGGGGCTTTTGACAAATTGATGTCAGTTTAAGCGGCAAAAAGTTAAACAAAATCAATGACTTACACGAAGAATGCGTGTTGTTAGCCCTGTGCTCCCTTCAAGCACCTACAAGGTGCAAAATGTGGAACAGTTGGATTCTATGCCCCTGTGTTTCACGCTAAAGTTGAGCATAAACAAGCACTTACGATGACCGAAACCACCTCCACCTTGCCCGTTCCAGACCGAGTTTGGGCGGTTGGGGCTCTTTGCCGTGCTGTGGCCGATGCGCTGGAGGCACGGTTTAGCCCGGTCACCGTGCGCGGAGAGCTCACGGGGTTTTCGCGTGCAGCCAGCGGACACTGTTATTTTTCGATCAAGGACGCGCAGGGCCAAATCCGCTGCGCCATGTTCCGCAGGGCGGCTTCTATGCTGGAGTTTTCCCCCAAAGACGGCGAATTGGTGGAGCTGTATGGCCGTTTAACGGTGTATGAGCAGCGGGGCGACCTGCAACTGGTGGTGGAGGGCATGCGGCGGGCGGGTCAAGGCGCCCTTTTTGAACAGTTTTTAAAACTTAAAGACAAGCTGGACGCTGAAGGTTTGTTTGACCCCGCTCGCAAGCGGCCTCTGCCCCACATGCCCCAAGCCATTGGACTTGTCACCTCCTTGGGTGCGGCGGGNNTGGTGACGGCTTTGCAACGGCGCGCGCCGCATATTACGCTGGTGCTGGCACCGGCGGCCGTGCAGGGCGCTGGTGCACCCCAAGAGCTGGTGACCGCACTGCAAAGTTTGTACGCACGAGCGGTCCATGCCGACGTGGATGGCTCAGAGGGTGAGAACCTTGGCCAAGTCGATGTGATTCTGCTCGTGCGCGGCGGCGGCGCCATGGAAGACTTATGGGCCTTTAACGACGAGGCTTTGGCCCGTACCCTTGCGGCCAGTCCCGTGCCAGTGGTCTGCGGCGTTGGGCATGAAACCGACTTCACCATCGCCGATTTTGTGGCCGATGTGCGAGCCCCTACACCCACGGCTGCCGCTGAACTGGTGTCGCCTGAGCGCGATACGGTTTTGCAAGGCTTAGAGGCTTGGCAGCAGCACCTCACGCAAACCGTTTACCGAGCCCTAGACCAACAACAGCAGCGTTTGGACTGGGCGGCAGGTCGACTGGGCCGTCCCTCAGTATTGCTGCACCAGCAAGCAATGAAGCTGCAAGTACAGCAGCAAAAGTTGGGGGCAGCCTTGGCCCACACCTTACGTCAACGCGCCATAAGTTTGGATCAAGCCCAAAGCCGCTTGCCAGCTGCAGCGCAACGGCGGCTGGAGCAGCAGCACCAAAAATTAGACCGAGCCGTTTTGCGCCTAGATTTGCTGGACCCCAAGCTGGTGCTTCAAAGAGGGTATGCCTGGCTTCAGGATGAGCAGGGCTTTACCGTTTCGCGGACAGACCAAGTCCGCTTGGGGCAGGCTTTACAAGCCACCTTGGCCGATGGGTCTTTGGGTCTGACGGTGCAAGCTTTAGGCCCGTCAGCACCCGTTTTGAAATAACTTCCTACAATTCCTTAGGTTGGGTGCATCCCACCACAACCACATACGGAACTCTTTACGTCAACTGAACGAGGAACACATGGAACATACATTGCCTGCACTGCCCTACGCCATTGATGCGCTGGCCCCTCACTATTCTCAAGAAACTCTGGAATTCCACCACGGCAAGCACCACAACGCTTATGTGGTCAACCTCAACAACCTGCAAAAAGGGACCGAGTTTGAAGCCATGGATCTAGAGTCCATCGTTAAAAAATCCAGCGGCGGCGTGTACAACAACGCAGCTCAAATCTGGAACCACACTTTCTTTTGGAATTGCATGAAGCCCAATGGCGGCGGTGAGCCTACCGGCGCTTTGGCAGCAGCCATTACCGCCAAGTGGGGCAGCTACGCCGCATTTAAAGAAGCCTTTGTGAAGTCTGCCGTGGGCAACTTTGGATCTGGCTGGACTTGGTTGGTCAAAAAGTCCGACGGTTCATTGGACATCGTGAACATGGGCGCTGCGGGCACCCCCCTGACCACCGGCGATACCCCCGTGTTGACTGTGGACGTGTGGGAACACGCTTACTACATCGACTACCGCAACATGCGTCCCAAGTTTGTAGAAACCTTCTTGGACAAACTGGTCAACTGGGACTTTGCGGCCAAAAACTTCGGCTGATTCTTTGCGGTTTTGCCAAAAGCCCGAAGGTTGCCCTTCGGGCTTTTTTTACGACTTTGATGCCATGCACCTACAAATTTATTCCTCAAAGCGAAGCTATATTTCGCATGCCGGTAATGAATTGCAAAATCTGCCCTCAAGGTCAGGCCACTGAAAGCACAATCGCACACCATCGACCGGCTCCGGGCGATTACCCGGCCGCACCGCGGACACAACACTTTTATTTTGGAGATATGAGATGAGCACCCAGCAACCGACCATCATCTACACGCTGACTGATGAAGCCCCGCGGCTTGCCACCGCGTCTTTTCTGCCCTTGATCCGAACCTTCACGGCTCCTGCTGGCATCAATGTGGTGGAGTCTGATATTTCGGTTGCGGCCCGTGTGCTTGGTGAGTTTCCTGACTATTTGACGGATGAACAAAAGGTTCCCAACACTTTGGTCGAGCTGGGTAAAAAGACCCTGCAACCTGACGCCAACATCATCAAGCTGCCTAACATCAGCGCCCCGGTGGGGCAGCTGATTGCGTGTATCAAAGAGCTGCAAAGTAAGGGCTATGCGTTGCCGGACTATCCCGATGCGCCGCAGTCTGACGAAGACAAAGCCATCCGCGCCCGCTATGGCAAGTGCATTGGTAGCGCAGTGAATCCCGTTTTGCGAGAAGGCAACTCCGACCGTCGCGCCCCCAAGGCTGTCAAGGAATACGCCCGCAAGAACCCGCACAGCATGGCTGAATGGAGTCAGGCTTCTCGATCGCATGTTTCCCACATGCACCATGGTGATTTCTATCACGGCGAAAAATCGATGACCCTCGACCGCGCACGCGATGTGAAGATGGAGTTGATCACCAAGCGCGGCGAAACCATCGTGCTCAAGCCCAAGGTGTCCCTGTTAGACCGCGAAGTGATTGACAGTATGTTCATGAGCAAGAAAGCCTTGCTCGAGTTCTACGAGAAAGAAATCGAAGATGCACGCAAGACCGGCGTGATGTTTTCGCTGCACGTCAAGGCCACCATGATGAAGGTGTCACACCCCATCGTTTTCGGGCATTGCGTCAAGGTCTTCTACAAGGAAGTATTCGAGAAACACGGGGCGCTGTTCAAAGAGTTGGGTGTTAATGTGAACAACGGCATGGCCGACCTCTACAGCAAGATCTCCAGCCTGCCGCAAAGCAAACAAGAAGAAATCAAGCGTGATTTGCACGCTTGCCATGAACACCGCCCTGAGCTTGCTATGGTGGACTCCGCCAAGGGCATCACCAATTTCCATTCGCCCAACGATGTGATCGTGGACGCGTCCATGCCCGCCATGATCCGCAACGGCGGGAAGATGTGGGATGCAAACGGGCAACTCAAAGATGTGAAGGCCGTACTGCCTGAGTCCACCTTCGCGCGCATTTATCAAGAGGTGATTAACTTCTGCAAGTGGCATGGCGCGTTTGACCCCAAGACCATGGGCACTGTGCCCAACGTGGGCTTGATGGCCCAGCAGGCCGAGGAATACGGCTCGCACGACAAGACCTTTGAGATCTCCGAAGACGGGGTGGCCAATATCACAGATTTGGCTACTGGCGAAGTTCTGCTGAGCCAGAACGTGGAAGCCGGCGACATTTGGCGCATGTGCCAGGTCAAGGACGC
>DDPM01000012.1:18182-26424 GCA_002342165.1 Hylemonella sp. UBA2468
CCGCGACTGGGTGAAACTGGCCGTGAACCGCGCACGCAACTCCGGCATGCCCGTGGTGTTCTGGCTGGACACTGAACGTCCCCATGAGGCTCAGCTGATCACCAAGGTCAAGATGTACCTGCACGAGCACGATACCTCGGGCCTAGACATCCAAATCATGAGCCAGGTGCGCGCCATGCGCTACACGCTGGAGCGCGTCATCCGCGGCCAGGACACGATCAGCGCCACCGGCAACATCCTGCGTGATTACTTGACCGACCTGTTCCCCATCATGGAGCTGGGTACCAGCGCCAAGATGTTGTCCATCGTGCCTTTGATGGCTGGCGGTGGCTTGTATGAAACCGGTGCCGGCGGATCTGCCCCCAAGCACGTTCAGCAGCTGGTGGAAGAAAATCACCTGCGCTGGGATTCTCTGGGTGAGTTTCTGGCCCTCGCCGTATCGCTCGAAGATTTGGGCCTGAAAACCGGAAACGCCAAAGCCAAGGTTTTGGCCAAAACGTTGGACGCCGCTACGGGCAAGCTTCTGGACAACAACAAGAACCCGTCGCCCAAGACCGGTCAGTTGGACAACCGCGGCAGCCAGTTTTACTTGTCCCTCTATTGGGCGCAAGAGCTTGCCGCTCAAACTGAAGATGCGGCCCTTGCGGCCCAGTTTGCACCTTTGGCCAAAGAGCTGGCGGCCAAAGAGCAAACCATCGTGGCCGAACTGGCTGCGGTTCAGGGCGTGGCAGTGGATATCGGCGGCTACTACCTGCCCGATCTGGCCAAGGTCGATGCAGTGATGCGCCCCAGCGCCACTTTGAATGAGGCGCTGAAATCGGTGGCGGCGTAGGCCGGCTAGTTACGCTGTCCGAAAGGCCCGCTGCTGATTTTGCTGCCGGCCTTGATCCCCCGCTTGGCAAACCACCCCTGGTTCATTTCCAACACAAACCGCACGGGCTTAACAGAACAGTGCGGCTCGGTGGTTTGCGGTTTCATGTCCGCCAAGTTGGCAATGGTGCCGTCATCCAGCACAAAAGCGGCGGTCAGGGGAATGAGGGTGTTTTTCATCCAAAAACACTGCTGAGTGGCTTGCTCAAACACAAACAGCATGCCCTCATGTGCGGGCATGTCGTGCCGGTACATCAAGCCAGTGCTGCGTTGTTCGGGTGTGGCGGCCACTTGCGCGTCGATCAGGTACATGCCCGCCTTGATTTGTGTGCGCGGCAAATTCAGTTGCGGTTCAGCAGAGGGTTGCTGCGCCCAAGCATGGTTGCTTTGAACTAGAAGCGCTAAAAAACCCAAAAGGGCAAGCACCCAAAGTACAGCCCATTGAACAAGGCTTTGGCGCGAGGTGGGTTGGGGCAAAGTCCGCATGGCTTAGGAATGGTTTTTGTATGGCGTTGAAAGTTGTAAAAAGCTGGGTTTCGCAAGACCCGCAAAGGCATTTTCTGCCAAGTGGCGCAGCCCCAAACTATCATTCTTAGGGTCTAGAATCGCGCGTCTTTGATTCCACGCCCCAAATAACGTTTATCGGAGTTTTTTTACATGTACCAGCACATCAAAGTGCCCACTACTGGGCAAAAAATCACCGTCAATTCAGACGGGTCGCTCAATGTGCCCAACGAGCCCATCATTCCTTACATTGAGGGTGACGGTATAGGTCTGGACATCACCCCCGTGATGTTGAAGGTGGTGGATGCTGCGGTGAGCAAAGCTTATAAGGGCCAACGAAAAATCCATTGGATGGAAGTGTTTGCGGGCGAAAAGTCCACCAAACTGTACGGTCCTGATGAGTGGTTGCCCCAAGAAACTTTGGACGTGGTACGTGATTATGTGGTGTCCATCAAAGGTCCTTTGACCACGCCTGTGAGTGGCGGCATCCGTTCCTTGAACGTGGCTTTGCGCCAAGAGCTCGATTTGTACGTGTGTCTGCGCCCCGTGCAGTACTTCAAAGGCGTGCCTTCACCCCTGAAGGAGCCAGAGAAAACCAATATGGTCATCTTCCGTGAAAACAGCGAAGACATCTACGCTGGTATTGAGTACGAGTCGGGTTCGGACAAAGCCAAGCAGCTCATCAAGTACCTTGTTGAGGACATGGGCGTTAAGAAAATTCGCTTCCCCAACACCTCAGCCATTGGAATCAAGCCCGTGTCTGTTGAAGGCACTGAACGTTTGGTGCGCAAGGCTATTGAATACGCCATTAACAATGACAAGCCCAGCCTGACCTTGGTGCACAAGGGCAATATCATGAAGTTCACAGAAGGTGGCTTTCGCGACTGGGGCTACAACTTGGCCATGAAAGAGTTTGGCGCTGAGCTGATTGACGGCGGTCCATGGTGCAAGATTAAAAACCCCAAAACTGGTAAGGACATCATCATTAAAGACGTGATTGCCGACGCCTTCTTGCAACAAATTTTGTTGCGCCCAGCGGAGTACAGCGTGATTGCCACCCTCAACCTCAACGGCGACTATGTCTCTGACGCCTTGGCTTCTCAGGTGGGAGGTATGGGCATTGCCCCCGGCGCCAATTTGTCCGACACCGTGGCCATGTTTGAAGCCACCCACGGTACAGCACCCAAGTACGCTGGTAAAGATTATGTGAACCCTGGTTCTGAAATCTTGTCTGCCGAAATGATGCTGCGCCATATGGGTTGGACCGAAGCCGCCGACCTCATCATCAGCTCCATGGAAAAATCCATCGCCAGCAAAAAGGTGACTTATGACTTTGCACGCCTGATGGAGGGTGCTACCCAAGTGAGCTGCTCGGGCTTTGGCCAAGTGATGATCGACCATATGTAAGCTGGAGATTCATCAGACCCCAAAACCGTCTTGGGATAGCCCTTTCACAACGGTTTTTTTTCTAAGGTTGGATTCTTGCCATTTAGAATGGTTTTATGGCGACTCGAACCCCCAAAAACCCATCAGTGATCCCAATCAGCGTTCCCCAAGGGGACGACGCGGGTGCTTTGGTGCTCGACCGTTTGACCGAAAAAGTCAAACCCCCTCAGATGTACCAAGTGGTGATGTTGAACGACGACTACACCCCGATGGAGTTTGTGGTGGTGGTGATTCAGGAGTTTTTTAATAAAGACTTGGAAACGGCAACCCAAATCATGCTCAAAATTCATCTGGATGGTCGTGCTGTGTGCGGTGTTTACACCAAGGACGTGGCGGCCACCAAGGTGAACATGGTTGCAGATGCCGCTAACAAAGCGGGGCATCCGTTGCAGTGTGTGAGTGAACCGGTGAATTGAGGTTTCATAGATTCCATATCTTGAAATCGCCCACAGCACCCCCATCACTTTAAAGTTAAGCGACGTTTGAAACGTATTAGAGTTGAGCACAGAGCGTTGAGCAGAGCACTGCAGAGTTATCAGAAATAGGCACAAGGAAATCACATGATTGCCCAGGAATTAGAAGTCAGTTTGCATATGGCCTTTGTAGAGGCTCGACAGCAGCGCCACGAGTTCATTACCGTGGAGCACCTGCTGCTGGCCTTGTTAGATAACCCCAGCGCTGCGGAAGTGTTGCGGGCCNNTCTTTGGCCAATTTCATCAAAGACAACACCCCGCAAGTAGCAGGTACCGATGAGGTGGATACCCAGCCTACCTTGGGTTTTCAGCGGGTGATTCAGCGTGCCATCATGCACGTGCAGTCCACGGGCAGTGGCAAAAAAGAAGTCACGGGCGCCAATGTGCTGGTGGCCATTTTTGGCGAAAAAGACTCCCACGCGGTGTATTACCTTCACCAGCAAGGCGTGACCCGTTTGGATGTGGTGAACTTTATTGCCCACGGCATCAAAAAGACCGACCCGACCGAGCCTGCCAAATCCAGCGGCGACGGGCCTGCTGAGGGCGAAGAGGCCAACTCAGACAAAAACGAAAAAGCATCTCCGCTTGAGCAATACACCCAAAACCTCAACGCCGCCGCCAAGGACGGCAAGATCGACCCCCTCATTGGCCGCCACCACGAGGTGGAGCGGGTCATTCAAATCCTGTGTCGCCGCCGCAAAAACAACCCTTTGTTGGTCGGCGAAGCCGGTCTGGGCAAAACCGCCATTGCCGAGGGCTTGGCATGGCGCATCACCCAAAAAGATGTGCCCGAAATTTTGGCTGAGTCCAATGTCTATTCGCTCGATATGGGCGCTTTGCTTGCCGGTACCAAGTACCGTGGCGACTTTGAGCAGCGCTTGAAAGGCGTGCTCAAGTCCTTGAAAGACAAGCCCAACGCGATTTTGTTCATTGACGAAATCCATACCCTGATTGGTGCTGGTGCGGCATCGGGCGGTACGCTGGATGCTTCCAACTTGCTCAAGCCTGCGCTTTCCAGTGGGCAGATCAAGTGCATTGGCGCCACTACCTTTACCGAGTACCGCGGTATTTTTGAAAAAGACGCCGCTTTGTCGCGCCGTTTCCAAAAGGTGGATGTGGTCGAGCCCACCATCAGTGAGACCGTGGAAATTCTGAAGGGCCTCAAATCCAGGTTTGAAGAACACCACAACGTCAAGTACGCCAATGCCGCGCTTCAAGCGGCCGCCGAGTTGTCGGCCAAGTACATCAACGACCGCCATTTGCCTGACAAAGCCATCGACGTGATTGACGAGGCAGGTGCCTTTCAGCGCATCATCGTGGCTTCCAAGCGCAAGAAAACCATTGGCAAAGGCGAAATTGAAGACATCGTCGCCAAAATTGCCCGCATTCCACCTGCCAATGTTTCCAACGATGATCGTAGCAAACTGCAGACCTTGGAGCGCGACCTCAAGAGCGTGGTCTTTGGTCAAGACAAAGCGCTGGAAATGCTGGCCTCGGCCGTCAAAATGGCGCGCTCTGGATTGGGCAAGCCCGACAAACCTATTGGCGCTTTTTTGTTCAGCGGTCCGACCGGTGTGGGCAAAACGGAGGCAGCCAAACAGCTGGCCTATATTTTGGGCATTGACTTGATGCGCTTTGACATGTCGGAGTACATGGAGCGTCACGCCGTGAGCCGCCTCATTGGTGCGCCTCCAGGTTATGTCGGGTTTGACCAAGGCGGTTTGCTGACTGAAGCGGTTTCTAAAAAACCCCATGCGGTGCTGCTGCTGGACGAGATTGAAAAAGCCCACCCCGACATCTTCAACGTGCTGTTGCAGGTGATGGACCACGGCACCCTGACCGACAACAACGGGCGTAAGGCAGATTTCCGCAACGTCATCATCATCATGACCACCAATGCGGGTGCGGAAACCATGAACAAGGCCACCATTGGTTTTACCAACCCGCGTGCTGCGGGCGATGAAATGGCTGACATCAAGCGATTGTTCACCCCGGAATTCCGCAATCGTTTGGATGCGATCGTGAGCTTCAAGGCTCTGGACGAAAACGTCATCCTGCGCGTGGTGGATAAATTTTTGCTGCAGTTGGAAACCCAGTTGGCCGAAAAGAAGGTGGACGTTACATTTACCGACAAGTTGCGCCAGCACTTGGCCAAGAAGGGCTTCGATCCGCTTATGGGCGCACGCCCTATGCAGCGCCTGATTCAAGACACCATCCGACGCGCCTTGGCTGACGAGCTGCTTTTTGGTCGTTTGGTTGACGGCGGTCGCTTGACCGTCGATTTAGACGATCGAGACGCCACCAAAACCGAGGTGCTGTTGGACATTCAACCATTGGCCAAAAAAGAAGGCAAAGCCAAGCCAGAAGAAGCCACTGCTGATTAAACCCATGCGGCTACGATTGACGGGGCCTAATTTGGCCATTGGAGTCAATTACGCTAATTGGGCAATTGGGGCCGTATTGGTTGTGCTGGCGGGATGCAGCTCTGTGCCAGTTGCGCCAGTCACCAGCAGTCCGGTTTTGCCGTTGTCCGCAAAAAAACCAGTCAGTATCGGCTTGGCCCTCGGCAGCGGCGCGGCACGTGGTTTTGCGCATGTTGGGGTGATTCAGGTGTTGGAGGAAGCCGGTATCAAACCCAGTTTGGTGGTGGGCACCTCTGCTGGAAGCTTGGTGGCAGCCTTGTATGCCAGTGGCAAAAGCGGCAACCAGTTGCAGCAATTGGCCGAAAGTATGGAAGAAGCCACATTTGCCGACTGGACGCTCCCCATTTTCAACCGAGGTATTTTGCGTGGCGACGCCCTGGCGCGCTACGTCAGCACTCAAGTGGGTGGCAAAGCCATTGAAGACTTACCGTTACCTTTAGGCATTGTGGCCACAGACCTCAACAACGGGCAGGGTGTGCTGTTCAGGCGGGGTGATACGGCCACTGCCGTGCGAGCTTCCAGCGCCGTGCCAGCGGTGTTTCACCCCGTGCGCATATCGGGTCGAGATTACGTAGACGGAGGCTTGGTGTCTCCGGTCCCAGTGCAGTTTGCCCGCCAAATGGGCGCGGATTTGGTGCTGGCTGTGGACATTTCTACACCGCCAGAAGGCAACTCAGCTTCCGACACGCTGCAAATTTTGATGCAAACCTTCACCATCATGGGGCGCAGCATCAACCAGTGGGAAGTCAAAGACGCCGACCTGCTCATCAAGCCGGATTTAGTAGGGGTGGGCAGCGCAGATTTTGGTGCTCGACGCCGAGCGATTCAAGCAGGCCGCTTGGCCATGCAGCAAGCTTTGCCCCAACTGCGGGCATTGATCAAATAAAAAAAGGCCCCGTCAGAGACGGGGCCTTAAAGGGATCCCTGAACCCTAAGGTTTCGAAAGGATCCGAGGAGACAACCAGTAGAAACTTGCGTTTCAATTCACAAATTGTATCAGGGTATTCCCTGATATTTCAATTTACCATTAAATCTCAGATATCAAACCAAATTAACGCTTACGGGGAGCAGGCTTGGTCACGTTGGCAGCGTGGGACGCCACGGCGTTGAAGTTGGACTCGACCATGTCAGTCACTTGCTTCACAGACTTTTGCACAGATTCCATGGCGTTGCTGGTGGCAGCAACAGCGCTTTTCATCACGGCCACGGCGCTTTCAGTGCCAGCAGGAGCATTTTTGGACATGTTGTCCACCAAGCCAGAAACCTTGCCTTGTATGTCAGCCACTTGGCCTTCAAACACTTTGCTGAACTCGGCGCTGGTCGAAGTAGCAATGTCGTACAAGTGGCGGTTGTAAGCCACTGATTTTTCAGCCAATGGCTGGAACATCGCAGTTTGCAGGGCGACGAGCTCATGTGCGTCTTTGGCGCCCATCAAAGTTTGGGTTTGGCCAGCCACTTCGGACAGAGCGGCCTTGGTAGCTGTCAGGTTCAACTCCATCAGCTTTTCAACGCCTTCGAAAGCCTTGCTTGTCAAGCCAAACATGGATTCAACATTGGCTTTGTGGGAAGCCATTACTTGTTCAATTGTCAACATCATTCACTCCTTGAGGTTTAAAAAAAGTTTTCATCGTCTTGCCTCGCAAATGCTGCGCTGCAACAATTCAAATTATAGGAATGAAATCTGGGTTTGCAAGCTTTTTTGCTGCGCTGCAACAAAATAATTGAGACAAATCAAAAAAACAACAAAAAAACTACCTTCATACTCCTTTTCATGAAAGCTTTTGATTCCGCCCGTTTTGTTTTGCCTTTGCCTGAGGGGCACCGGTTTCCCATGGCTAAGTACGCCATGTTGCGGCAACGCCTTGAGCGGGAGATACCGCTTTTGAGCTTGTTGGAAGCCCCAAGCGCCAGCGATGGTGAGCTGGCATTGGCCCATACAACCCACTACATCCAACTCATTTGCCATGGGCACAACAGCGACGCCATGATGCGTGAGATTGGTTTTCCTTGGTCGCCGGACATGGTGGAGCGTTCGCGCCGGTCAGTGGGCGCCACAGTAGCTGCGGCACGCTGCGCGCTGTCAGAAGGCGTATCGGCCAATCTTGCAGGCGGTACTCATCATGCGTATGCTGATCGTGGCTCAGGCTTCTGTGTGTTTAATGACGCTGCGGTGGCCGCGCGGCTTATGCAAGCGGAGTGGAGCAGGACACACCAAGGAGTTGCCCCATTGCGAGTAGCCATCATTGACTTGGACGTACATCAAGGAAATGGCACGGCCAGCATTTTTCAGGCAGACCCCAACGTCTTCACCTTATCCGTGCATGCAGAGCACAACTTTCCGTTTCGCAAAGAATGCAGCGATCTGGATGTGCCTCTGCCCGATGGTTGCTCAGACCACACTTACATGGAAGCACTTGAAGTGGCCTTGGCAGAACTGGAACGGCGTTTTAGCCCCAGTTTGGTGCTGTTTTTGGCCGGCGCAGATCCCTACGAACACGATCGGCTGGGGCGGCTTAAGTTGAGCAA
>DDPM01000012.1:26476-28787 GCA_002342165.1 Hylemonella sp. UBA2468
GGATATGGCCACAACATTGAGGACACAGTGGACATTCAAGTCCAATCTTTTGAGGTGGCCTACAGGTATTGGCAAATTTGGCAGCAAGTTTAGTAGATGCAGCAACTGCACCAATTGCACCACCAGCACACGCAACCACCTGGCTAAGGCGCGATGCCAAGTTTGGCAAAATGGTGACCAATTACTTCTCAGTTCAAAATGTCGATAACCCCACCGCAGGTCCATTCCCAAATTCCCACCCGTTTATTTGACACTGCTCCTAGTGTGGATGAGGCCATCCGCACGCGCATGTCGGTGCGGTCTTTCAAGCCCGACGCTGTGCCGCGCACGGTATTGAGCGAAATTTTGGAGTTGGCAGGTCGTGCGCCATCGGGCACCAATGCGCAGCCCTGGAAGGTGTATGTGTTGCAAGGTAACCCGTTAAAAGAGTTGGTCACCAAGGTGTGTGCCGCACACGATGCCCTGCGCGCTGACCCTTCCCTGGCGGCGCAATATTCAGAGCCCTACGACTATTACCCCTCACATTGGGTCAGCCCTTACATAGACCGCCGTCGCGAAAACGGGTGGGGCTTGTACGGCCTTTTGGGCATTGGAAAAGGAGAGAAAGACAAAATGCACGCCCAGGCCCAGCGCAACTACCGTTTTTTTGATGCGCCCGTGGGCATGATGTTCACGGTGGATCGGGTCATGGGGCGCGGCTCCTTGCTCGACTATGGCACCTTCATGCAAAACCTGATGCTCGCAGCCCGCGCCCGAGGTCTGCACACCTGCCCCCAAGCCGCTTGGAATTCATTTGGAAGTATCGTCCTGCCCCACATTGGTGCTAACGAGCAAGAAATGATGGTGTGCGGCATGTCCCTGGGATATGCCAATCCGGACGAGGTGGTCAACACCTTCTACACCCCGCGCGTCAGCGTTGACAGCTACACCACTTGGCTGGAATAAGCTGCAAAAACCAATATTCATCACCCAAATCCATTGCTGAAAATTTAAGGACCCTCCCATGTCACCCGCCACCCCAAAGCCGCGCATTTTGATAAGCCGCGGGGTTTTTCCTGAAGTGGTTCAGCACTTGGAAACTTATTTCGAAGTCGAACCTAACCCCGCTGATACGGTTTGGACCAAAGCCGAACTCATTGAGCGGTTGCGCGACAAAGATGGTGCCTTCACCACGGGCGGCGACCGAATTGACGCCGAGGTCTTGGCAGCCTGCCCCAAACTGAGGATATGTGCCAACATGGCCGTGGGTTACAACAACTTTGACATTGCTGCCATGAACGCAGCAGGCGTCGTGGGAACCAACACCCCAGACGTGCTTACCGAAACCACCGCTGACTTTGGGTTTGCGCTGCTCATGGCTACCGCCCGCCGAATTGCCGAGAGTGAGCATTACCTGCGTGCTGGGCGTTGGGAACGTTGGAGCTTCGACATGTTTGCAGGCTCCGATATCCATGGCGCCACCTTGGGCATTTTGGGTATGGGGCGCATAGGCCAAGGCATTGCCAAGCGCGGTGCGCACGGTTTTGGCATGAAGGTCATCTATCACAACCGCTCTCGTTTGGATGCGGCTTCAGAGTCCGCCTGCAAGGCTACTTATGTCAGCAAACAAGAACTGCTTAAAACTGCAGACCATTTGGTGCTGGTGCTGCCTTACTCCACCGAATCGCACCACGCCATTGGCGCGGCCGAGTTGGCACTGATGAAGCCCACGGCCACCTTGGTCAACATCGCACGCGGCGGTATTGTGGATGACGCGGCCTTGGCTGCAGCACTGCGCCAGGGGCAAATTGCGGCGGCGGGTCTAGATGTTTTTGAAGGCGAGCCTAAAGTGCACCCCGACTTGTTGACCGTGCCCAATGTGGTGCTGACCCCGCACATTGCCAGCTCCAGCGTGCCCACCCGTTTGGCTATGGCCCAATTGGCGGCGGACAACCTGGTGGAATTTTTTGGCAAGCACAAGGTGTTGACCCCCGTGACCGCACTGCCAAGTGGCGTGAGCCGCTGACCCACCCGCCCAATTTTTTGGGCTTTGAGGAGTATTTTTGGAAACTGTTTGGATCTGGGCTCTGGGGCTATTAGGCCTGCTGGGGTGCTTAAGTGCAGCGGCTCTGTTGCTGCTGGCCCTGTTGCTCAAGCGTCCGCAGTATCAGCAGGAGGCTACGCAATCTCTTGCGGCCCAAACGCAGGCCAACATGGCCTTGCTGACCGACCGGCTGGAGCAGCTCAACCTCTCGCAAGAGAGGCAAGCCAAAGACTTGCGACAAGAGCTTTTGCAGCAGTTCACCATGTTTCAGCAAACCCTATTGCACCA
>DDPM01000129.1:0-165 GCA_002342165.1 Hylemonella sp. UBA2468
GGTGGTGGGGCACGGCGGCATTGTGGTGCACGACGACACGGCCAACCTGGCCAAACTGGCGCGCTATGCCATGGAGTTTTGTGCGTTGGAGAGCTGTGGCAAATGCACGCCTTGCCGGATTGGGTCGACCCGCGGGGTCGAGGTGATGGACCGCATCACCGCCCC
>DDPM01000129.1:258-16430 GCA_002342165.1 Hylemonella sp. UBA2468
TTGTGCGCCATGGGCGGCATGACGCCTTACCCCGTGCTGTCTGCTCTGAATCATTACCCCGAAGACTTCGGCCTTGAAGTCCACACCCCTGAATCCGCTTAAGGAAAACTCATCATGAACCATTCCAAGCAAGACATCGCCCACAAAGATACGGATTACGGCACCCCTGCTCGCAAGTCTGACGTGTGGGTCGATCTGACCATTGACGGCTATTCGGTCTCCGTGCCCAAAGGCACCTCGCTCATGCGCGCCGCCGTGGATGCGGGCATTCAGGTGCCCAAGTTGTGCGCTACCGACAGTTTAGAGCCCTTTGGTTCCTGCCGTTTGTGCTTGGTTGAAATTGACGGCCGTAAGGGCACCCCCGCATCCTGCACCACGCCTGCCGAGGCGGGCATGGTGGTGCATACCCAAACGCCTAAATTACAAGAACTGCGCAAAGGCGTGATGGAGCTTTACATCAGCGACCACCCGCTGGACTGCCTGACCTGCAGCGCCAACGGCAACTGCGAGCTGCAAACCCAAGCCGGTGTGGTGGGTTTGCGCAATGTGCGCTACGGCGTGGGCGCTTCAGCAGGAGCCCACCATTGCGACCTGCCCAAAGACGAGTCCAACCCTTACTTCACTTACGACGCAAGCAAGTGCATTGTATGCAACCGTTGTGTGCGCGCCTGTGAGGAAACCCAGGGCACCTTCGCCCTGACGATTTCTGGCCGCGGCTTTGAAAGCCGTGTCTCCCCTGGCCAAGACCAGCCGTTCATGGACAGCGAATGCGTGTCCTGCGGCGCTTGCGTTGAGGCATGCCCCACCGCCACTTTGCAAGAAAAGTCCATCATCGAGTTAGGTCAACCCGAGCACAGCCTCATCACCACCTGCGCTTATTGCGGAGTGGGCTGCGGCTTTAAGGCCGAAATGAAAGGCAACACCGTGGTGCGCATGGTGCCCTGGAAAGACGGCAAAGCCAACGAAGGCCACTCCTGCGTGAAGGGGCGTTTTGCCTGGGGCTACGCCACCCACCAAGACCGCATCACCACCCCCATGATCCGCGACCGCATCACCGACCCCTGGAAAGTGGTGAGTTGGGATGAGGCGCTCACCTACGCGGCCGCCCGCATCAAGAACATTCAGGCCCAATATGGTCAAGATTCCGTGGGCGGCATCACTTCCAGCCGGTGCACCAACGAAGAAACCTATTTGGTTCAAAAATTGGTGCGCGCTGCATTTGGCACCAACAACGTGGACACCTGCGCCCGCGTGTGCCACTCCCCTACCGGCTATGGCTTGGGTCAAACCTTGGGCACTTCTGCCGGCACGCAAACCTTCAAGTCGGTGGAGCATGCCGATGTGATCATGGTGATTGGCGCCAACCCCAGCGACGCCCACCCCGTGTTTGCCTCTCGCATGAAGCGTCGCCTGCGCCAAGGTGCGCGCCTGATTGTGGTGGACCCGCGTAAAATCGACTTGGTGGATTCGGTGCACGTCAAGGCCGACCACCATTTGGCTCTCAAGCCGGGCACCAATGTGGCCATGATCACCGCCATGGCCCATGTGGTGGTGACCGAAGGCCTGATGGCCGAGGCTTACATCAAAGAACGCTGCGACGACAAAAGCTTCAAAGAGTGGCGCGACTTTGTCTCCAAGCCTGACAACTCGCCCGAGGCCTTTGAGGCGGTGACTGGCGTGCCGGCTGCCGAGGTGCGTGCTGCTGCACGCCTGTACGCCAGCGGCCCCAATTCGGCCATTTACTACGGATTGGGCGTAACCGAGCACGCCCAGGGCTCCACCATGGTGCTGGGTATTGCCAACTTGGCCATGGCCTGTGGCATGGTTGGGCGCGAGGGGGTGGGCATCAACCCTCTGCGTGGACAAAACAACGTGCAGGGCAGCTGCGATATGGGCAGCTTCCCGCACGAACTTCCGGGCTACCGCCACATTTCAGACACCACCACCCGCACCTTGTTTGAAGAAGCCTGGGGCGTCAGCATCAGTCCGGAGCCGGGTTTGCGCATTCCCAATATGTTCGAGGCCGCGTTGGACGGCAGCTTTAAAGGCTTGTACTGCCAGGGTGAGGACATTGTGCAGTCCGACCCCAACACGCAACACGTGGAGGCTGCGTTGTCGGCCATGGAATGCATTGTGGTGCAGGACATCTTTTTGAACGAAACCGCGAAATTTGCCCATGTGTTTTTGCCGGGCAGCTCCTTTTTGGAGAGAGACGGCACCTTTACCAATGCAGAGCGCCGCATCTCCCGTGTGCGCCAAGCCATGCCGCCTTTGGCCGGTCTTGCAGACTGGGAAGTGACCCTCAAGTTCGCACAAGCCCTGGGGTATGACATGCATTACGACCACCCCGAGCAAATCATGCAAGAAATTGCAGATTTAACCCCCAGCTTCCGCGGCGTGAGCTATGAAAAAATTGAGCGCTTGGGCAGCGTGCAGTGGCCATGCAACGAAGACACCGAAGAAGCCGGCACCCCCATCATGCACATTGATAAATTTGTGCGTGGCAAGGGCAAGTTTTTCAACACGCAATACATTGCCAGCAGCGAAAAAGTGACGCCCAAGTTCCCCTTGTTGCTCACCACGGGGCGCATCTTGTCGCAATACAACGTGGGCGCGCAAACCCGCCGCACCGCCAACAACCTGTGGCACAGCGAGGACCTCCTGGAAATCCACCCTCACGACGCGCAGGAACGTGGCATCAAAGACATGGACTGGGTGGGCATTGAAAGCCGTGCAGGCCGCACCGTGCTGCGCGCTGAGGTGAGCGAGCGCATGCAGCCAGGGGTGGTGTACACCACCTTCCACTTTCCGGAGTCGGGTGCCAACGTCATCACCACCGAATGTTCTGACTGGGCCACCAACTGCCCTGAATACAAGGTCACGGCGGTTCAGGTGGTGGCGGTGAGCCAGCCTTCAGATTGGCAGCAGCGCTACAACAAGTTCAACCAAAACCAACTCAGCTTGCTGCCCAAAGCAGTTGCCCAGCACGCCGAGCTGGTTGGCAAATGATGTCCCTAGCCCTTGAGGTGCTTCCTGAGGGGGTATCTCAACGGATGGTCAGCCGCTACCAAGCGGGTGCAGTGCACGCCCAAACCGATTTTGTGGCCCAAGAAGTGCCCGTGGCCTTGCTCTTCAACGGCATTTCCCATGCGGTCATGATGGCCAGCCCCTCAGACCTAGAAGACTTTGCTTTGGGCTTTGCTTTAACCGAAGGACTTCTGGAGAGCCCTCAGGAGTTGTATGACATTGAAGTGAAAACCGTGGCGCAAGGTATGGAGCTTCGCCTGGAGGTGTCCGCCGCCTGCGAATGGCGGCTTAAGGAGCGCCGCAGAACCCTGGCCGGTCGCACCGGCTGCGGCTTGTGTGGTACCGACAGCCTGGCGCAAGTACAGCGCACTTTGCCAAGCGTACCTGCGTTGTGTGTGTCTGCTGCAGCGATTCAAAAGGCCGAAGCCGGCCTGAGTGCTTGGCAGCATGTGCAGCAACTCACGGGAGCCACCCATGCGGCGGCGTGGGTCGATCTAAGCGGCAACATTTTGCACCTGCGCGAAGACATTGGCCGCCACAATGCGCTCGATAAACTCATTGGCGATTTGGTGCGCCACCATGTGAAGGCGAATTCAGGGTGGCTCTGCATCACCAGCCGCGCCAGCTTTGAAATGGTGCAAAAGGCTGTGGCCTTTGGTGCGGGCGTGTTGGCCGCGGTTTCTGCCCCTACGGCCTTGGCTATAGAAGTTGCCCAAGCCCATAACCTGGCATTGGCGGGTTATGTCCGTGGGGATGAGTGGGTGGCTTACACCTTTGCTGAGCGCTTTAAATCGGATTAGTTTTACTGGTTCTTCAATCGGTCTTAAGAAAGTCAGGGTCATCGCACATGGACATCGACAACTTGGTCACCATGGCCAACAGCATCGGGGATTTTTTTCAAAGCATGCCCAACCCCCAAGAAGCCCGGCATGGCATTGCCCAGCACATCAGCAAGTTTTGGGAGCCGCGCATGCGCGAGGCGCTGATTTCCCACTTGGCAGAGGCGTCCAGTTCGCAGTTGCACCCTTTGGTGCGTGAAGCCATTCAAGAGCACTTAGAGCTGCTTGCGACCAAAAAGGTGGTGGCGCGCGCCTAAATCTAAATAGGCTCGTGCAAGCCCGCCTGAACTTTTCCAGCCACGTGAACACCTCTGCTTTAAAACTCGGCTGGCGCACGCTGTGGCGCGATTTTCGAGCGGGTGAGCTGCGTTTGCTGATGTTGGCGGTGACCTTGGCTGTGGCGGCGCTGACCGCTGTGGGATTTTTTGCAGACCGCCTTCAGGCGGGCTTACAGCGCGATGCGCGGCAACTTTTAGGCGGCGATGCGGTGCTGGCCAGCGACCAACCAGCCCCCGTGGCTTTTGAAGAATTGGCCCAGTCCCTGGGCTTGCAAATGGCGCGATCCATGAGCTTTCCCACCATGGCGCGTGCAAGCGATGCTCAGGGTGGTGTCACGCGTTTGGTTGCGCTCAAAGCGGTGGAGCCGGGCTATCCCCTGCGGGGTCAGCTCAAGGTGTCTGCCTCTTTTGACGATGCGCAAGGCGTCGAGACCCGCGACATTCCGGCCCCCGGAGAAGTTTGGGTAGACCCGCCCCTGCTTGAAGCCTTAGGTTTGAAAATGGGCGATGCATTACTGCTGGGCAACAGCAGCTTTCAGATTGCCCGACTGATCTACATAGAGCCTGACCGCGGCGCAGGCTTTGTGAACTTTTCACCTCGCGCCATGATCCACCGCACTGATCTTGAGGATACTGGGCTGGTGCAACCGGCCAGCCGCATCAACTACCGTTTGGCCGTGGCGGGGGATGACGCGGCGGTGCAGAGCTTCATGCGCCAAGCTGAGCAGCGCATTGCCCAGCAAGAACTGCGGGGCCTTCGGTTGGAGTCCATTGCCTCGGGCCGCCCAGAATCCAGCCAAACCCTAGACCGTGCCGAAAAGTTTTTAAATTTGGTGGCTCTGCTGGCCGCCTTGCTGTGCGCTGTGGCTGTGGCCATGGCTGCCCGCAGTTTTGCCAGCGCCCATTTGAACGACTGCGCCATGCTGAGGGTGCTGGGTTTAAGCCAAGCGGCCATGACCCAAAGTTACTTGGTGGAGTTTGTGTTGGTGGGTCTGGTGGCCAGCGGATTGGGCGTGCTGCTGGGCTTTGTGGGGCACTGGGTGTTTGTGTGGTTGCTCGCAGGCTTGGTCAAGGTGGCCTTGCCCGCGCCGAGTTTTGGGCCAGCAGGTTTGGGCCTGGGGGTTGGCATGACGTTGCTATTGGCGTTTGGTTTGCCGCCGGTACTGCAGCTGGCTCATGTGCCTGCGCTGCGGGTGATCCGGCGCGATGTGGGCGATCTGAAACCCCTGAGCGCTGGTGTATGGACATTGGGTGTGCTGGGTTTTGCGGTATTGCTGGTGGCGGCCAGTCGCGACCTGTATTTGGGCTTGATTGCTGTGGGCGGCTTTGCAGGAGCTGTGGTGGTCTTTGCCTTGGTGGCATGGGGGGCAGTCAACGCCTTGCGCTCGGTGGTGAAGGAAGACACCGCCCCGCGCTGGCTGGTTTTGGCCACGCGGCAGCTCACGGCGCGTCCCGGGTTTGCGGTGGTGCAGGTCAGCAGTTTGGCAGTTGGCTTGCTGGCCCTGATGTTGCTGGTGTTGCTGCGCACCGATTTGGTCAGCGCTTGGCAGCAAGCCACACCGGCCGATGCACCCAACCGCTTTGTCATCAATATTCAGCCAGACCAAGAGGCAGCGTTTCAAGGGGCTTTGGCAAAGGCAGGCATACAGCATTACGACTGGTATCCCATGATCCGAGCGCGTTTGGTCACGGTCAACGGCAAAGCCGTTACCCCGCAAGACTTTGCTGAAGAGCGGGCGCGCAGGCTGGTGGACCGCGAATTCAATGTGTCTTTCAGCGCGCAGTTACCCCATAACAACCCCTTGGTGCAGGGCCGCTGGACACCTGAAGATCCCAACGGCATGAGTGTGGAATCGGGTTTGGCCAAAACCCTGGGCTTGCGTTTGGGCGACCGCGTGGGCTTTGAGGTGGCCGGTGTGCTGCGTGAGTCCACACTTACTTCAGTGCGTAAGGTGGATTGGAGCTCCTTGCGGGTCAACTTTTTCATGATTTACCCCTTAAGCCAGATGCTCGATGTGCCCATCACCTACATAAGCGCATTTCGCGCGCCCGAGCGTGGTTTAGCCTTCGAGCGGGGCTCAGCACCCCAAGCCACTTCTGCGTTTGACAACCAGCTGGTTCACGAGTTTCCCAACCTCACGGTGGTAGACCTGACGGCCACTTTGAAGCAGGTGCAAAGTGTGATCAGCCAGGTCATCAGGGCGGTGGAATTTTTGTTCGTGTTCACCTTGGCTGCAGGCTTGGTGGTGTTGATTGCCGCGCTCACTGCCTCGCGTGAAGAGCGCGCCCGCGAGTTTGCGGTCTACCGCGCCCTGGGGGCCAGCGCTCGCCTGATGCAGCAGGTGCAGGCGGCAGAACTGGCCGGTGTGGGCTTGTTGGCAGGGGCTTTGTCTGCGTTGGTGGCCAGTGCCATGGGATGGGCCTTGGCCCGCTTTGTGTTTGAGTTTGATTGGGTGGTGTCACCCATCATCTCGATTGGCGGCACCTTGGCCGGTGCAGCGTTGGCCTTGCTGGCGGGATGGTGGAGCTTGCGTGGCGTGCTCAAACGCCCTGTGGTGCAAACTTTGCGCCAGGCTGCGGTTTAAGCAACACCACCAAAGCGCCCGCACCACCCTCGGCCGGACGTGCTTGCACAAAGGCAAGTACTTCTTGTTTTTGTGCAAGCCAACTAAGCACCCTTTGCTTAAGTACAGGTGTTTTGCCCGGCGAGCCCAGCCCTTTGCCGTGCACGACCCGAATGCAGCGCACGCCTTGTTTGTGCGCTTCCCGAATAAACCCACTTAAAGCGCTTCGGGCCTCATCGCTGCGCAGCCCATGCAGGTCTATAGCCCGCTGTATGGACCAGACCCCACGGCGCAACTTGCGCGTCACGTCGGGTCCCACACCTGGAGCGCGAAAGCTCAAGTCGCTGTCGGTGTCGAGCAGGGTGCTCACGTCCATCTCGTCACTTAGCGACTCTTGCAGCGCTGAAGCCTCATCGCGTTGGCGTTGCAATGGAATGGGGGGCGGCAGCTCAGCGCCGAGCTGAACCCTTGGGGTATGGGTTAGGGGTTTCACAGCACCAATGGCCCGTTTGAAGAGTTGTTCTTCCGTTTGCTGGCGTTGCGCCTTGAGCTTGCGCTGTGCCTCAGCCACGGCCGCTTGCCGGGCTTGATCTTGCAATGTGCGCTTGACGGACTCTAGGTCCGAAAGACCGCCCAGCTTCACGGTACGAGAACGGGGTGGGGTGGGGCTCATGGGGAGGTGCTCACATCAAACCCTTTTCGGCCATAGACAGTGCTTGTCCCTGCGCCACGATGATGTGGTCCAGCACCCGCACATCCACCAAGCCCAAGGCGGCTTTAAGGGTATGGGTCAAGGCTAGGTCGGCTTGAGACGGTTGCACCGCGCCACTGGGGTGGTTGTGCGCCAAGATCACCGCTGCGGCATCCCAGTGCAGGGCGCGTTTGACCACTTCTTTGGGGTAAACGCTGGTTTGGTTCAAGGTGCCGCGAAACATCTCTTCCATTTTGAGCAAGCGGTGTTGGCTGTCTAAAAACATCACGGCAAATATTTCATGGGCCTGATGCCCCAGATGCAGCTGCACATAGTGCTGAACCGCTTGGGGGTTGTGCAGGTCGATGCGCTCGCGCAGTTGTTCTGCTAAGGCACGCCGGGCCAGCTCCAGTACCGCCATCAGCTCGGCCCGTTTGGCGGGTCCGAGCCCCTTGATGCCCGCCAACTTCTCTTTAGGGGCTTGCAGCAAACCAGCGACACCTTGACCTGAAAGCAAATCCGAAGCCAGTTGCAGCACACCTTTGCCTGCAGTGCCAGTGCGCAGCAGTAGGGCCAACAGCTCGGTGTCGCTCAGGGCGCCGGGCCCACGGGCCAAGAGCTTTTCGCGGGGGCGGGCGTCAGGGGGGAGGTTTTTGAGGGTCATGTAATTCTTAACAGGGAATCAGTTTAGAGGAGGAGTTTTGCTATCCTGAATCCGAAGTGGTGGAAACAAGGGTTTTGCCTAGGGCTGCTGGATGATGTTCACCCAATAATCAATTCAGTCTCTAATCCTGACAACGTTTTCTTCCCTTACTTTTACGGAGCTCTATTTCATGAAGGTGCAACTCAAAGTCAATGGCAAGCCCACTTCGGTGGACGTCGCCCCCCACACATTGCTCGTGCAACTGCTGCGCGAACACCTCCACCTCACTGGGACCCACGTGGGTTGCGATACGGCGCAGTGCGGCGCCTGCACCGTCATCAAGGACGGCCGCAGCATCAAATCCTGCAATGTGCTGGCTGCGCAAGCCCATGGATCCGAGATCACCACCATTGAAGGATTGGCCCAGCCAGACGGCACACTGCACCCGATGCAGGCTGCATTCAAAGAGTGCCACGGCCTGCAATGCGGCTACTGCACCACCGGTATGGTGATGAGCGCAGTCGACCTTTGCACCCACTACCCCAAGGCCAATGCCGCGGAAATCCGCGAATTGCTGGAGGGCAACATCTGCCGCTGCACTGGTTACCAAAACATCGTCAAAGCCGTGCAGCAGGGTCAAGCTGCCATGGCCAATTCCTAAGGAGACATTGCCATGGGTGCATCCGATTTTTCCAAGCTGCCGCATATCGGCGAGTCCATCCTTCGCAAGGAAGACTACCGTTTCCTGACTGGTGCGGGCCAGTACACCGACGACATCACGATGGAGCGTCAGGCCTTCGCGGTGTTCGTCCGCAGCCCACACGCCCACGCCATCATCAAAAGCGTTGACGTGGCAGCGGCCAAGGCCATGCCCGGTGTTGTGGATGTGTTTACCGGTAAGGACCTCGAAGGCAAGATGGGGGGGCTGCCCTGCGGCTGGCTGATCACCGACGTGAACGGCCAACCCATGAAAGAGCCGCCTCACCCGGTGCTGGCGCTGGGCAAGGCACGTCATGTGGGCGATCAGGTGGCCATGGTGGTTGCCGATTCTCTGGAGGAAGCCAAAAACGCCGCAGAAGCGGTGGTGGTGGACTACGAACCCATGGCTGCGGTGGTGGATGTGCGCGATGCCGCTTCGGGACCACAACTGCATGATCAAGCACCCAACAACCATTGCTACAAGTGGGCGCTGGGGGACAAGGCCGCGGTGGATGCGGCGTTTGCTTCGGCTGCCCACATCACCAAGCTGGACTTGGTCAACAACCGCCTGGTTCCAAATGCTATGGAGCCGCGCGCTGCCATTGGCAGTTACAACCGTGCCACCGAAGAGTACGTGCTTCACGTCTCCAACCAAAACCCGCATGTCGAACGTTTGCTCATGACCGCCTTTGTCCTCGGCCTGCCCGAACACAAAGTGCGGGTTATTGCCCCCGATGTGGGTGGCGGCTTCGGCTCCAAGATCTATTTGTATGCAGAAGACGTGGCGCTTACCTGGGCGTCCCGTCAGCTCAACCGTAGCGTGAAGTGGACCTGTGAACGCAGCGAATCTTTCCTGACAGATGCCCACGGTCGTGACCACGTGAGTCATGCCGAAATGGCCATGGACAAGGATGGCAAATTCCTGGCCATGCGCGTGCACACCGATGCCAACCTCGGCGCCTACCTGTCCACCTTCTCAACCTGTGTGCCCACCATCCTCTATGCCACATTGCTTGCCGGTCAGTACACCTGCCCGTTGATTCATGTGGAAGTGGACGCCTGGTTTACCAACACCGCTCCGGTCGATGCGTACCGAGGTGCCGGTCGTCCCGAGGCAACCTATTTGCTCGAGCGTCTGGTCACTCGCTGTGCTTGGGAACTGGGCCTGTCGCAAGACGAAATCCGCAAGCGCAACTTCATCAACAACTGGCCCTACCAGACGCCCGTGGCCCTGCAGTACGACACGGGTGACTATCTGGCTTGTATGACCAAAGCCCAAAAACTGGGCGATACCGCCGGCTTTGAAGCCCGCAAGGCCGCCAGCAAGGCCAAGGGTCTGCTGCGTGGCATCGGCTACTCCAGCTACATCGAAGCCTGCGGCCTGGCGCCCAGCAACATCGCCGGTGCCTTGGGTGCACGGGCCGGTCTGTTTGAATGCGGCGAAGTGCGTGTGCACCCCACCGGCAGCGTGACCGTATTCACCGGCTCCCACAGCCATGGCCAAGGCCACGAAACCACCTTTGCGCAAGTGGTAGCGGCACGCCTTGGAATCGCGGTGGAGGCAGTAGACGTGGTGCACGGGGACACCGGCCGCGTTCCCTTCGGCATGGGCACGTATGGCTCGCGCTCCATCTCGGTGGGCGGTGCGGCGATCATGAAGGCGCTCGACAAAATTGAGACCAAGGCCAAGAAGATCGCGGCCCACCTGATGGAAGCCAGCGACGCCGACGTCGAGTTTGCCAACGGCGAGTTCAAAGTGAAGGGCACCGACAAAAAGGTGACCTTTGGCCAAGTGGCACTCACCGCCTATGTGCCCCACAACTATCCGCTGGACAAGTTGGAGCCCGGCCTGAACGAAACCGCGTTCTACGACCCCACCAACTTCACTTTCCCCAGCGGAACCTATATCTGCGAAGTGGAAATCGACCCGATGACCGGTAAAACCCGTATCGACAAGTTCACTGCGGTAGACGACTTCGGCACCATCATCAACCCGATGATTGTGGAAGGTCAGGTCCACGGTGGTTTGGTGCAAGGCATTGGACAGGCGCTGCTCGAGAATTGTGTCTACGACAAGGAAACCGGACAGCTGCTGACCGGCTCCTTCATGGACTACACCATGCCCCGTGCTGATGACTTTCCTGAATTCAAGATCGAGAACATCTGCACCCCTTGCACCCACAACCCCCTGGGCACCAAGGGCTGTGGTGAGGCCGGCGCGATTGGTTCGCCACCCGCAGTCATCAACGCGGTGCTCGACGCACTGCGCGACGTCGGCGTTAAAGATTTTGACATGCCCGCATCCCCGCACCGCGTGTGGGAATCCATCCAAGCCGCCAAGGCATAAGCACAGGAGACAAGACCATGTACGCATTTACTCTCGAGCGTCCCACGACGCTACAAGCGGCTGCAGATTTGACGGCCAGTGGAACCAAGGTGTTGGCTGGCGGGCAAACCCTGTTGGCCTCCATGAAGTTGCGGCTCTCCCAACCCGGATCCCTCGCTGATTTGAGTGGCATACCCGAGTTGGCTGGTATACGAAGGGAAGGCCATGCCGTTGTGATCGGCGCCATGACCCGGCATATCGATGTGTCCAACAGCCCCATCGTCAGAGAGGCCATTCCTGGACTGGCCGATTTGGCTGCGCATATCGGAGACAAGCAAATCCGGGCCATGGGCACGTTGGGGGGATCCGTGGCTAACTGCGACCCCGCGGCTTGTTACCCCAGTGCGGTGCTGGCCTTGGGGGCCACCATCCACACCCACAAGCGAACTATTGCGGCCGATGAATTCTTTTTGGGTACTTTCACAACCGCTTTAGAAGACGGTGAGCTCATAACGGCGATCAGCTTCCCAATTCCTAAACGCAGTGTGTACATGAAGTTCAACCAACCCGCCTCCCGTTTTGCTTTGGTGGGCGTCTACCTGGCGCAAACGGATCATGGCGTGCGTGTGGCGGTCACTGGTGCAGGACCTTTCGTGTTTCGCCATACGGCATTGGAAGACGCGCTGAACAAGAACTTCAGCGTAGAGTCTGCTGCGTCGGTCAAGATTGACGACAGCGACCTCAACGCCGATATTCACGCTTCGGCTGCCTACCGAGCCAATCTCATCAGCGTGCAAACGCAGCGCGCCGTCGCTAAGCTCTTAAGCTGATTTTGGGTCCAGTTCAGCCCCGCTGTCTTTTGGCTGCGGGGCTGTTTCGTCTTCACAGCAAAAAGGTTCCCATGAAGGTGTTTTCTTCCGTGGATGCGTTGTCATCTGCATTGCAGGCTGCCGGTTATTTCGCTGACAGACGTTTGGCAACCGCCGTGTATCTCGCACTCAAGTTGCAGCGGCCCTTGCTGTTGGAGGGCGAACCCGGAGTTGGCAAGACCGAGCTTGCCAAGGCACTGGCAGTCGCGCTGGAGCGCGCCCTCATTCGTCTGCAGTGTTACGACGGATTGGAGCAGCGCGAGGCGCTTTATGAGTGGAATTACGCGGCCCAGCTCCTGCATATGCGTGCCGCGGAGCTTGCGCCCCAGTCAGGCGCGGGCGTTACCGATGTGGAGCGCGAGGTGTATCAGGAGCGCTACCTCATCCAGCGTCCTCTTCTACAGGCCTTGCGTGCCCCCGAGCCTGGCGCCGTGTTGCTGATTGACGAGGTGGATCGGGCGGACGAGCCCTTCGAGGCATTTCTGCTCGAGTACTTGGGCGAGTATCAGGTCAGCATTCCTGAGATGGGCACGGTCAAAGCCCGTGTGAAGCCCGTGACTTTGCTTACCAGCAACCGCACCCGCGAGCTCAACGACGCGGTTAAGCGCCGCTGTCTCTATCACTGGCTCGATTACCCCGAGCGCGAGCGCGAGCTCCAAATCATTCGTGCACAGGTGCCTGAGGCCTCGGATGCGCTCACCGCGCAAGTCGCTGAGGTCGTTAGCCGATTGCGCAGCCAGCCGTTTGTGAGTAACTTCCAGCGCGCCCCGGGAATTGCGGAGAGTGTCGAGTGGGCCAAGGCGCTGCTGGCGCTGGACACCTTGGTGCTTGACCCTGAGCTGCTGACCGACACCGCCGGTATCTTGTTCAAGCAGCGCGACGACGTGTCCGCGCTCAACCACCAACTGGCTGGCGAGCTGCTGGCCCCAGCAGAAGGCGGCGATGGTCCGTGAAAGGTGGAGGGGCGCCCGATGCAGTTAGGTGACGCCCGCCTGGGTAAATTCAGCGATAACCTCGCTGCCTTTGGCCGTACCCTGCGCCGTGCCGGAGTTCGGGTGGACCCTGCGCGTATCGCGCTGGCAGCCGATGCAGCCCTCGCTGTGGGTTTGGACAGGCGCGAAGACTTGAGCGCTGCACTGGAAGCCGTGCTGATCAGCCGTGAGCAAGACCGGCAGGTCTATCGCGAATTGTTTGAGGCTTTCTTTCGCAACCCCAACATGGCGCACAAGCTGCTCTCGCAGTTGCTCCCGAGCGCGGAAGGCAAGGCGGAGCCCAGCAAGCGCCGACCCCGCGTGCGCGAAGCACTCTCGCCACAGCATGCGTTCGGCAAACAAGCCCAGCCCAGCCCTCAGGAGGACAAGGTCGATTTCGATGCTGCAATGACCGCCAGCGATTTCCAGCGCCTTAGGCATGCCGATTTCAACGCCTTGGGCGCCACCGAATACCGGCTGGTAGAGCGGTTGGCGCGAGACATCCGCTTGCCCTTGCCCACTTTCGCGAGCCGCCGCCACCGGCCAGGAGCCCGCGGGACGAATCTTTGGTGGGCCGGAATCCTTCAATCTGCGCTGCGAACCGGTGGAGAGCCCCTGCATTTGCCTCGTTTGCAGCGTGTGCGGCAGCCTGTTCCGCTTTTGGTGCTGGTTGACGTGTCCGGTTCGATGGAGCGCTACTCCCGATTGCTATTGGCCTTTCTGCACGCCGCCACCAGCCGTCAGGCGCTGGGTGGCGCCATGCGGCTGCAGCGCCATGTCTTCGCATTCGGTAACCAACTCACCGATCTCAGCCCTGCCTTTGCGCATGCCGATACGGACGACATGCTGGCCCACGCCAGCGTTGCCATCGAAGACTTCGCCGGCGGCACCCAGCTCGGCCAAAGCCTCGCTACGCTGAATGCCTTGCACCAGCGCAAGCTGGTCGGGCGGCGCACGCTGGTGCTCATGATTACTGACGGTCTGGACACCGGCAATCCCGACGCCCTCGCTCATGAATTGCAACAACTTCGGCGCCGCAGCGGTCGTCTGCTCTGGCTCAATCCCCTGCTGCGCTTTGACGGTTACGCGCCTTTGGCGCAAGGTGCGGCAGTGCTTCATCGTTACGCGCATGGCATGCTGGCCGTGCACGACCTCAGCAAGCTCGAAGACCTGGCCGCCAGCGTGGCCGGCGTGCTGAGAAGTTAGTGCGTAGAGTCAGGATGGGACATCACCAGCGGCCGTGCACCCGAGCTGAGTCTGGTTTCTACAATAAGCCAAATCACAGGATTCTCATGACCAATATTGAACTTCTGGTTCAGCCTAGCTCTTTTCTGACGCTGCATTACCGCCTCAGCGGTCCTGCGGGCGACATCATCAACACCTTCGGGGGCTCGCCCGCCACCTTGTCGTTGGGTTCTGGCGAATTGGCTCCCGCGATGGAGCACTGTTTGCTGGGTTTGCCCGAGGGGGCGCACCAGACTTTTGAGTTACCTGCCGGTGAGGCATTTGGCGAACGCAACCCACAGCTCCAACAATGGTTGGCCCGCAAAGTGTTGACCGATATGGGGGATCCCTTGGAACACTACGAAGTGGGGGACGCCGTGCAGTTTCCTACCCCCGACGGGCAAGGCCAATTTGCGGGCGTGGTGTTGCAGGTGGCTCCTGATGGCGGGGTGTTGTTCGACTTCAACCACCCGCTGGCGGGCCAGCCGGTGACGTTTGAAGTGCATGTGTTGGGCGTTTTGTGAACAAGATTTTCTGAAGAGGACTTGGTAATGCTGCAAGAACTGGTTCTGGCCGAACCTCGTGGGTTTTGTGCGGGCGTGGACCGCGCCATCGAAATTGTGGAGCGCGCTTTAGATAAATTTGGCGCGCCTATTTATGTGCGCCATGAAATCGTGCACAACACCTATGTGGTCAATGACCTCAAGCAAAAGGGCGCCATTTTCATTGAAGACTTGGCCGATGTGCCTGCCGGTGCCACTTTGGTGTTTTCTGCCCATGGCGTGAGCAGAGCCATTCAAAACGAGGCCGATCGCTTGGGCTTTAATGTTTTTGATGCCACCTGCCCGCTGGTCAGCAAGGTGCATGTGGAGCTGGCCAAGCTGCACAAAGAGGGCTATGAGTTCATCATGATTGGCCACAAAGGCCACCCTGAGGTGGAAGGCACCATGGGGCAGTTGGACAGCGGCATTCATCTGGTGGAGGAAGTGCAAGACGTGGCACATGTTTCCCCCCTGCAAACCGATCTGCTGGCCGTGGTGACGCAAACCACCCTGAGCGTGGACGACGCTGCCGATATCTTGGCTGCGGTCAAGGCCAAGTTTCCTAAAGTGCGCGAGCCCAAGCAGCAAGACATTTGCTACGCTACCCAAAACCGGCAAGACGCCGTCAAAGTGTTGAGTCCGCAGGTGGATTTGGTGATTGTGGTGGGTAGCCCCACCAGTTCCAACAGCAACCGTCTGCGCGAGGTGGCGCAAAAGGTAGGTACTGAAAGTTATATGGTGGACAACGCCCAAGAGCTGCAAGACCAATGGTTTGTAGGCAAGCAACGCATTGGTGTAACAGCTGGCGCATCCGCCCCCGAAATTTTGGTGCAAGAGGTGATTGACCGCATCAAGGCGATGGGCGCTATTTCGGTGCGCAAAATGAATGGTATTGAAGAAACCATCAAGTTTCCCTTACCCAAAGGTCTGAAGATCGAGGCCTAGCCCTTTGGGCGCATCCGCAAACCTACAATCTCGGCATGCTCGACATCAACTTATTGCGTAAAGACTTGGCCTCGGTGCTGGCCCGTCTGGAAACCCGCAAATCACCGCAGCCCTTTTTGAATGCCGAAAGCTTTCAAAGCTTGGAGGCTGAGCGCAAATCTATCCAAACCCGCACCGAAGAGTTGCAAGCCAAACGCAACACCTTGAGCAAGCAAGTGGGCATGCTCAAAGGCAAGGGCGAACACGCTCAAGCTGAAGCGGCCATGGCCGAGGTGGGCCAGCTTAAGGCAGAGTTGGATCAGTCGGTCACCCGTTTGGAAACCCTGCAACACGAACTTCACCAGCTGCTGTTGGCGGTGCCCAANNCCCAATGTGCCGCATGCCTCCGTGCCTGTGGGTGCGGATGAACATGCCAATGTGGTGGTGCGAACTTGGGGTGCTCCACCCGTTTTGGATTTTGAGCCGCGCGACCATGTGGATTTGGGTCAACCCTTGGGTTTGGACTTTGACACGGGCACCAAGCTCAGCGGCTCACGTTTTACGGTAATGAAAGG
>DDPM01000059.1 GCA_002342165.1 Hylemonella sp. UBA2468
GCTGCGAAGAAGAGCTGTGCTTGCTGGTGCAAATTGAAACCATAGAAGCCTTGGACCAACTTGAAGCCATTGCGTCGGTCGAGGGCATTGACGGCGTGTTCATTGGTCCGGGCGACTTGGCCGCCAGCATGGGTTATTTAGGGCAACCAGGCCACCCCGAAGTGGTGAAAAAAATTGAACAAGCGCTTTCCCGCCTCAAGGCCTGTGGCAAGCCTTCGGGCATCTTGACGGGCGATGCAGCCTTGGCCAAACAATTCATTCAATGGGGCACGGTGTTTACCGCAGTGGGCGTCGATGTGGCCTTGCTGGCCAACGCCTCCAGTGCACTCAGCCAATCTTTCAAAACCAATTAAAACCACGTCCCACCGCGTCAAAAACATCCACAACACTTGTCATGAACACATCCCACACCGCCCCCGTCGCCGTACCGTCACCCCAAGCCAACCCCGCACACCCCGTCAAAGCCGATTACCTTCGAATTGCCACCGAAGAAGCATTTGCGCCTCCTGAGCTGTTTGGCATGTACAAAAAAGTTCTGGAAGAAGGCAAGGCAGACAAAGGCTTCAGCAGCTTATGGGGCTTTCACTTCAACAATCCGGCACCTCGTGTGCAGCACATCCTGAAGTACAACCAAACCATGGGTGCTGAACGATTGGCACATATGGATGCAGCGGGCATAGACATTCAGGTGCTGTCGCTCACCTCTCCAGGCGTGCAAGTGTTTGATGAGCCCACCGCCGTGAGCTATGCGCGCCATGCCAATGACTTTTTGCTTGACGCCATTCAAAAGCACCCCACCCGTTTTGTGGGCTTAACGGCCATTGCGCCGCAAAACCCAGCCGAGGCCGCCAAAGAAATTCAGCGAGGTGCCACCCAACTGGATATGCGCGGCGTGATTGTGAATTCCCACACCCACGGCAAATATTTGTCAGACCGCAAGTTTTGGGACATCTTTGCCGCCGCTGAAGCGCATGACCAACCCATCTACCTGCACCCTTGCAGCCCGCCCGACGCCATGATTCAGCCATTTTTAGAAGCGGGCTTGGATGGCGCTGTGTTTGGCTTTGGGGTGGACACCAGCTTGAGTGCGCTGCGGCTCATCACTGCTGGGGTGTTCGACCAATTTCCCAAGCTGCAAATAATTTTGGGGCACATGGGCGAAGCCTTACCCTTTTGGGCTTACAGATTGGACTACATGCACCGCGCCACTTCCAGAGCCAATCGGTACGAATGCCTCAAGCCCCTCCAAAAAAAGCCCAGCGAATACCTGCAACAGAACTTTTATGCCACCAACAGCGGCGTGGCGTGGGAGCCCGCCATCAAGTTCACCCAAAACTTTATGGGCGAAGACCGCGTCATGTACGCCATGGATTACCCTTACCAACACGAGGTGGACGAGGTCAATATTCTGGATAACATGGACTTGCCTCTTACAACCAAGCGCAAATTCTTTCAAACCAATGCGCAAACCTTGTTCAAAATCAAGCTTTGACATCATTACCTCAAATTACATTAGCCAACGCCTTTTACTGACTGGAGATCATTTATGAAAAAACGCACTCTTTTATCTGTCACCCTAGTTGCTGCCGCTGCGCTGTCCTTGGCCTCTTTGGCCTCAGCTCAAGACAACAAATTCAGAATCGGTTTGATCATTCCTCTGACGGGACAGCAGTCCACCACTGGCATTCAAATTGAAGCGGCAGCCCGCCTGTACATGGCGCAACATGGCGACACTGTTGCAGGCAAAAAAATTGAACTTATTGTGCGAGACGATGCCGCCACACCAGATGCCACCAAGCGCATTGCCCAAGAGCTGGTGGTGAAAGACAAAATCAACGTCATGGCCGGTTTTGGCGTCACACCTGCTGCCTTGGCTGCTGCGCCCATAGCCACCCAATCCAAAACGCCTTTGGTGGTGATGGCCGCAGCCACTTCCAGCATCACCCAAGCCTCGCCATTCATCGTGCGCACCAGCTTCACCATTCCACAAGCAGCGGTGTCTATGGCCGACTGGGCGCCTAAAAACAGTATCAAGAAAGTGGTGACGCTGGTGAGCGACTATGGCCCTGGCTTTGACGCTGAGAAGTTCTTCAAAGACCGTTTGACCTTTAACGGAGGCGAAGTGGTCGAAAGCATGCGTGTGCCTTTGCGTAACCCCGACTTCGCGCCTTTCCTGCAGAAAGTGCGCGAGATCAAGCCTGACGCCCTTTTTGTGTTTGTACCCTCCGGCGCAGGCGCCGCCGTGATGAAGCAGTTTTTGGAGCGCGGCATGGACAAGGCTGGCATCAAGCTTATCGGTACGGGCGACCTGACCGATGACGACCAGTTGAACGGCATGGGCGACGGCGCTTTGGGTGTGGTGACTGCGCACCACTACTCTGCATACCACCAGTCCCCAACCAACCAAAAGTTTGTAGCCGCCTTTGAAAAAGCCAATAAGGGCATGCGCCCCAACTTCATGGCTGTGGGCGGTTATGACGGCATGCGCGTGATTTACGAAGCGCTGCGCGCTACGAAAGGCCAGGGTGGCGGTGACGCCCTGATGGAAGCCATGAAAGGCCAGATTTTTGAAAGCCCCCGCGGCCCTATGTTTATTGATGCGCAAACCCGCGACGTGGTGCACAACATGTACCTGCGCAAAGTGGAACGCAAAGAAGGCCAGCTCCACAACGTGGAGTTTGATGTCATCAAAGACATGAAAGACCCAGGCAA
>DDPM01000148.1:0-144 GCA_002342165.1 Hylemonella sp. UBA2468
GAAATCGCCGCGGCTGTACTTGGCCGCCATCACCTGCAAGGTTTCACCTTTGATTTTGGCGCCTTGGCCCTCGCATCCAAATTCAATGTAGCGGGCTTTGCACACGGCCTTGGCAGCCTCGCGCGCAGGCTTGAGCCATTCGCG
>DDPM01000148.1:204-2734 GCA_002342165.1 Hylemonella sp. UBA2468
ATTTCTTCCACCGGCACGCCGTAGGTTTCTTTCATTTGGCCACCAAACTGGCGAATCACCGCCAGCAAATCCTGGGGCACGCTGCTGGAGCCATGCATGACCAAATGGGTGTTGGGAATACGGCGGTTGATTTCTTTGATGCGCTCAATGGCCAGTATGTCGCCGGTGGGCTTACGGCTGAATTTGTATGCGCCGTGGCTGGTGCCAATGGCAATGGCCAACGCGTCCACCTGGGTTTGCTTGACGAAGTCGGCCGCCTGCTCGGGGTCGGTCAACAGCTGCTCGCGGGTCATGGTGGCGTCGGTGCCGTGGCCATCTTCTTTGTCGCCCTTCATGGTTTCCAAAGAGCCCAGGCAACCCAGCTCGCCTTCGACGGTAATACCGCGCACATGAGCCATCTGAACCACTTGCTTGGTCACGTCCAGGTTGTATTCATAGCTGGCAATGGTTTTGCCGTCGGCTTCAAGGCTGCCGTCCATCATGACCGAGCTGAAGCCCAGATCAATGGCGCCTTGGCAAACGCCGGGGTTTTGACCGTGGTCTTGGTGCATCACCAGAGGAATCTGGGGGTAGGCCTCTACCGCGGCGGCAATCAGGTGCTTGATGAAGGCTTCGCCCGCGTACTTGCGTGCGCCCGCACTGGCCTGAAGAATCACCGGAGCGCCCGTTTCTTTGGCGGCTTCCATGACCGCTTGGACCTGTTCTAGGTTGTTCACATTGAAGGCTGGAATGCCGTAAGCATGTTCTGCGGCGTGGTCCAGCAGTTCACGCATGGAGACGAGTGCCATAAGGAGGGTCTTTCGGGGAGTTTTACAAAATGGGTTTTGGCCGGATTTTAGGCTCAGGCCACCAAGCAAATTTTGAGCATGTTGGTGCCCCCGGGGGCACCCATGGGCTCCCCGCAGGTGATGACGTAACGGTCACCGCTTTTCAAGATGCCTTTTTGCTTGAGGCTGGTCTCGGCTTCTCGCATGGCGGTGTCGCGGTCGTTACTGGTGGGCATGAGCAAGGGGGTAACGTTGCGGTAGAGCGTCATCTTGCGCTGGGTGGCTTCACGCGAGGTCAGAGCGTAAATAGGAATGTGGATTTTGTGGCGACTCATCCACAGCGCGGTGGAGCCGCTTTCGGTGAGCGCCACAATCGCTTTGACACCCATGTGGTATGCGGTAAACAGCGCGCCCATGGCGATGGAATGGTCTATGCGGGAAAAGGTTTTGCCTAAAAAGTCGGCATCCAGCTCTACCTCTTCGGCTTCTTCTGCAGCCACGCACACCGCGGCCATTTCGACCACGGTTTCAAGCGGGAATTTGCCCGCAGCGGTTTCGGCCGAGGTCATGACTGCATCCGACCCATCCAGCACGGCGTTGGCCACATCGCTCACCTCAGCACGGGTGGGCATGGGGTTGTGGATCATGGACTCCATCATGTGGGTAGCGGTGATCACGGTTTTGTCCATGTCGTGCGCCATGCGGATCATGCGTTTTTGCAGCGCGGGCACNNGCCTCAGCCCGCTCGATTTTGGCAATCAGGTGCGGCTTGTGCCCGAACTCAGCGGCCGCCACATTGCACAGCTGACGCGCCATTTCCATGTCGGTGGCGTTTTGGGGAAAGCTCACCGCCACATAGTCGGCCTTAAAGCTCATGGCGGTTTTGATGTCTTCCATATCTTTGGCCGTGAGCGCCGGGGCGGTCAGGCCGCCACCCTTTTTGTTGATGCCCTTGTTGTTGGAAAGCTCCCCGCCTTGGGTCACGGTGCAATGCACCGCAGGTCCTTTGACAGACTGCACTTGCATCACGATCATGCCGTCGTTGAGCACCAGCACGTCGCCAGCCTTTACATCTTGAGGGAGTTCTTTGTAGTCCAAGCCTACGCCCTGTGCGTCGCCCAGTTCGGTGCGCGCCGCGTCGAGGACAAAGGTCTGACCGGTGGCGAGCATGACCTTGTTCTCGGCAAATTTACCGACGCGAATTTTGGGGCCCTGCAGGTCGGCCATGATGGCCACTTCGCAACCGGCGCGCTGGGCCGCCTCGCGCACCAGTTGCGCCCTATCTATATGGTCTTGCGCCTTGCCGTGGCTGAAATTCAAGCGCACCACGTTGACGCCAGCACGGATCATTTGCTCGAGCAGGGCCGGTTCGCTGGACGCGGGCCCCAGCGTGGACACAATTTTGGTGGCGCGGTAGGTCATATGGACTCCCTTTTGTGTTTTTAAGACGTGCGGTTAACTTAGAGCACGCTGCTGCAATATTTCAAAGGCGGGCAGGGTTTTACCCTCCAGCACCTCTAAAAACGCGCCGCCGCCGGTAGAGATGTACCCTACCTTGTGCACGATGTCATATTTGGAAATGGCGGCCAAAGTGTCGCCTCCGCCAGCAATCGAAAACGCATCAGAGTCGGCAATGGCATGCGCCAGAGTGCGGGTGCCGTTTTCAAAGGCCGCAAACTCAAACACACCCACGGGGCCGTTCCACACAATGGTGCCCGCGCCACGCAACTGTGCCGCCAACAAATCGGCGGTTTGAGGGCCAA
>DDPM01000052.1:0-2376 GCA_002342165.1 Hylemonella sp. UBA2468
GCTATTGACGCCAAATTCTGGGGCGTGGTGGTGATGGGTGGTGCGGTCATCATTTTGTTTTTCTTGCCTTGGCTGGACAACTGCGAAGTCAAATCCATCCGTTATCGCCCTGATTGGCAACTCTACATGTACGGCATCTTTGTGCTGAATTTTGTGGTGCTGGGCTACTTGGGTGTGCAGCCACCTTCACCTTTGGGAGAGCGCGTGTCTCAAGTGGGGACCCTGTTTTATTTTGGGTTTTTCCTGCTGATGCCTTGGTGGAGCCAAATTGGCCAAACCAAGCCGGTGCCTGACCGCGTGACGTTTACTGCCCACTGACCTGACACTGAGCTGAAAGACATTTCTCATGAAAAAGTACATTCTTGCCTTGATCACGGCCTTGAGCCTCTCGGGTGCAGCACATGCCTCTGGCAGTGAGGGCATTGCTTGGGATAAAGCCCCTGTCAATACCAATGACCTGACTTCTTTGCAAAATGGTGCCAAGCTTTTCGTCAACTACTGCTTAAATTGCCACTCGGCTGCCTACATGCGGTTCAACCGCTTGCAAGATATTGGATTGACCACGGAGCAAATTAAAGACAACCTTCTCTTCACCACCGACAAAGTGGGTGACACCATGAAGGCTGCCATTGACCCTAAGCAGGCTAAAGACTGGTTTGGTGGCAACCCGCCTGATCTGACCTTGATTGCCCGTTCCCGGGCTGGCCATCAAGGTTCAGGTGCCGACTACCTCTACACTTATTTGCGTACTTATTATGTGGACGACACAAAAGCCACAGGCTGGAACAACTTGGCATTTCCCAATGTTGGTATGCCCCATGTGTTGTGGGAATTGCAAGGCAAGCGCCGTCCCGTTTTTGATACCAAACAAGAACACGGCCATGAGGTGAATGTGTTTAAGGGCTGGGAGCAAGTCACTCCCGGCTCTATGTCGCCCTTACAGTACGATCAGAACATTGGAGACTTGGTTAACTTTTTGCAGTGGATGGGCGAACCTGCCCAAAAATCTCGCGTGCAAATTGGCGTTTGGGTCATGCTTTTTTTGCTGATCTTTACGTTCATTGCTTGGCGGCTTAACGCGGCATACTGGAAAGACATTAAGTAATCCGGATCATTTCCGGCTCCTTGTTTCTTACAGGGCCGGACCCTCAGAGTGGGCTTGCTTGGCGCAGCCCACTCTTTTCAATTTTTAGGAGTCGTTAGCCATGATGGTGTTGTATTCAGGAACCACTTGCCCCTTTTCCCATCGCTGCCGTTTTGTGTTGTTTGAAAAAGGCATGGATTTCGAAATCCGTGATGTTGACCTTTACAACAAACCCGAAGACATCAATGTTATGAATCCTTACGGTCAGGTGCCCATTTTGGTGGAGCGCGATCTGATTTTGTATGAGTCCAACATCATCAATGAGTACATTGACGAGCGCTTCCCCCATCCCCAGTTGATGCCTGGCGACCCGGTGGATCGGGCCCGCGTGCGTCTGTTTTTGCTCAACTTTGAAAAAGAACTTTTCGTGCATGTGTCCACCCTGGAATCGCGTGCTGCCAAAAGCAACGAAAAGGCTTTGGAAAAAGCCCGCTCACATATTCGCGACCGCTTGACTCAGTTGGCTCCAGTGTTTCTGAAAAACAAGTACATGCTGGGTGACAACTTCTCTATGCTGGACGTGGCCATTGCCCCTTTGCTTTGGCGCTTGGACTTTTACGGCATTGATTTGAGCAAAAATGCGGCCCCATTGCTCAAGTATGCAGAACGCATTTTTTCCCGTCCTGCCTACATCGAGGCGCTCACGCCTTCTGAAAAGGTCATGCGCAAATAAGTCCTGCAGCGCCATCGGTTTATGACCACATCACCCTTGCCTTCCACCCGACCCTATCTTATTAGGGCCTTGTACGAATGGTGTTGCGAATACGCCTTCACGCCCTATTTGGCAGTTAAGGTGGATGCTAGGGTTCTGGTGCCGCGCGAGCATGTGCGAGACGGCGAAATTGTCCTGAACATCGGCCCCACGGCCACCAGCTCCCTAAAACTGGGTAATGAGGTCATCGAATTCAAAGCGCGTTTTGGCGGTGTGGCCCGAGATATTTACGTTCCCGTAGACCGCGTTATGGCCATTTATGCTCGGGAAAANNGGCCAAGGTATGTCTTTTCCTATGCAGGACATGCAAGCCGCCTCACCTCAAGACGCTTCCACGCTTTTGCCTTTTTCTGTTTCAGAAACCGAAAGTTCCCCCGATTCCGACCAGAGCGAGCCTTTGGAGGGCCAAGAGGTCAAGCCAACCTCGCCCAAGAGTAAACAGCCTAAGTTGCAGTCGGTCAGCTCCAGACCTGCCGATGAAGACCCGCCTGAGCCACCTCCAGCGGGCCAAGAGGGCGCC
>DDPM01000052.1:2453-3097 GCA_002342165.1 Hylemonella sp. UBA2468
TAGCTCAGTGGTAGAGCAACCGCCTTGTAAGCGGTAGGTCGTCAGTTCGAATCCGACAACCGGCACCATTTCATAAAGGTACCTGACGCCATCAGACCTTTTTTCTTTGGGGGCTGCAGTTTGGGGTCCTCATCTCACAAAACCCCCACTTGCTCTGCGGAAAATCAGTGACTCAATTCTGTATTTTGAAGCGTATACACTGCACGTCCCAACCCAACTGTTGAAGGCGGGTTTGCATGTCGGGGACGTATTGGCGAAGTTTGGCGGCCATGGAGTTGTTGGCCACCAATAAGCACCATTCTGATCCTGCAATGGGGCCTGCTTGGATGCCTTGGCACATAGCCGCAGGCAGAAGGGGGGCAATGGCTTGGAGCCGCGCCTTGGATTCCCGGGTCAATTCGCTGAGCCGGGCTAAAGAAGGCGAGGCTTGGCTGGCTTCTTGGATGCTTAGGGTTTTTGCAGAAGGTTTCACATCAAAGCTGATGGAGTAGGTTGATGCAGGTCATTATCACGGACGCTTGGATTGCCAGATCACGTTCTATATATCTCAGTGGTACCCGCTTGACTTTGGTTCTGGGTGCTATGGCTTTGGCCTTAATGATGTTGGCCGCTGGCTTTTACCACTTGGTGTTTCTGAAGGGCGC
>DDPM01000052.1:3156-17969 GCA_002342165.1 Hylemonella sp. UBA2468
GCCCTTAAAGACCGCTTGATGAGCGAAAACCTGGACGCCATGGCCCGGCGTTTAGGCGAAATGCAAGCCAAGATGATGCAATTGGAAGCCTTAGGCGAGCGGGTATCGGGCTTGGCGGGCCTCAACCCGGCCGAAATTAAGGTGCAGCCTGGCCGTGGCGGTGTTTCCATCGAGGGAAAACCTCTGTCGTTGAACGAGGTCAAGTCGGTGATGAGTGAGCTCGAGCAGGCCAGCGACCTGAGGGTGGACATGCTGTCGATCATGGAAAGTCGCCTGATGGAGCAAAAAATTCGCTCCATGATGGTGCCCACTCAACCACCCGTTTCAGGCCCTGTAGGTTCGGGATTTGGTTGGCGTATTGACCCTTTTAGTGGGCATAACGCCATGCACAGCGGAATTGACTTTGTCGCGACCGTGGGTACTCCGGTGTTCGCCGCTGCCGGTGGCGTGGTGGTTTCCCAAGAATGGATGTCGGAGTATGGTCTGGTTTTGGAAATCGATCATGGTCAAGACTTATTGACCCGTTACGCACATTTGTCCAGATCCACGGTGCGTAAGGGCGATTTGGTCAAACGTGGCCAGCGCATTGCCGATGTGGGCAATACCGGACGCTCTACCGGACCCCATTTGCATTTTGAGGTTTTGGTGCGCGGTGTGCCTCAAGATCCCCAAAAATTCCTCACTGCCAGTCGTGCTGCCTCACCCCCGGCACTCCAAGCCAAGCGCTGATTTGCAGCTTAGGTCCAAACGTTAGAATCCAAGGCTGTTTTCACCTTTGACGTCAGCCTCTGAACAGGCTTGATCTGCATGTTCAATAACTTCCTCACCCAACTTTTTGGTAGCCGCAATGAGCGCTTGCTCAAGCAATACCGAACCACCGTCACTCGAATCAACGCACTAGAGACTCGCTACGAGAACCTCTCTGATGAAGAATTGCGAGCCTGTACCGAGAGCTTTAAAAAGCGCTTGGCAGAAGGAGAGGCAATGGACGATCTGTTGCCCGAGGCCTTTGCTGTGGTGCGTGAGGGGTCCAAGCGTGTCATGAAAATGCGCCACTTTGACGTGCAGATGCTTGGCGGCATGGCCTTGCACCAAGGAAAGATTGCCGAAATGCGCACGGGTGAGGGCAAGACACTCACCGCTACGCTGCCGGTGTATCTGAATGCACTGGCTGGGCATGGTGTCCATGTGGTCACGGTCAACGACTACTTGGCCAGCCGGGATGCGGTTTGGATGGGCAAGCTCTACAGCTTTTTGGGTTTGACCGTTGGTGTGAATTTGCCCAACGCTTCACGTGAAGACAAGCAAGCTGCCTATCGAGCCGACATCACCTACGGCACCAATAACGAATTTGGCTTTGACTACCTGCGTGACAACATGGTGTACGAAGCAGCGGACCGCGTGCAGCGTGGCCAGCACTTTGCCATTGTGGACGAGGTGGATTCGATCCTGATTGACGAAGCCCGCACGCCTTTGATCATCAGTGGGCAGGCGGAAGACCACACCGCCATGTACATCTCCATCAACAAGGTGGTCCCCCAACTCAAACGACAGGAGGGCGAAGAAGACCCCCGCACTGGCGAAGGTGTGATCACCCCGGGCGACTTCACGGTTGATGAAAAAAGCCACCAAGTGTTTCTGACCGAGCAGGGTCACGAAAACGCAGAGCGCATTTTGAGCCAGGCCGGCTTGTTGCCCGAAGGCGCGAGCTTGTACGACCCTAGCCATATTTCCCTGATGCACCATGCGTATGCGGCCTTGCGGGCCCATCATCTGTTCCACCGTGACCAGCACTATGTGGTGCAAAACGGTGAAATTGTCATCGTGGACGAATTCACCGGTCGCTTGATGACGGGCCGCCGCTGGAGCGATGGCTTGCATCAAGCTGTAGAGGCCAAGGAAGGTGTGTCTATTCAGGCCGAAAACCAAACCTTGGCGTCCATCACGTTCCAAAACTATTTCCGCCTGTACGACAAGCTCAGCGGCATGACCGGCACAGCCGACACCGAGGCCTATGAGTTTCAGGAAATTTACGGGCTGGAAACGGTGGTCATTCCGCCCAACAAGCCCAGCTGCCGTGACGACCAGCACGACCGTGTGTACAAAACCACCCAAGAAAAATACGTTGCTGCCCTAGCGGATATTCGCGAGTGCCATACACGGGGCCAGCCCGTGTTGGTGGGCACCACGTCTATTGAAAACTCGGAAATCATTGCGCGACTGCTGCAAGAGGCCAAATTGCCACACCAGGTCCTTAACGCCAAACAACATGCCAAAGAGGCTGACATCATTGCCCAAGCAGGCCGCGCGGGCATGATCACCATTGCCACCAATATGGCCGGTCGGGGTACCGACATTGTGTTGGGCGGCAATGTGGAAAAAGCTGTGGAAACCGTTCAAGCCCAAGCAGGGTTGAGTGCCTCCGAGCAGCAAGCTCAAATAGACGCCCTGCGTGTGCAGTGGATCAAAGACCATGAACAGGTCAAGTCTTTGGGGGGGTTGCGCATCATTGCCACCGAGCGCCATGAATCGCGTCGAATTGACAACCAGTTGCGTGGTCGATCCGGCCGCCAAGGGGACCCCGGCTCGTCAAGGTTTTACTTGAGTTTGGACGATTCGCTCATGCGCATTTTTGCGGGCGAGCGGGTTAAAGCCATCATGGACCGCCTGAAAATGCCAGAGGGCGAAGCCATTGAGGCGGGTATGGTGTCTCGCAGCATTGAAAGTGCGCAGCGCAAGGTAGAGGCACGCAACTTTGACATCCGCAAGCAACTGCTTGAATACGACGATGTGTCCAATGACCAGCGCAAGGTCATTTACCAGCAGCGCAATGCCATCTTGGACGCGCAAGACCTGTCGGCCCAAATCGCTTCATTGCGCGAAGGCTGCTTTACCGATTTGGTGCGCCAATATGTGCCTGAGGAGTCGGTAGAAGAGCAGTGGGATTTGGCTGGCTTGCAAAAACAGTTACAGGACGAGTGGCAAGTGCCTTTGGATTTGCTGGGTTGGGTGAGCCAGTCCAGTTCTGTGACCGACGAGGACGTGCTGCACCAAGTGCTCGAAGCCGCTCATGCCGCATTTGAAGCCAAACTGACCCAAGCCGGGGCAGCCAATTTGACCAGTTTTGAGCGCGTGGTGCTGCTGCAAAGCATCGACACCCATTGGCGTGACCACTTGAGCGCCTTGGATTATCTGCGCCAAGGCATCCACCTCAGGGGCTACGCCCAAAAGCAGCCCAAGCAAGAATACAAACGAGAGGCATTTGAGTTGTTTGGGCAGTTGCTGGATGTCGTGCGCAATGAGGTCACCCGTTTGATGATGACGGTGCGCATTCAGTCTGCCGAACAAATCGATCAGGCTGCCCAAGCGCTCGAGTCTGAGGCGGAGCGTATCTCCAACATCACCTACACCGCCCCCACCGAAACCGGAGAGGCAGAAACCATCGCTGAGCCGACCAGCAATTTGCCTCGGGTGGGTCGAAATGAGGCCTGCCCTTGCGGTAGCGGAAAAAAATTCAAGTTTTGCCACGGCAAGTTAAGATAATTTATTCAAAGTTTTTTTCATGGCTGTCAACCTCAAGGCTCCCCAAGCCGCAGACCTTTTACCCGTTCCTGGTGTGCGTATCGGGGTGGCGCAGGCGGGTATTAAAAAACCCAACCGCAAAGACCTCACGGTGTTTTTATTAGACGAAGGCGCATGCGTAGGCGGCGTGTTCACCACCAATCGTTTTTGTGCCGCACCGGTTCAGGTTTGCCGCGAACATTTGAGCGCCAAGGCGGGCATTCGTGCCCTGGTCGTCAACACCGGCAATGCCAATGCAGGCACCGGGGAAGCAGGGTTGGTCCATGCACGCCGCACTTGTGACTCCTTGGCACAGCATTTGGCGCTGAAGCCCGAGCAAATAATGCCGTTTTCCACTGGCGTGATCATGGAGCCCTTGCCCATTGACCGGCTTGAAGCCGGTCTACCAGCCGCGTTGACCGATGCGCAGCCCAATAACTGGATGCGTGCAGCCGAAGGCATCATGACCACCGACACCTTGCCCAAAGGTTTGAGCACACAAGTGCAAGTGGGCGGCGCCACTGTGACCATCACCGGTATCAGTAAAGGGGCAGGCATGATACGCCCCAATATGGCCACCATGCTGGGCTTTGTGGCCACCGATGCCTGCATCGACCCCAACCTGATGGATGATCTGGCGCATGAACTGGCAGAAGGTTCTTTCAACCGCATCACTGTGGATGGAGACACTTCCACCAACGATTCATTTGTGGTGATGGCCAGTAATCAATCCGCCCATGCGCCCATCACCTCTTGGACAAGCCCCGAGGGAGCTGCTCTTAAATCCGCTTTGATGGGTGTGGCGCGGCGCTTGGCTCAAGCGATCGTTCGTGATGGTGAGGGTGCGACCAAGTTCATCACCGTGCAGGTACAAAACGGTCGCACGGCGCAAGAGTGTCGGCAAGTTGCCTACGCCATTGCGCATTCGCCATTGGTCAAAACCGCTTTTTTTGCCAGCGACCCCAATTTAGGGCGTATTTTGGCGGCAGTGGGCTATGCCGGTATTGCCGATCTGGATCAGTCCACCATAGACTTGTTTTTGGACGATGTGCATGTGGCGGTTCAGGGGGGGCGAAACCCTGCCTATCTCGAAGCAGATGGCCAGCGCGTCATGAAGCAAAGCGAAATCACGGTGAGGGTGTTGCTGGGCCGCGGCTCTGCTGAGGACACCGTGTGGACTTGCGACTTCAGCCACGAGTACGTGACCATCAACGCCGACTACCGGTCTTGATGACCGGTCCAGATCAAAGATCCTGCCCCTCAAATTTTGTAATGCAAGAACAACTCGAACGCCTTCTGACCCGCGCCGAACAATTGATGCAGCGGATTGAGACGCTGTTTCCACAGCCTTTGGCGCAGCCCGACTGGTCGGCCTCAATAGCATTTCGCTACCGCAAGCGCAGTTCTGGCCACGCCGTGATCGAGCCGATTCGCCAAGTGGCAGCCATGCAGCTGGAGCAATTGAAGGAAATTGGACCTCAAAAAGAAAAAATCCAGCGCAACACTGAGCAGTTTGTAAACGGGCAGCCTGCCAACAACGTGTTGCTGACGGGCGCGCGCGGTACGGGCAAGTCGTCCCTCATACGCGCCTGTTTGCACCACTATGCACCTCAGGGCTTGCGCCTGATTGAGGTAGACAAGGCTGACATGGTGGATCTGCCTGATTTGGTGGAGGCCGTGAGTGATCGCCCCGAAAAATTTATTGTGTTTTGCGATGACTTGAGCTTTGATGAGGGCGATGCCGGATACAAAGCGCTCAAGTCTATTTTGGACGGTTCCTTGACTGCCACCACGGCCAATGTGCTGATTTATGTCACCAGCAACCGCCGCCACCTGTTGCCCGAGTACATGAAGGACAACCTCAGTTACACCCACACCGAAGATGGCGAAGTGCATCCAGGTGAGGTGATTGAAGAAAAAATTTCACTATCTGAGCGTTTTGGTTTGTGGGTCAGCTTTTACCCTTTCAGCCAAAACGAATACCTCACCATTGTGGTCCAGTGGTTGAGTTCTTTTGGTGTGGATGCTGCTGCCATAGAGGCGGCCAAGCCTGAATCTTTGGTTTGGGCCCTAGAGCGTGGTTCGCGCAGCGGGCGCGTAGCCTATCAGTTTGCCCGAGACTATGCTGGGCGGCATACCAGTTCCAGTGCCGCTTAGGTACGACCCTTTGCGAAGCTCTGGCGACTCCTTGCAAAGTAAGCGAGTCCCTATGGTGGCAGACCCCCACCTCAAAAGGTCTCAAGCCGGTGACCGACCCATCACTGAAGTGGCAGTAGGTGTTTTGATTCGTGCCGATGGCGCTTTTTTGCTCACCTCACGCCCCTCGGACAAGGTCTATGCCGGTTATTGGGAGTTTCCAGGCGGCAAGCTCGAAGCTGGGGAAACCGTGCTGACGGCCTTAGCACGTGAGCTCCGAGAAGAGCTGGGAGTGCACATCACCCAAGCCGAGTTATGGAAAACCGAAATGGTGGACTATCCCCATGCCCTTGTGCGCTTGAATTTTTGCAAAGTGTCGGCCTGGGAAGGAACTTTGCAAATGCTGGAGGGGCAAAGTCACAGCTGGGAACAGTTACCTGTTGCAGCCCATCCGGTTCTGCCTGGCACCCTACCCGTGTTGGCTTGGCTGGCGCAGGAGTGGGGTTTTAGCGGGCCCACTTGCTCCAGCAGCGTCAGCCCAGCTTAGGGTCGCCAAAAGCTTGGTCGTCGGGCGGCGCCTCAGCCGGCATGCGAAAGCTCTCGCTGGCCCATGCGCCAAAGTCGATGTGCTTACAACGCTCGCAACAAAAAGGTCGGTAGGGGTTACTCGGGGCAAACACACTGTCTTGCCCGCAGGCGGGGCAGGGTACCGTTCTCACCGAGCTCATGAGCAAAGGGTCAGTTCAAACGGGGTATTGCCAGTGCTGGCCAAAAGACGGTCTGAATCGTCGTGCGTCATGAGCCGAATAGACACGATCAAGCGGTTGCCGCTGATTTCTGGAATCAGCTTCAAATAGGGGTCGATTTTGAGGCGCAGCAACTGGTAGGTGCGACCTTGAGGCAAGTTTTGCTGGAATTGGCCCTCAGTGGTTATGACCTTTTGAGGCACACCAGAGTCGCGTTGCAGCTTCAAGAGCAGCAGCACCGATTCAGCAAACGGAATAAGGGTGGACACCCAGCGGTTCAAGTCGGCTCGGCGCCGCTCTGGGGTGCGGTGCTGCCAAGCGTAGTAAGCAGGCAAATCAAATTCGCAGGTGCCCCCGGGGATGGCAATTCGGCTGCGAATGCTCATCAACCAGTCTATCTCAGTGAGGGCATTGCCTGCCTTGCCAGGAAGGGCGTTGAGCTGGTTGAAGTATTGATCGAGCTGACCTATGACTTCATCGAGCATTTGCTCATCTATGGAGGGATTGCCACGGTAGGCTGACAGGGCGCTTTTTTGTTTGTCCAAGTCTTTCAGAATATCGGACTTCAAGTCCGAACGAGCCCCGACGTCCATGATCTCGAATATGCTGGCAATGGCAAAGTGATGGTCGGTGGGGGTGTCGCGCGCCATCAGCTCAAACAAGCGCTCGAAGAGCTTTTCCAGCCGCAAATAAGTGCGGATACGCTCGTTAAATGGGTATTCGTAAAGAATCACGCTAGGAATTCCGGTTGGCGCATCATAGCCCGAAGCTTGGAGCCAGCCGCGCCACTTCAGCCCTTAATTCATCCAGAGTTACCCCATCATTCAACACCACCACATCTGCAGCAGCCAAGCGCTGTGCTCGTGTGGCTTGGTTTTGGATAATGGATTGAACCTGCTCGGCAGTCATGCCGCTGCGTGCCATGGTGCGTTGTATTTGGGTTTGCGGCGAGCAGTCCACCACCAGCACTTGGTCCATCAGTGGCTTCCAGTGACCAGATTCCACCAGCAGGGGGATTTCGCACACCACGCAGGTGGCTCCAGCCCTCTGGGCAGCTTGCATTTGGCGGAGCAACTCTTGCCGCACCAAGGGGTGGATGATGGCTTCCAGTTGCAGTTTGGCTGCAGGGTCGGCAAATACCTTGGCGCGCATGAGGTCGCGGTCCAGCGCGCCGCTGGAGTGGATCAGGCTGGGTCCAAATGCCTTGGCTATGGCGGGGAGAGCGGCTCCGCCTGAGGCCGTTAAGGCTCGTGAAATCGCGTCGGCATCAATCAAGGTGGCGCCAAGCTCCACCAGTAGGGCTGCCACGGTGCTTTTGCCGCTGCCTATTCCGCCTGTGAGTCCCAGTTTGAACATATGAAGCCTGGCTTTAAAGCCCCCAATCTAGAGGCGAACAAACCAAATGCAGCAGGCCACCCGAAGCCAAAAAAGGGCCAAATGGCACATGGCCGCCTTCGCGAAGGCGGTGCTTCATTTTTAGCAAAATGCCCACCAGTGCTCCGGTTACGGAAGCCATCAACACCACAGGGACCAGTGCCGTCCAACCCAGCCATGCACCTAACGCAGCCAGCAGTTTGAAGTCGCCAAAACCCATTCCCTCTTTGCCCGTGATGAACTTGAATACCCAGTAAATGCTCCACAAAAACAGGTAACCCGCCACAGCCCCCCACAACGCATCTACCAAGGGCACAGAAGTCCATTTCAGAGCAGAGACGACCAGCCCGCCCCAAAGTAGGGGCTGGGTGAGGTTATCAGGCAGCAAAGTGGTGTCCCAATCTATCCACGCCAAGGCTAGCAGGACGCTCAAAAAAGCAGCCCACGCCCCTGCAGTGGGCGATAGGCCCCAACGTCCCGCGCAGTATGCAAAGATGCAGCCGGTCGCAATTTCTATTAGGGGGTAACGAAAGCTGATGGGGTGCTTACAAGAGGCGCACTTCCCGCGCAGCATCAAAAAACTCAGCACGGGAATATTCTCAAACCAACGAATACGGTGTGAGCAGGCAGGGCATTGGGAGCGCGGCGTGACCAAGTTGTAGGGCGCCAGGGGCGGGGAGTTGGAAGGGGTATCAGCAGCAATTTCCAAGTCTGGGTTTTGCCCATTGAACTCCGCACACTCCCGAGCCCATTCTTGCTCCAACATGCGTGGCAAACGCAAGATGACCACATTTAAAAAGCTGCCGATCAGCAAACCCAAAAAAGCTGCTCCGGGCACCAAAATGTTGCGCCATTCAGCTGAAAACAGTGTCCAGTCTGTACTTGGCAGCACGGCTACACTCCTGCAACTTTAAAAATACAGACCATGACTGCAAATATACCTGCCCAATTATTGAAAGCCCTTGCCCCCAGCGGGAAACTGCGTGCCTCCATCAATTTGGGTAATCCCATACTGGCCAACCGCGATCCCTCAAGTGGGGTACCTGTGGGTATATCGGTCGATCTTGCCCGCGCCTTTGCAGAGCGTTTGGGTGTAGAGATGGAGATGGTGGTGTTTGATGCCGCAGGCAAATCAGTGGAGGCGGTCAAAAACGAACAGGCCGACATTGGATTTTTTGCAATCGACCCCTTGCGTGGAGAAGGCATTGCCTTCACCCAAGCCTACGTGGTTATTGAGGGCTGCTACCTGGTTCGCAACGACTCGCGCCTGCAAAGCAACGAAGAGGTAGACCGCTCGGGCATTAGAGTGGTGGTGGGTATGGGCAGTGCCTACGACTTGTACCTGAGTCGGACCCTGAAGGCCGCCCAGTTGTTGCGTGCACCCACATCCCCCAGCGTGGTGGACATGTTTGTGACCCAAAACTTGGAAGTGGCTGCTGGCGTGAAGCAACAGTTGCAAGCCGACATGAAGCGCCATGACGGGCTGCGCTTGTTGCCCGGCAGATTTATGGACATTCAGCAGGCTATGGGCACGCCCAAAAGCCGCGGCTCGGACGCACACGCCTTTTTGAGTCAGTTTGTAGAAGACATGAAAGCCAATGGTTTTGTGGCAGCTTCCATTCAGCGTCACGGCACTTTGTAAATTACAACAACTAACGAAAGCTAGATCATGATGAAGTTGGTGGTATTGCCCGGAGACGGCATTGGCCCAGAAACCATGGCCGTGACGGCTGACGTGCTTGAGGCCGTATCTGAAAAATTCAATCTGGAGCTAAGCCTAGATCACGATGTGGCTGGCCATGAAAGCCTTAAAAAATATGGCGCTACCGTGACTCCAGAGCTCTTGGCGAAAGTGCTGGCGGCTGATGGGCTGATGCTGGGCCCCATGTCCACATACGAGTTCAAGGACGAATCTCGCGGCGAAATCAACCCTTCGAGGTTTTTTCGAAAGAATTTGGATTTGTTTGCCAATATTCGCCCCGCACGCACCTATGCAGGTTTGCCAGTTCGGCTAGGCGAGTTTGATTTGGTGGTGGTGCGTGAGAACACGGAGGGCTTTTACGCTGACCGCAATATGGAATCCGGCGGTAGCGAAATGTTGGTCACACCCGATGTGGTGGTGTCGCTCAGACGCATCACGCGGCTTTGCTGTGAGAGGATTGCCCGTTCGGCTTTTGAGCTGGCCATGACCCGAAAAAAACACGTGACCATCGTGCACAAAGCCAACGTGCTTCGCATTGCGGACGGCATGTTCATTGATATTTGCCATCAGGTGGGCCGCGAGTTTCCGGAGGTCACCATCGATGACTTTATTGTGGACGCCATGATGGCGCACGTGGTGCGAGCTCCCGCTCGCTTTGACGTGATCGTGACCACCAATATGTTTGGCGACATTTTGTCCGACCTCACCGCGGAGTTGTCGGGCAGTTTAGGTTTGGGAGGCTCAATCAATGCCGGTGCGCATCACGCTATGGGGCAGGCTGCACATGGATCAGCCCCGGACATTGCAGGTCAAAACATTGCCAACCCGTTTTCTTTGATTTTGTCTGCAGGTATGCTGTTGGGCTGGTTTGGCCAGCGCAAGGGCTTACCGGCGTTTGTGCGGGCCCAAGCCGCTATGGAGCAGGTACTAGCCGATTGCATTGCCGCTCATGAATGCACGCGGGATGTTGGTGGCAAGCTGGGTACCAGCGAAACCGGTATGGCGTTTTTGAAGCGCCTAGAGCAATACCAAGCTTAAAAGCCAAATCCTGCCTGGCTAAACCACCTGCCCCATTTTGAAGATGGGCAGGTACATGGACACCACAATACCGCCAATCAGGCCTCCCAAAAACACAATGATGATGGGCTCCATCAGGCTGGACAAGCCGCCCACCATGTCGTCTACCTCAGCTTCAAAAAAGTCTGCTGCTTTGCCAAGCATGTGGTCCAGCGAGCCGGACTCTTCGCCAATAGCGCACATTTGCAAGACCATGCTCGGAAACACGTTGGCTTGAGTCATGGCAGCCGTGAGGCTGGTGCCCGAGGACACTTCTTGCTGAATTTTTCTAGTGGCGTCCGCAAACACCGAATTGCCCGATGCGCCACCGACTGAATTCAGTGACTCCACTAGGGGAACGCCCGCTGCAAACATGGTGGATAGGGTACGAGTCCAGCGTGCAATGCAAGACTTTTCTATCAGAGCGCCAAAAACAGGGATTTTCAGCATCAAGCGGTCCATAAGCTTCTGTACCTGCTCGTTGCGCTTCCAAGCTTGATTAAAAGCATAAAGTCCCCCACCCAAAGTGCCCAACATAAGCCACCAATAGGCTACAAAAAACTCACTCATGGCAATCACCATCAAAGTGGGGCCGGGCAGATCGGCGCCAAAAGACGCAAATACCTCCTTAAATGCGGGCACCACAAAAATCATGATCACCGCGACTACTACCAGCGCCACCAAAACCACTGAAATGGGGTACATCAGCGCTGATTTGATTTTGGATTTGATGGCCTCGGTTTTTTCCATATAGGTGGCCAATCGTTCGAGCAACTTGTCCAAAATACCGGCCTGCTCGCCCGCCTCCACCAAATTGCAATACAGGTTATCAAACTGTTGGGGGTGCTTGCGAAACGCCGCGCTCAGTGATGAGCCGGTTTCTACATCAGAGCGAATATTGCTGAGCAGACGCGCCACATTGGGGTTGGCATGGCCACGCCCCACAATGTCAAACGATTGCAGCAGCGGCACGCCCGCTTGCATCATGGTGGCCAGTTGACGCGTGAAAAGAGCAATGTCTTTGGCTTTGATGGCTTTGCCCGAACCAAGCCGCTGCTTTTTGATTTTGACAGGTATCAAGCCTTGGCGACGCAAATGGGCTTGTACTTGGTTTTCTCCAGCGGCGCGGACCTCGCCACGAGCGGGCTTGCCTAGGCGGTCTTTGCCTTCCCACTCGTATATGAAGGTTTGAGCCGAAGAGACGGCACCGGCATTGCCAGAAGCTTTACTCATTGGTCACCGCCACCACTTCTTCTAACGACGTCAAACCGAGTTTGACTTTGTGCAGGCCAGATGTGCGTAAACTGCGCACCCCTTCTTTGCGTGCCTGTTCAGCTATTTCGAGTGCCGAGCCCTCTCGCAAAATGATGCGCTGTATGTCCTCGCTGATCGGCATCACTTCGTAAATGCCCACCCGCCCTTTAAAGCCGTTGTTGCATGCGCTGCAGCCCATAGGGCGGTAGCTGACCCAGCTGCCATCGAGCTCATGACTTTCAAATCCTGCATCCAAATAGGCCGATTCAGGCAGCTCAGCAGGCTCTTTACAGGCCACGCACAAACGACGCGCCAACCGTTGGGCGGTGATCAAAATCACGCTCGATGCAATATTGAAAGGCGCAATACCCATATTGCGCAAGCGCGTGAGTGTGGCGGGAGCATCGTTGGTGTGCAGAGTTGAGAGCACCAGATGCCCGGTTTGGGCCGCCTTGATGGAAATGTCGGCGGTTTCAAGGTCGCGAATCTCGCCCACCATGATGATGTCGGGGTCCTGGCGTAAAAAAGACTTGAGTGCTGCGGCAAAGGTCAGGCCGGCCTTTTCGTTCACGTTGACTTGATTTATGCCTGGCATGTTGATTTCAGAAGGGTCTTCGGCTGTGGCAATGTTCACGCCGGGCTTGTTAAGCAGGTTCAAGCAGGTGTAGAGCGACACGGTTTTACCTGAACCGGTAGGGCCGGTCACCAGCACCATGCCATGGGGTCGGGCAATAGCTTTGAGCAACCGCTCTTTTTCCTCAGGCTCGTAACCTAGGGCATCAATACCCAGTTTTGCACTGTTGGAGTCCAAGATGCGGATCACAATTTTTTCGCCAAAGAGCGTCGGCAAAGTGCTCACCCGAAAATCCACCGCACGGTCTTTGCCAAAGTTCATTTTCATCCGACCGTCTTGGGGAATGCGTTTTTCGGAAATGTCCAGCTTGGAAATGACCTTGATGCGTGAAGCCAGCTTGTCTTTAATGGCCACAGGTGGATTGGCCACCTCTCGCAGCTCGCCGTCAATTCGAAATCGCACGCGGTATTGATGTTCAAATGGCTCAAAGTGCAAATCAGAAGCCCGCATGCTGATGGCGTCCACCAGCATTTTTTGCAAAAACTTCACCACTGGGGCATCGTCGACTTCGCTGTTGGGGGTGGGTCCATCGCTGAGGCCGTCAGTGGCGGCAAACTCGTCCAGCAGCACGTCATCGCCCACCATAAAGTCCAGCACTTCGGAGGTGGATTTGGCCAACACGTCCACCCAGCGGGAAAGTTTGTCGTACTCAGCAATCACCCAATCCACTTGCAGACCGCTTGCAAACTTGATGCGTTCTGCCGCGGCTTGGTCAGAAGGGTCGGCAGTGGCCACCATCAAGCGGTTGCCGCGCTTGCTCAGAACCAATACGCGCAGCTCTGCACACACCTTGGCGTCCATCAGGTCTTTGGGCAGCTTTTGTGGCGCTGCAGCATCTAAGTCAATCAGCGGCGTACTGAAGGCTTCAGATACCTTATGAGCCAGGTCATAAGCTGACAATGCGCCGGATCCGGTAAGTTCGGCGATAAAGCTGGTGCGCTGATCTTCAGCCCGCTGAAAAATGGCCTCTGCCGCTTGCTGATCCAACATGCCCGCCTGAACGAGGGCTCTGCCCAAGCCGGGCAAGGCAAGGGGGGTATGACGGCGAGTGGGTGGAGCAGCAACAGCCATAAAGGATCGGTAGAAAAATGAATCTACCCACTATCTTGGCTGAGGTTTGTGGCAGTTCTTAGTCGTTAAAACGATGAGAACTTGGGTCTGGTAGCCCAGATTTTGCCTAGATTTGACGTTGCAAAAGCTGTTGTGCAAGGAGCACTAAAGCGTCCCTGTGGGCGGAGGCTGGCAGGATTTTTGCGTAGGCCTCAGCTTTTCGGGCTTCAGCAGCGGCAGCCTCTCGTGCCACCTCCAGTGCCCCGGTGCTGTTCACAATGTCAATGACATTGCTCAAACCATCAACAGAGCCTTGCTCGATGGCGTGTTGGATGAGTTGGCGCTGGGCAGGTGAGCCGCGTTGCATGGCGGCAATTAGGGGGAGGGTGACTTTGCCTTCACGCAGGTCGTCGCCGAGGCTTTTGCCCATGACTGAGGCGTCTCCAGCGTAGTCCAGTACGTCGTCAATGACCTGAAACGCAGTGCCCAATGCTTGCCCATATTGGGCACATGCGGTTTCGATGGTTTCTGGTGCTCCAGCCAAAACCGCGCCAACACGGGCACTTGCTTCAAATAATTTGGCAGTTTTCGAGCGAATGACGCGCAGATAGCCCGCCTCGTCCAGCTGGGCGTTGTGCATGTTCATGAGTTGCAGAACTTCGCCCTCGGTAATCACGTTGGTGGCCTCAGCCAACACTTCCATAATGCGCAGGTTTTGGGCTTGCACCATCATTTGAAATGAACGCGAGTACAAAAAGTCTCCCACCAACACGCTGGCGGGATTGCCAAAAGCGGTATTGGCGGTGGGGTTGCCGCGTCTCAGGGTGGATTCGTCCACCACATCGTCGTGCAGCAGGGTGGCGGTGTGGATGAATTCCACTACTGCGGCCAGAAGGTGGCGGTTGTCACTCTGGTGCCCAAGGGCTGCGCTGGTGAGCAGCAGCAGGGCCGGGCGCAAGCGCTTGCCACCCGCCGAGATGATGTATTGCGATACCTGTGCAACCAACGGCACGCCAGAATTCAGCCGATCTGCAATGACCCGATCCACCTCTTGCATATCAGCAGAAATCAGGGCTAGAGGTTGGGCGGACGGTTGAGAAATCAAGGCAGTATTGGATTAATTTATCAACCAAGTTTACCGAAGCTTATGGGACAACTTTGTCGCTCAAGCCCCGATAGTGCGGAAAAATGACATTTTGATGCCAAGCTGATAGAATGTCGGGTTCTGTGGAAATCCGTCTGCAGATTCTTTTACAAAAGAGGTCAACATGTACGCGGTCATAAAAACCGGTGGCAAGCA
>DDPM01000052.1:17994-28204 GCA_002342165.1 Hylemonella sp. UBA2468
AAAGTAGAACAGATTGCTGCGGACGTAGGCCAAGAGATTGTGATCGACCAGGTGTTGGCAGTCGGTAGCGGCGGCGAACTCAAGGTGGGCACACCCTTGGTGTCCGGTGCAACGGTGAAAGCCACTGTGGTGGCTCACGGCAAACACGACAAAGTGCGCATATTCAAAATGCGTCGTCGTAAGCATTATCAGAAACGTCAGGGTCACCGCCAGCAGTTTACAGAGCTGCAAATTGGTGCAATTTCTGCTTAAGGGGTTAGCAACATGGCACAGAAAAAAGGCGGCGGCTCAACGCGCAACGGACGTGACTCCAAGCCGAAAATGCTTGGCGTGAAAGCTTTTGGTGGCGAACAGGTCAGCGCTGGTTCCATCATCGTGCGTCAACGGGGTACCAAGTTCCACCCCGGCGTCAATGTGGGTATTGGCAAAGACCATACCTTGTTTGCTTTGGTAGATGGCCAAGTTCACTTCACCACCAAAGGTGCGCTGAACAAACAAACTGTCAATATTGCAGCAGCAGCTGAGTAAATTCTTTCTGCAATCACCTTAAAAAACCCTGCGCAAGTCGCGGGGTTTTTCATTTATGAAATTTGTTGACGAAGTCTCTATCGACGTTTCCGCAGGTGACGGTGGCAGCGGCTGCGTCTCGTTTCGGCACGAGAAGTACAAAGAGTTTGGGGGTCCCAACGGTGGCGACGGTGGCCGTGGCGGCCATGTGTTTGCCGTAGCTGACTCCAACCTCAACACTTTGGTGGACTTTCGCTACACCCGCAAGTTTGAGGCCAAGCGCGGACAACACGGCATGGGCAGCGATATGTTTGGAGCTGCTGGCGACGATATCTATTTGAAAATGCCTGTGGGTACCATCATCACCGACTCTGAAACCGGCGACGTGTTGTTTGAGCTGCTGGTTCCCGGGGAGGTCATCACCCTTGCCAAGGGGGGGGATGGCGGCTTTGGCAACATGCGCTTTAAAAGCGCCATCAACCGTGCGCCCCGTCAAAAGACACCAGGGTGGCCTGGAGAGCGAAGGAGCTTAAAGCTGGAGCTCAAGGTTTTGGCTGACGTAGGTTTGTTGGGCATGCCCAATGCGGGCAAGTCCACCCTTATTACTGCCATTTCCAATGCCCGCCCCCGCATTGCCGACTACCCCTTTACCACTCTGTACCCCAACTTAGGCGTGGTGCGGGTTGGACCGGAGCAAAGTTTTGTGGTGGCTGATTTGCCGGGTTTGATTCAAGGTGCAGCCGAAGGTGCAGGTTTAGGACATTTGTTTTTGCGCCATTTGCAACGCACGCGGTTGTTGCTGCACGTGATTGACATGGCACCGTTTGACGACAACATAGATCCTGTGGCGCAGGCCAAAGCCATTTTGGGTGAGCTTAAAAAATACGATACTGCCTTGTTTCAAAAGCCGCGTTGGTTGGTGCTCAACAAGTTAGATATGGTGCCAACTGAAGAGCGCGCCGCCAAGGTTAAAGATTTCGTGAAGCGCATGAAATACAAAGGGCCGGTGTTTGAAATTTCCGCCCTGACGCACGAGGGTTGCGAGCAGTTGGTGCGTGATGTGTTCAAACACATTGAGGTGCAGCACGACGTGGAACACCCGCCTTCTGAAACAGATCCGCGATTTTTCGTGCCGGCCCATATTGCTTCAAAAGTCGCCAAATCTTAAGGTGTTTAATGGCGCCATGAGGAACAGTTTTCCAACCACAATGCCTTTCCCAAACAGTCTGATTCAGGCGCGCCGCTTGGTCGTCAAAGTTGGCTCCAGCCTGGTGACCAACGAAGGTCGTGGCTTGGATGATCAAGCCATTGGCGAATGGTGTCGCCAGTTAGCGGCTTTGGTCAAAGAAGGGCGTGAGCTGATCATGGTGTCCAGTGGCGCTATTGCAGAAGGCATGAAGCGCTTGGGATGGGATACCCGTCCCCACGAACTGCACGAATTGCAGGCAGCGGCTGCCGTGGGGCAAATGGGGTTGGCTCAAATGTACGAAGCCCACTTAAGGGCCCAGGGTCTGGGAAGCGCGCAAGTGCTTTTGACCCACGCCGACTTGGCCGATCGGGAGCGATATTTGAATGCCCGTTCTACTTTGCTGACCTTGCTCAAGCTGGGTGTGGTGCCGGTCATCAATGAAAACGACACTGTCGTCAACGATGAGATCAAGTTTGGCGACAACGATACGTTAGGTGCTTTGGTCGCCAATTTGGTTGAAGCGGATGGGCTCGTCATTCTTACCGACCAAAAAGGCTTGTTTACAGCCGACCCTCGCAGAGATCCTTCCGCTAGGTTGGTGCATAACGCTCAAGCGGGTGACATCACTTTAGAGGCCATGGCGGGTGGCTCGGGTTCGCATTTAGGCAAAGGCGGCATGCTCACGAAAATTTTGGCGGCCAAGCGAGCGGCTGGTTCCGGAGCATCTACGGTCATTGCCTGGGGACGTGAGCCTGATGTGCTGTTGCGATTGACCCAAGGCGAAGCCATTGGCACTTTTTTAAGTGCCAGCACCCCTAAAAATCAGGCTCGCAAGCAATGGATGGCCGACCACTTGCAATTGCGCGGCTCAGTTTCCATTGATGAAGGCGCCACCCAAAAATTGCTCAGTGAAGGTAAAAGTCTTTTACCCATTGGAATGTTAAGCGTGCAGGGTGAGTTTTCACGCGGTGAGGTTATTGCGGTGTTGAACGCTTCGGGTGAGGAGATTGCACGTGGCTTGGCCAATTACGCCAGTGCCGAGGCCCGATTGATATGCCGCAAAGCGTCATCAGAGTTTGAGGCTTTGTTGGGTTTCGTGGCTGAGCCTGAAATGCTGCACCGCGACAACATGGTCATAACGGTTGCCAAATCAACTTAAGTCAGTTAAGGATTGCGGCTTGACTTGAGCCGCTTGATGAGCTCCGCCGCGCTGCGTGCCCCAAGACTTGCCCCCTCGCAAAACCCTTGTCGTGCTAACGCAATGGCATGTCGGTGAGAAGCTTTGGTGGGGTCAAGGCGGGCCCATTCAGGTTGGGCCACCGTTTGCCATTTGTCTGCAGAGCTGGAGCGCGCATAGGTTTTGATTTCGCTGGTGTTGCAGCGCAAGCCTTCAAACAAGGCATTGGTGCTGCCTTCAGGGTTGTAGGCCACCATCACATAACGTACCACCTCATCGTTGCCAACACTGATGGATTGGGGGTCTACCCCAAACACCAAACTGCCTGCAGAACGCAAATCAATGGGAATGAGGTTGGCTTTGCTCCAAGCAGGTGCGGGCGGGGTCGGGGCCTCTATCCAATTGGAAGTTTCTGCCAAAACCCAAGGGCTGCATATCAACATCAGGGCAACCGCTGCACAGCGCTTCAACTCAGCTCGCATGGAACTCATCAGATCCGGAGTCATCGTGACGGGGTCGTGCACCTTGGCGCAAATAGCGCAAGCGCTGGTCTTGTTTGGGTAAAAATCGTGCCAGTTCTGTCAAGGCCATTTCGTAGACGCCCCGCTTGAACTCCACCACCATGTCCAAGGGCACCCAGTAGTCGTTCCAGCGCCAAGCGTCAAACTCAGGATGCTCTGTGGCTCTTAGGTTCAGATCCCAGTCCTGCCCTGTAAGCTGAAGCAAAAACCAAATTTGCTTTTGACCTTTGTAATGGCCGCGCGATTCCCTGCGGATGAAATGGTCTGGCACCTCATAGCGCAACCAGTCTCGGGTGCGGGCCACAACGCGCACATGTTCGGGTTGTAGCCCGACTTCTTCGTTCAGCTCCCTGAACATGGCCTGCTCCGGGGTTTCGCCCCGGTCAATGCCACCTTGAGGAAATTGCCACGAATGGGTACGTATCCGTTTGCCCCAAAAAACCTGATTCCTTTGGTTGAGCAGAATGATGCCGACGTTAGGCCTAAAGCCATCTCTGTCAAGCATAATCAAATCCCAAATTTTGATATTGAAACCATTATGCACTGCTGCCATCGTGCATCAAGGTCAAACACCCAAATTCTCCATGAAAGCTTCCCAGTTTCTCGTCTCGACCCTCAAGGAAGCGCCCGCAGACGCCGAGGTGGTGAGCCACAAGCTCATGATGCGTGCAGGCATGATCAAAAAGCTCGGCGCTGGAATCTACAACTACATGCCCATGGGCCTGCGCGTGATTCGCAAAGTGGAGGCCATCGTGCGCGAAGAAATGAACCGTGCCGGCGCCATCGAGCTGACCATGCCTGTGGTGCAACCCGCGGAGTTGTGGCAGGAAACCGGCCGCTTCGACAAGATGGGCCCTGAGCTCTTACGCATCAAAGACCGCCACGACCGTGACTTCGTGGTCCAGCCTACCAGCGAAGAGGTGGTGACCGACATCGCCCGTCAGGAAATCAAGAGCTACAAGCAGCTGCCCAAAAACTTTTACCAGATTCAGACCAAATTCCGTGACGAGCGACGCCCCCGTTTTGGCCTGATGCGCGGGCGCGAGTTCATCATGAAAGACGCTTACAGCTTTGACCGCGACCAAGACGCCGCCAAGGCCAGCTACCAGATCATGGCCCAAGCCTACCGCCGTATTTTTGACCGCTTTGGACTGACTTACCGCGCGGTTGCCGCCGACAGCGGCGCCATTGGCGGCGACCTGAGCGAAGAGTTCCAAGTCATTGCCGCTACCGGCGAAGATGCCATCGTTTACTGCCCCACCAGCGACTACGCAGCCAACATGGAAAAGGCTGAAGCTATGGCACCCACATTGGTCAGAGCGCCCGCGCAGGCCGCTTTGGAAAAAATAGCAACGCCGGGTAAGAGCACCTGCGCGGATGTGGCGGCCCTGCTGCAAGTGCCGCTCACCACCACGGTAAAGTCACTGGTTTTGGCGACCGATGAGATGGATGAGCAAGGCGGCGTTAAGAAGACCCAGGTCTGGCTGCTGCTGCTGCGTGGCGACCACGACATGAATGAAGTCAAGGTGGCCAAGCTGCCTGGCTTGACGGGCTTTCGCTTTGCCACCGTGCCCGAAATTGAGGCGCACTTTGATGCAAAGCCCGGCTATCTAGGTCCCATTGGCTTGCGCCAGCCGGTTTGCATGGTGGCTGACCGTGACGTGGCGGTCATGGCTGACTGGATTTGCGGCGCCAATGAAGAAAACTTCCATATCCGCGGTGTCAATTGGGGCCGCGACCTGCCAGAGCCCGATCTGGTGGCTGACATTCGTAACGTGGTCGAGGGTGATGCCTCGCCGGACGGACGGGGCGTGCTCGCGATTGAGCGCGGCATTGAGGTGGGGCACGTTTTTTATCTGGGCACCAAATACAGCCGAGCCATGAACGCCACTTTTTTGGACGAGAACGGCAAACCCCAGTTCATGGAAATGGGCTGCTACGGCATTGGGATCACGCGTTTACCAGCTGCGGCTATTGAGCAGAATCATGACGAGCGCGGCATTATTTGGCCCGATGCCATTGCGCCGTTTACCGTGGTGATTTGCCCTATAGGCATGGACCGTAGCGTCGAGGTCAAAACCGCAAGCGAACAGCTTTACGCACAACTCATAGCCGAAGGCATCGATGTATTGCTCGACGATCGTGGTGAGCGCCCTGGCGCCATGTTTGCAGACTGGGAGCTCATTGGCGTGCCCCATCGCATCACCATTGGCGAACGGATGCTCAAAGAAGGCAAGTTGGAGTACCAGCACCGTCGAGATTCAAGTGCGACCCAAGTGCCCTTGGCAAAGATGCAGGCTTACTTAACCCCCCGACTTTTGGTCTGACATGTCACGCAGATCGTGGGCACTTTCCAGTACCAAATGGACGCTTGGGCTGGTGAGCCTGTATCTGTCTCCTTTTGGTGATTGCTTGAACGGACTGGGCGCCCCTGTTTTTGCCGGTACTCAGCTGGAAGAGCCCTTGGTTGACTCTGTGCGCACTGCCCTGAGCGCCTCTGTGGCCAATCATGCGCCACCGGTTCCTGAGTTTGCACACCCCGAGGCTCGAAAGCAATTCTTCAGATGGTGTAGACACATGGACGAGCGTCTTCAAAAACGCAAGCCCGACTTTGCTTTGCGGCAGGAATTCTTGCAAACCGTTTGGTATGAGAGTAAGCGCTCAGGTTTAGAGCCCTCCCTGGTACTGGGGCTGATTCAGGTGGAGAGCAACTTCAGAAAGTTTGCGGTCTCTTCAGCCGGGGCGCGCGGTTTTATGCAGGTCATGCCGTTTTGGGTTCGGCTGCTTGGAGACGGCGACGCGTCCATACTGTTTCATATGCAAACCAATTTGAGGTTTGGATGCGTCATCTTGAGACATTACCTTGATATCGAACAAGGCCATATGGGAATGGCTTTGGGCAGGTACAACGGATCAAGGGGAAAGGGTACTTATCCTGATGCGGTCATGGCAGCCCAACGAAACTGGAAGCTTGAGAGTTAAGACTTGATCACCTGTTGCAGCTCCCCGTTTTCAAACATTTCCATCATGATGTCGGAGCCACCGACAAACTCGCCCTTGACGTACAGCTGAGGAATGGTAGGCCAATTGCTGTATTCCTTAATGCCTTGACGAATTTCGGCATCGTCCAGCACGTTGACGGTTTTTAGAGTTTTGGTTTCCACACCACACGCTTTCAAAATTTGAATCGCGCGCCCAGAAAAGCCGCACATTGGAAAACTGGCGCTTCCCTTCATAAACAAAACCACATCATGGTTTTTTACAAGCTCATCAATGCGCTGTTGGGTAGTGGTCATGAATGTCCCTCTCAAAATTCTGAATGATGTGATTATTTCATGCGTTGATAATCTTTGCTTGCCGATAAACGAGACCCAAACCTCACACAAGATGAAGATCGATAAAAACTCAGCCGTGACCTTGACTTACAAGGTTTTTGACCAATTAGGGCATGTGCTTTCCAACCCCAAAGAGCCTATGGTTTATTTGCATGGCGGCTATGGAAATACCTTGGTCAAAATTGAAGAGGCATTGGATGGCCAAAGCAAAGGTTTTCGAACCACCTTGATACTTGCTCCCGAAGATGCCTTTGGGCTTCGAGATGAAACTTTGGTGCGCACCATCCCCAAGGCAGAGTTTCCCCCGGGCGTCAAAGTGGGCGGCGAGCTGGAAGGTCAAACCGAAGACGGCAAAACCCATGTGTTTCATGTGATGAAAATAAAAGGTCCCCAAGTCATCTTGGATGGCAACCACCCTTGGGCAGGCAAAACCCTAAGGTTCAGCTTGTTGGTAACGGATGTTCGAGCTGCCAGCGATGAAGAAATCAGCCACGGTCATGTGCATGGACCGCACGGCCACCACCACTAAAGCATATGCTTTTCTAACGGCTGATCTATAAACCGCATCGAAAAATCTACTGCCTGGATGTCTTTGATCAGACCGCCCACCGAAATGCGGTCCACTCCAGTTTCGGCAAGCTCACGAATCCGCTCAAAGCGCACGCCGCCGGAAATTTCCAGGCTGATTCGGCCTTGACTTAGGGCCACGGCCTGACGAATCTGGTCCAAAGACATGTTGTCCAGCAACACCATTTGCACCCCCGCATCCAAGGCCTCCTGGAGTTGGGTCAGGGTTTCGACCTCCACCTGAATAAAGCTGGCTTGGCTTGCAAGCCCTTGAGCAGCCCGAAACGCGGGTGTTAAGCCCCCCGCAGCTGCTATGTGGTTTTCTTTGATCAAAATGGCGTCAAACAAGCCCATACGGTGGTTTTTTCCGCCGCCGCAGCGAACAGCATACTTCTCTGCCACTCGTAGTCCAGGTATGGTTTTGCGCGTGTCCAAAATAGAGGCCGAAGTACCTTCTACAGCTTTTACAAATTTTTGCGTTTTGGTGGCCACAGCACTTAATGTTTGCAAAAAGTTCAAACAAGTTCGTTCAGCAGTAAGCAATTCGCGTGCAGAACCTTGAATTTCCACGACGCGCTCCCCTGGAGAGCAAGCTTGACCATCTTGAACGAACCACTGCGCTCGTGCAGAAGGCGCCACCTGCTTGAGCACTTCTTTAACCCAAGGCTGTCCACACAGTACGGCTTCGTCGCGGCAAATGATGGTAGCGATGGCTTCTTGGGCCAATGGAATCAGCTGGGCCGTGAGGTCACCGCTGCCCACGTCCTCTTGCAAGGCACGGCGAACGTCTTCGGCGGCTTGGGCCTCAATGCTGAGTTGGAGATTGGCTAGGGTCATGTAGCGAATGTATAAAGTTTAAAAAATTATGCGACAGACGAGTTGGACGCCGCGTTGCGGCGAATGATCACGGGCTTTCCGCCCAAGCGTTGCTTGCACATCCAGTGGGCGAGAGCTGAATCCAGATAGTCTGCATGACCAGGAAACCAGCGTACCAACTCCGCGGCCAAGCGTTGAACATTGGCCGTGCGGCCTTGTTCAACTTCGGCCATGACTTCACGCACGCTGGCCAATACTGCGGCGTGTTCATCAATATGGCATTCACGTGCCGGAAATTCAGTGTCACGCATCCACTGGTCTTCCTCGCCAAAATGCCGCTCTGCATGCGCAGCAAATGCCTTTAGGCGCTCCAGCATTTCAGCCTCTATGGCGGATTGCAACGCCTGAACGCACTCCACAAACTCCTGGTGGGTGCGGTCCATAGGACCGTAACCCAATAAAAACGCATCACTCCATTCCAGAGTATTTGTTGCGGCATTCGCTGAAGCTTGGGGCGCTTGGACAGTGTGAGATGTTTCTTGGCTCATTGGTTACTTGAACAACAAAATCAGGGAAATGAGGGTCAAAAAGCCCATCAGTATTCGGCGAAACAGAGTTTCACTCAGACGGTGACGCAAGAGCCTACCCAACTTCAAGCCCAGCACCATAGGAATAAGAGCCAAGGACGACAGAACAAACTCATGCCATCCAAAGCGGTCAAACCACCACAGCGACAGGTAAAGCGGAAGCGCTGCAATTAGGTAAATGATGCTGATGCTGCCCACGAACATGTCTCGGTTCAATTTGAGCGCCATCAAATAAGCAATGATGAGCGGGCCTGTCAATGATGAAACGCCACTCATCAAACCCGAAGCCGCTCCGACCAAAATACCAGACCATTTTTCGTGCTGGGGCGCAATGCTCAAGTTGAACGTAAAGGCCATCAACACCGTAGCAGCCAATACAGATATGGCCAGCAAGGAGTTGAGCATTCCAAGCGACAGGTTCAGGGTCATTTTCACGGTCAAGATGGTCGCTACCGTTTGCGTCAAGATCAGCCATCCAAATCGTTTGAGGCTGTAGCGCAGCAAGCCACCTTCAATGGACTGAATGCTGTTGGACACCAGAACCGGCATGCCCAGTAGTGCAATTGTGGTGGGTGCAGGAATGACCAAAGACAACAAGGGCGCCACCACCATCGGCATGCCCACACCTAATGTGCCTTTGACAAAAGCGCCCAATAAAAAAACCGCTGCCCCAAATGCCATGAGCAGCCATTGCGACATTTCTAGATCTGGAATCAATTGGAGTCATGCCTTTGCAAATATGCCAAGCCAACTTAATTGACTCAGAGGAGCAAGTTTATATGGTTAGAAGGCTAAACTTATGTTTTGAAATTTTGATGTTCATCCGTCTGTCTATGTCTGAATCTTCTGCTCTTCAAGCTTTGGTGGTCACTCAAAAGCATTGGGTGGCTCTGGACATCATGTGCTTTGGCCTTCAAGATCCCGAAGGGCAAGACTTACCGCCGTTTAGCGCAGGCGCGCACATTCCGGTGCAGGTGCCGGGAGGCAGTATGCGCGCCTATTCCTTGTGCGGAAACCCACGAGACCTTTCTATCTACCAAATTGCAGTCAAGCGCGAGGCCAACGGCCGTGGTGGTTCGAAAAGGCTGGTGGATGAGGTCCAAGTTGGTCAGCATCTGAACGTGGCACTTCCACAAAACATGTTTGAGTTGAGCCCCAAGGCAAGCCAATTTGTATTTATTGCGGGCGGTATTGGCATCACGCCGATTCGCTCCATGATGACCGAATTGCTGTCGGAGGGGGTGCGTAAATTCAAGTTGATTTACCTGACCCGAGACGCTGAAAGTACAGCTTTTTTGAATGAATTTCAAGCTCCTGAGTACCAAGGCAAAGTGCACATTCACCACGATCAAGGTGACGCCAAGCGGTCTATGGACTTATGGCCTGTGTTTGAAAAATTCACCGGAGCACATCTTTATTGCTGTGGACCACAGCCCTTGATGGATGCTGTGCGTGATATGTCGGGCCATTGGCCAACCAGCGCCGTGCACTTTGAGAGCTTTGGGGCTGAT
>DDPM01000052.1:28236-48250 GCA_002342165.1 Hylemonella sp. UBA2468
CCCAGTTCTTGTGAAAGCGGCACCTGTGGCTCTTGCAAGGTGGGATTGCTAGAGGGCGTGGCCGACCACAGAGACATGGTGTTGCGCGATGACGAGAAATCGAACCAACTCATGGTGTGTGTGTCGCGTGCCCAGTCGGATGTTTTGGTTCTAGATTGTTAAGCAGCATGTCGACCCTTGCAAAGACCGCATACCCGTTGGTCCAAGCACCTCTAGCTTTGGGTGTTTTAGGTTTGGGCCGGGCCTTTACCCTCATGCTGCCTACTTTGGCCCAGGACCGCAGAATTCGAATGGTGGCGGCTTTTGACCCCAGGGCTTCTGCCCGACAACTTTTTGCTCAAGAATTTTCAGGGGTTGCACATGAGTCGGCTCAAGGTGTGTGTACCGACCCAAACGTGGAGTGGGTCTATATTGCCAGCCCGCACCAAATGCATGTCAAACACGTGGAGCTTGCAGCGCGCTTTGGCAAGCATGTGTTGGTTGAGAAACCTATGGCCCTGAGCCTGAGCGATTGCACCCGCATGATTGAGGCCGCCCATGCCGCGGGTACCCATTTGATCGTAGGACACAGCCACAGCTTCAATGCGCCGGTGCTTTTGGCCAAGCGCATCATTGAGCGTGAAACCTATGGTGCGGTTCGCATGATTCACGCCATGAACTTCACCGACTTTTTGTTTCGCCCTCGTCGGCCCGAAGAGTTGGACACTTCCCGTGGTGGTGGCGTGGTGTTCAGTCAGGCAGCGCATCAAATCGATGTGGTGAGGCTGTTGGGTGGCGGCAAGGTGGCGTCTGTGTTTGCACGCACCGGCAAGTGGGATACCACTCGCCCCACCGAGGGGGCTTACACCGCACTTTTAAATTTTGAGTCGGGTGTGGTGGCCAACGTCACTTACAACGGCTATGGATTTTATGATTCAGATGTATTGATGGGGCAAGTGGGTGAGTTGGCCAAGCCCAAGCCTGCTGGGGCACACCAAGCCGCCCGCCAAAGGCTGGCAGCCGCTGTGGACGAGCAGCAAGAAGCTCTGCTCAAAGCTGAACGTAATTTTGGTGGTGCCCATTACGTTGCCGAACCCTTGCTCCCCCCACAAGCCAATCAACATTTTGGTCCGGTCATTGTGAGCTGCGACCGCGCTGATTTGCGCTTAACCCCGATGGGGGTAGAGGTACACGATGCCCAAGGCGTGAGGCTGGAGCTTGCAGGTCCTCCGCTCATTCCAAGGCAAGAGGTGATCGATGAGCTATGGGCTGTCGCCCGCCAGGGTGCTGCACCGGTTCATGGTGGTGCTTGGTCCCGTGCCACTTTGGAGGTCTGTTTGGCTATATTGGAATCGGCTCGGCAGAATGCGTGCGGTGGACGCGCAGACATCATGCTGGACCACCAAATGGAGGCGCCGCTGCTGCATGAAGCCCTCTAAAAATACATCGGCTGGCGCAATGGTCACCAAACCGATACCCACAGACACTGACCACTTGTTGCGCCATTGGCGTGAGGCAGTACCCAATGACCGATTGGCTCATTTGATTCGCGATGTGGGCCGCGCTCAAATGCGGGCGCTGTCAGAACGGCTTCAGGCCCATGGCGTGTCGTTTGGGCACTGGACGTTTTTGCGCATTTTGTGGATTCAAGATGGTTTGACCCAGCGAGAGCTCAGTGCCCTGGCCGGAGTGATGGAGCCCACCACCTTTGCTGCAGTCAAGGCCATGGAGAGCATGGGGCTGATCGAACGCCGCCAGCTTGAGGGCAACCGTAAAAACATGCATGTGTTTTTAACCCGCTCAGGTCAAGTGCTTCAGCGTAAGTTGGTTCCTTTGGCCGAAGAAGTCAACCAAGTCAGCGTGCGCGGCATGAACGATGCTGAGGTGAATCAGGTGCGCGAGGCACTGCTCCAAATGATTGAAAACCTGGCTGCAGATGCGGCCAGCCCAAACTAAACTTGAATTAAATGCTGTAGGTTTCGTAGGTGGAGGGGTGAAACAATTCGTCCACCTCTACCAAGCGCGATGACAAGCCCTGTGCATGGTGGTGCTTTAAAAAAGCTTGCAAAGTGTTTCGATTGGCTTGCACGCCGTAAGACCAATAGTCTTCTCCCATCAAATCTTTAGCGGCTTTAAGCTGTTCCTCTACAAATGGCAAAGTGACTTTGGTGGCAGAAGTATCCGCTAACAGTTCTAATGCCGCGGATTTGGACGCATTGAAGGCCTTGAATACAGCGCCGGGCAACCAAGGGTGCGCCGCAGCAATTTCTTTGCGTATGCCCACCACATGCATGATGGGAAAAATACCAGTTCGCCGGTAATAGTCTTTTGCAACGGCGGTGGGGTCGTCAAACAACCAGCCCACATGCGGGTTTTGCAGCGCTGCCCCACTGGGAGGTCGTGGGGCAATAAAGCCGTCAATCTCGCCTGCATCCAGCAACTGAGAAATGGTGGTGCCCTCGGGTGCCGCCTCCACGTTAACACCTGCGGGGAGATTCAATTTGATTTTTTCGGGGCGGCCGGGCGTGTCGATGCCACCTCTGACCCAAGTCACGTCCTCAGGGTGAATGCCGTAGTCGTCTTGCAAAATGGAGCGCGCCCAAACAATGGCGGTGAGTTGGTATTCCGGGATGCCCACCCGTTTACCTTTGAGGTCTTGTGGGGTACGAATGCGGTCTTTGCGCACATAAATCGAGGTGTGACGAAACGCCCTAGACAAAAACACCGGCACGGCAATGTAGGGGCAGTCGCCCTGAGCGTGCTTGACCAAATAACTCGAAAAGGACAACTCGGTGATGTCAAAGTCACGGCTGCGCATGGCTCTGAAAAACATCTCTTCGGGACTGAGCAGCATATACACCGGATCACAGCCATCAATTTGCACCCGCCCGTCAAATAAGGCGCGGTTGCGGTCGTAGTCGCCCATGGCGATGGAAATCTGAAGTTGGCTCATGATGCGGAGATAGGTTGGGTTGAAAACTGACGCCAGTCCGTCGTTTTAGGAATGATGCTCTGAAACGAGCAGACCTCTTTGGGGATCGATAAGTCGCCGGTACCAATAGCCGGCTGTCCTTGCTCAAAAGCATTTACAGCGTTCAACATTTGTTTGCGAAATTCCACCACCGCCAAGTCGCTGGCACCCAAGCGCTCTTGGGTGCGGTCAGCCATGGCGCCCATGGTGATCCACATGGCAATGTCTTGATTGGGGAAACCTTTGATACCCGTGAAATTACCCGCTTTCATGGCTTGGCGGTCCTGCCAGAACCGGTTGTCTATATTGCGCAGCGGCCGGTAATTGGCGTCTAAGTCCACGCCAATTTGCTGCCTTAGAAACTTGCGCCAAGTCTCGTTTTCCGGGGTTTGCGAGGGGTGCCCCCAGGCAATGAAATAAAAAGCCGTGGTGTGGTCATCCACCGGCACATTCACGTTCGCAATGTTGTAGAGGTTGTTGGGCGGAATCAAAACAGTCCAAGGGGCTACAAAGACTGTGGTGCGCACGTAGTCGTGGGTTTGGGCATTAAAAATAGGCCTGCGAATTGCCGCATACCTGAAACCATAGTCCCCCAGTTGCACCTGCAAGCGGGGTGCTTTGTCCGTGGATGGGCGCAGCCAGGTGTCGGTGTTGGCTTCAGCGCCGTTTACCCGCGCGGGCACCATGTCAGAACTGTGCAGGCTGGAACTGTGCGCAGAGTCTATGGCGCCCTCCAATATTTGCGCCCAGTTAACGGGAAGAATGGCTTTGGCAATGGTGACGCGCACCTCTGTGTTGGGTGCCCAAGGCGGGGGTGTGAATTCTGGCTGTGAGTCGGCAGGCCCCATGTAAGACCAAACCATGCCGCCCCATTCTTTGACGGGATAGGCCGTGTGCTGAACTTTTTGTGCCAAGCCGCTGGCCTCAGGTTCAGAGGGCATTTCGGTGACTTGCCCCGAAATATTGAGCTTCCATCCGTGGTACAGGCAACGAAGGCCGCCTTCTTCATTTCGGCCCAAAGCCAACGATGCCCCTCGGTGGGGGCAACGCTCGTTCATCACGCCCACTTGACCTTCAGTGTCGCGAAATACCACCAAATCCTCACCAAATAGCCGTGCCCGCACGGGAGTGCCATCGGCCTCGGCGACCTCTTCTATCAAACACACGGGCACCCAGTGGCGCCGCATCATTCTGCCCATGGGAGCTTGGTGTTCTACCTGGCACAAGAGTTTGTTTTCTGACTCACTGATCATGGCGACTCCATACTTAGCTTGAGTTTTGCTTATATACCTAAGTATATGGGATGTGGGCTCATCGGGCGGATTGGGGGAGGGCTTTTTGGCCACCGCTGCACCGCTCAATGCCCGCCAAATCCTTACGGGATTGCACACGTTCATACCCGGCCTCAGCCAACAAACGGCGCGTGGCTGGGGCTTGGTCAAACCCGTGTTCCAGCAACAACCAACCCCCGTGCTTCAGACATGCGGCGGCAGTGGACACGATGTGTTTGATGGCGTGCAGTCCATCCCCACCAGAAACCAACGCCAAAGCGGGTTCGTGCTGCAGGGAGGTCAGGTGCGCGTCCCCTAAGGGAATGTAGGGTGGGTTGGATACGATCAAGTCAAAGTTTTCATGGACGCCATCAAGCCAGTTGCCTTGGCGAAACTTCACGTTCAGGTTCAGATCTTGTGCATTGCGCTGAGCCAGTTCAAGCGCGGTGGGGCTCCAGTCCAAGGCTTGAACACGGGCATCAGGTCGCGCATGCTGAATAGCCAAAGCCACGGCGCCGCTCCCAGTTCCCAAGTCCATGACTGAGGGTTGTGTGTTGGGGGAGGTACTTGGGACCGAGTTTAAAGTTTCCAGCGCCCACAGCACCAAGGTTTCAGTGTCAGGCCTGGGGTCCAGAACATGGTTGTTTATATGAAGTTTCAGACCGAAAAACTCTTTGCAGCCCACGATGTAGGCCACAGGCTCCTGGTTCAAACGGCGTTGCGTGAAGATTTCAAATCGTTGGAGCTGAGCTTGGTTCAAAACCAACGACTGATGGGTGAGGAGCCAGGCCCGTGCATGGATCGATTGGGATAGCGCATGCAACAGCAACATTTCCGCTTCTAAACGCGGCAACCCATGGGCTTGCGCCTGCAGCAAGGCTTCGTGAACGCACAGGGTCATAGCGCTGGATTACAGCTGGCTGTTCTCAAGGGCAGCCAATTGCTGCTTTGCCTCATAAGCTTGCAAAGCTTCCACCACATCACCCAAGTCGCCTTCCATGACGGCCAACAATTTGTAAAGCGTGAGGTTGATGCGGTGATCTGTCAAACGCCCTTGCGGAAAGTTGTAGGTGCGGATACGGTCACTTCGGTCTCCACTGCCGATCAGACTCTTGCGTTCGGCGGCATCTTTGGCAGCTTGCTCCGAGCGTTCTTTTTCCTGGATGCGCGCTGTCAACACCCTCAGGGCTTGGGCTTTGTTGCTGTGCTGACTCCGTCCATCTTGACATTCCGCCACGATGCCCGTGGGCAAATGGGTGATGCGCACCGCGGAGTCGGTTTTGTTGATGTGCTGGCCTCCGGCGCCGCTGGCGCGAAAAGTATCTATCCGCAAGTCTGAGGGGTTGATTTTGATGGCCTCAGCTTCATCAGGTTCAGCCAACACTGCCACCGTACAGGCGCTGGTGTGGATGCGACCTTGCGTTTCAGTAGCGGGCACACGCTGCACCCGATGCCCGCCCGATTCAAACTTCAAAAAGCCGTAGGGGCCTGTACCAGCTGCGCCGCCTTGTCCCTCAACGCGAAGCACCACCTCTTTGTAACCGTTGAGTTCGCTTTCCGATGCGTTGATGATTTCGGTTTTCCATCCCCTGGCATCGCAATAGCGGGTGTACATCCTTGCCAAATCAGCGGCAAAGAGGGTGGATTCATCGCCGCCCGTACCCGCCCTGATTTCAATAAACGCATTGCGTGCATCGTCTGGGTCTTTGGGCAGGAGCATGCGCTGGAGTTCGGCTTCCAAGCCTGTCATTTCTTGCTCAGCAGAGCTTTGCTCTTCCAGCGCCATGTCTGACAGCTCGGGGTCGGTCAGCATCTCAAGGGCAGTTGCCAAATCTTGTTCGCGTTCTTGATAACGCGCCCACCTTGAAGCCACCGCAGTCACTTCGGTGTGCTCGCGCGACAGCGCCAAAAACTGGGTCATGTCTTGCATGATGTCCGCACGCGAAAGCAAAAAGTTCAGCTCTTCCACCCTTTGGGTGTAGCGGTCTAGCTGTTGTCTTAAGAAAGGCTTCATCAGCGCGATTTGCGCAAAAAGAATTGTCTGATGGCCTCGCCAGCCCGCTCCCGGACTTCCGCATCGCTGGCCCGAAGCTCAGCCAAGGGGCCGTGCAACATTTTTTGGGTCAGTCCTTTAGATAGGGCCTCGAGCACGGCCTCCAAAGGCTCCCCCTTGGCCAGCGCTTTGCGGGCTTTGGCCAGCTCGGTTTGACGCCATTCTTCGGTTTGCTCCTGAAGTTGCTGTATCAACGGGACCACGCCGGTGACGGGGTCTCGCTGATCCAGCCAATTCACGAAGCTTTGCACGCCAGCGTCAATGATGGCCTCTGCCTTGGCTACTGCAGCTTGGCGATTGGCCTGGCCCGTTTGCACCACGCTGGCCAAATCGTCCACGGTGTAGAGGTAGACGTCAGACAATTCTTTGACCTGAGGTTCTATGTCGCGCGGCACCGCCAAATCCACCATGAACATGGGCCGGTGGCGTCGCAGCCTGAGGGCCTTTTCTACGGCGCCCAAACCGATAAGGGGCAGGGTGCTGGCGGTGCAGCTGATGACGGCGTCAAATTCATGAAGGCGATTGGGCAAATCCGATAAGGGCATCACCTGGGCACCCAGCTGAGCGGCAAGTTGTTCGCCTCGGTCCAGCGTGCGGTTGGCTATGACCATGCTTTTAGGGTGTCTGGCCGCAAAATGGGTGGCGGCCAACTCAATCATGTCGCCCGCACCAACAAACAGCACCCGAATGTCTTTGATGTCTTCAAAAATTTGAGCGGCCAAGCGCACCGCTGCTGCAGCCATACTGATGGAATGTGCCCCAATTTCTGTGGAGCTGCGCACCTCTTTGGCAACCGCAAAAGAACGCTGAAACAGCTGGTTGAGTGTTTGCCCCAAAGCGCCCACCTCTTCAGCGGCGCGCACCGCGTCTTTGAACTGGCCCAATATTTGGGGTTCGCCCAGCACCATTGAGTCCAAGCCGCTTGCCACACGAAACGCATGACGCGCAGCCATGCTGCCTTCCAAGGTGTAGGTGTGCAACTTCAGGGCGTCGCTCGAGACACCCCCGCTTTGCGCCAGCCAGTGCAGGGTAGGGGTAATTTCTGGCGCATCGCTGGCGCAATAAATTTCGGTACGGTTGCAAGTGCTCAAAATGGCCGCCTCAGGCGGTTTGGAGAGCGCGCTTCGAAGGCCTTGAACGGAGGGTCCGATTTGGTCCACTGCAAAGGCAAAGCGCCCCCGCAAGTCGAGCGGAGCTGTGTGGTGATTGATGCCTAACGCCCAGACTGCCATGTGTGATTTTTTACCGGATTATAAAATTGCACAATGTTTCAAGCACCAAGCATCCATATCAGGGAACCTATGCCATGAACCTGTTGGATCAGTTGGTGCATGTGTTTTATTTTGGAGCTCCCGCTGTCTTTTTGGCCTTGGCACTACCCGCTTGTGTCAGGCTGTTCAGATGGCGTCAGCGAACCACTTGGTCGTGGTCCATCCAAGCCTTGCTGATTTTTTTGACTGGGTTGAGCGTATTGTGTGTGGGATTTTGGCAGTTCGGTGCCGACGGGAAAATGACCACTTATGCTGCGATGGTGCTAACCGCCGCTAGCGTTCAATGGTTGATGAGCTGAGTTTCTCGAAAACACATCCATACGGTCGGTGATGAGGCTTTGGATTCCCCAATCCATCAGTTGCTGAGCCACCTCGGGTTCATTAACGGTGTAGCTCACACAAGCCAAACCCGCCTGCAATGCTTCATGGGCACGTAACTTTGTCCACATGCTTGAGTGCCCCACGATCGCGCAACACCCCAAGTTCTGGGCATTGACAATCCAATTGGGGTCTGCTTGCGCCAACAATAATGCCCTAGGTAATTCGGGTGCAGCGTCTTGAGCCGCAGATAAAGCCTTTAAGTCAAAAGAACTTAAAAGGGGGTGGGTTCTGAGGGGATGGTCTTCAGGAGGCTGGTCCTGACGATGCCGGTCGGTCTGAGCCCTCCAATGGGCTTGCACGGCATTGGCCACGGCCCTTCCAGTGCTGGCAGATTCTCCTAGGTTGGGTTTGATTTCAAAATTCACCAACGCTTCGGGCTGCGACTGGGTGCAAAACTCCATCACTTGTGCCAAGCTGGGTATCGGAGTGTCTGAAAAGGCGGATGAATGCCAACTCCCCGCATCGAGCCTCTGAAGTTCAGGCCAAGTCAAGGCATTTGAAGCATGCGGCTGTCCTGTGGTGCGAAGCAGCAGATCGTCGTGCATCAAATAAGGCACACCCTCTTTGGACAGCCTTACATCACACTCAAACATCCTGAAGCCCATCGTCACGCCCATTTGAATGGCCTTCAGCGTGTTTTCTGGCGCGCTAAGGCCTGCACCGCGGTGTGCGATCCATTGGGGGTAAGGCCAAGGCCGATCTAGGGTCATCCCACATTATGTGAGGCCCAATTGGAGGGGCTGGGGTAACATCCATTGTTCAATGAACGCTCCCCTACGTCCCCATTTGTTGGCCCGTCCGCCGCAAGCTCCGGATTCCGACCACGAACGCATTCGTGAGATTCCCTACAACTACACCTCCTTTTCAGACCGCGAAATTGTGATGCGCCTGCTTGGCAGTCGTGCCTGGGAGGTGCTGAACCAGCTGCGGCAAGAGCGCCGAACCGGGCGTTCTGCACGCATGCTTTACGAGGTACTGGGTGACATTTGGGTGGTGCAGCGCAATCCTTATTTGCAAGATGACTTGCTTGACAACCCCAAGCGTCGCCAAATGCTCGTGGACGCCTTGCATCACCGCTTGGGTGAAGTTGAAAAGCGTAGAACCCGCAGTGAACCTTCTGCGGATCAGGCCAGCGATCCTCTTGAATCCTCAGATCGCCAAACAAGACGCGACGCCTTGGTGGGCGAGCTGCTGCAAGCCGCAAGCTTGGCGGTTAAACAATTTGATGCGTCTTTGCGCCAAACTGCTGATTTACGTCGCAAAGCCATGCGTGTGTTGGGTAGGTTGACCGCTAAACACAATGTCAAGTTTGATGCCCTCAGCCGGGTATCACACGTCACCGACGCCACAGACTGGCGCGTGGAGTACCCCTTTGTGGTGCTCACCCCCGATACCGAAACCGAAATGGCGTGTTTGGTTCAGGGGTGTACCGAGCTGGATCTGACCATCATTCCACGTGGCGGCGGTACTGGATACACCGGCGGAGCAGTGCCCTTGTCATGGAAAAGCGTGGTCATCAACACCGAAAAGCTCGAAGCTATGTCTGGGGTTGAAATGACCCAGCTGCCCGGCCTGGATCATCCTGTGCCAACACTTTGGACAGAAGCTGGTGTGGTCACCCAGCGCGTGGCCGATGCGGCCGAGCAGGCCGGATTTGTATTTGCGGTGGACCCTACATCGGCGGAAGCGTCATGCATTGGCGGCAACATTGCCATGAATGCAGGTGGCAAAAAGGCCGTACTGTGGGGTACGGCGTTAGACAATTTGGTGAGCTGGCGCATGGTCACTCCCGATGCCCTATGGTTAGAAGTGACCCGAATTGGTCACAACTTGGGCAAGATTCACGATGTAGAGATGGCCAGCTTTGAGCTCAAGTATTTCAAAGCTGATGGCAAAACCCATTTGCGTACTGAGCGCTTGGATATTTCGGGTGCTCGTTTTCGCAAAACCGGTCTGGGTAAAGACGTCACCGACAAATTTTTGAGTGGTTTACCCGGCATTCAAAAAGAAGGCTGTGACGGCCTGATCACCAGCGCACGCTGGGTGTTGCACCGCATGCCCACCCACACCCGCACAGTGTGCCTGGAGTTTTTTGGGCATCCACGAGACGCTGTGCCCAGCATTGTGGAAATCAAAGACTACATGTTTGCGCTGGCTAAATCAGCGGGTGATCAACCCAGGGTGTTGCTTGCTGGTTTGGAGCACCTCGACGACCGCTACTTGCGCGCCGTGGGGTACGCCACCAAGAGCAAACGCGGTGGTTTGCCCAAAATGGTGCTCATTGGCGACATTGCGGGAGACGACCCCGACGCCGTGGCCAAAGCCACCTCTGAGGTGGTGCGCATTGCCAACTCGCGCAATGGCGAGGGCTTCATTGCCGTCAACCCCGATGCACGCAAAAAATTCTGGCTTGACCGCAAGCGCACAGCAGCCATTGCCAAACACACCAATGCATTCAAAATCAATGAAGACGTGGTGATTCCCCTGCACCGCATGGCCGAATACACCGATGGCATTGACCGCATCAACATCGAGCTGAGCCTGCACAACAAACTGCGTTTGTGCGCTGAGTTGGAGGCGTTTTTCAAGCGTGTTGATTTGGTCAAGCTCTTGGATTTGTCGCGTCAAGATGACGGTAGCCATGTCTCCTCTGGGGACTTGCTGGACGAGCGCTTGGTTTCTGCCCAGAGCTTGGTGAAGCAGGTGCGGGCCCAATGGCAAGACTGGTTCAACCGCATTGATGAGCTTTTCAGCCCCTTGCAAGACCACTCTTTGCGGGCCAGCTGGAAGTTGCAATTGCTCAAGCCCTTGGGTGATGTGTTCACGGGCAGCGCCTTTGAGCCTTTGATGTTGGAGGTCAAGGCCATACACCAGCGTGTGCTCAAGGGCAAGGTTTGGATCGCTTTGCATATGCACGCTGGTGATGGCAATGTGCACACCAACATTCCAGTCAACAGCGACGACTACGACATGCTGCAAATGGCCCATGGCGCGGTCAAGCGCATCATGGCCTTGGCCCGGTCTTTGGATGGCGTCATTTCGGGCGAACACGGCATTGGCATTACCAAGCTGGAGTTTTTGAGCGACGCAGAGTTGCAGCCCTTTGCCGAATACAAAATGCGCGTGGACCCCAAGGGACACTTCAACCGCGGCAAGTTGATGCGCGCGAGCCAGAAAGATGACCATGTTGCAGGCAATGAAGCCAGCCGTTCGGCCGACCTCACCCAAGCCTACACCCCCAGTTTTGGCCTCATGGGGCATGAATCCCTCATCATGCAGCAGTCGGATATAGGCAACATTGCCGATAGCATTAAAGATTGCCTGCGATGCGGCAAATGCAAACCCGTGTGCTCCACCCATGTACCACGCGCCAATTTGTTTTACAGCCCTCGCGACAAAATTTTGGCGACCTCCTTGCTGATTGAGGCCTTTTTGTATGAAGAGCAAACTCGCCGTGGGGTGAGCATCAAACATTGGCAAGAGTTTGAAGACGTGGCCGACCACTGCACGGTGTGCCACAAATGCGAGGCGCCTTGCCCGGTCAAAATTGACTTCGGCGATGTCACCATGGCCATGCGCAACTTGCTTCGCAAAATGGGGCAAAAGTCGTTCAGGCCGGGCCAAGCGGTTGCAATGGCTTTTTTAAATGCTACCAATCCAAAAGCCATCAACCTCATGCGCTCTGCCATGGTGGATGTGGGCTTTAAAGCCCAACGCTTGGCGAACGACCTTTTCGCACGTCTGGCGCGCCGCCAAACCCAGCAACCCCCCGCTACTTTAGGACCGGCTCCAATCAAAGAGCAGGTGATTCACTTCATTAACAAAAAAATGCCTGCGGGCTTGCCCAATAAAACGGCGCGTGCCTTGTTGGATATTGAAGACGCCAAATACGTGCCCATCATCCGCAACCCCGCCACAACGGCTTCGGACTCTGAGGCCGTGTTTTACTTTCCGGGCTGCGGGTCAGAGCGTCTCTTTAGCCAAGTGGGCTTGGCCACCCAAGCCATGTTGTGGCACAGCGGTGTCCAAACCGTGTTGCCGCCTGGCTATTTGTGTTGCGGCTATCCGCAGCGCGGGTCGGGCCAGCAAGACAAGGCCGACCAAATCATCACCGACAACCGAGTGTTGTTCCACCGTGTAGCCAACACCCTGAACTATCTGGACATCAAAACTGTGGTGGTGAGTTGTGGCACCTGTTACGACCAGTTGCAAGGTTACAAGTTTGAAGACATTTTTCCAGGCAGCCGTATTGTGGACATACATGAGTTTTTGCTTGAAAAAGGCGTTGTTTTGGATGCCACCACTGGCCAAGGCGCGTATTTGTTTCACGACCCCTGCCACAGCCCCATGAAGCTGCAGGAGCCCTTAAAAACCGTGAAGTCTTTGCTTGGGGACAATGTGCTCAAAAGCGAGCGCTGCTGTGGAGAGTCCGGTACCTTGGGTGTCACGCGTCCCGACATTTCCACCCAAGTGCGTTTTCGCAAAGAAGCCGAATTGCTTAAGGGGGCCGAGGCGCTTCGCGCCAAGTCCTCAGAACCTCTGGACAACATCAAAATTCTCACCAGCTGTCCGAGCTGTTTGCAGGGTCTCTCGCGTTATGGAAATGACCTGAACAATGGCCTGCTGGAGGCCGACTACATCGTGGTGGAAATGGCCCGCCGCATTTGGGGCGAGAACTGGATGCCCGAATACATTGCTCAAGCCAACTCCGGTGGTATTGAGCGGGTCTTGGTTTGACACTGGCCGTCAACTCTTGCCCACTGTGCCAGACCGTGGCCGGCTTGCTGGTGGTTCGAGCCGAGCGTTTTCGGGTAGTGCGTTTGCTGGATGCCCAATTTCCAGCCTACTACCGCCTGATCTGGAACGAGCATGTGCCTGAGTGGACAGAATTAACGCCCCTGCACCGAGGCGAATGCATGCATGCAGTTGCCGCAATAGAAATTGTTTTACGCTCAGAACTACAGCCCACCAAGGTCAACTTGGCCTCCTTTGGCAACTTAGTGCCGCACCTGCACTGGCACGTCATGGCCAGATTTGACTGGGATACACACTTTCCAGAGCCGTATTGGGGGCAACCGCAACGACCGGCCAACCAGGCCAAGCTTCAAGACTTGACCGACCGAATGCCTGAAATTGATGCAGCTATGGCTTTGGCAATTTAATTTATCCTGACGGTTTCAAACAAGGACCACTTTCATGGCTGGCTTAAAACAAGGCTCCCCGACTCCGACCGACATCACCCTGCATGGCGCCTCCAAAGTGCTGCAAATCAGTTTTTCGGATGGCGCAGAGTTCCGAATTCCGTTTGAGCTGATGCGTGTGTATTCACCTTCGGCTGAAGTGCAGGGCCATGGACCTGGGCAAGAGGTATTGCAAACTGGCAAGCGGGGAGTGAGTATTGTCCAGCTGGAGCCCGTTGGTCACTATGCGGTGCAACCTACGTTTTCGGATGGTCATGATAGCGGTATTTTTTCTTGGACGTACCTTTACCATTTGGGATCCGAGCAAGAAAAGCTTTGGGCAGATTACGAGGCCCGATTGAAAGCAGCGGGCATGGGGCGCGACGACCCCATGCCCCAGAATGCAAGCCACAGCTGCTCCACCCATTGATGCCATGACTCAAACCCATTTTGGTTTTCAGACCGTAGACGCTGCCGAAAAAGCACAGCGTGTGCGCGGTGTCTTTGATTCTGTAGCTGCCAACTACGACCTCATGAACGACCTCATGTCTTTGGGTTTGCACAGAGCATGGAAAGCCTACACTGTGGCCTTGGCTGGCCTTAAGTTTGGCGATAGGGTGTTGGATATTGCGGGGGGAACCGGCGATTTGGCCCAAGCATTTGCCAAACGCGTGGGGGCCTCCGGGCAGGTGGTGCATACCGACATCAATGCCGCCATGCTCAGCATTGGACGCAACCGCTTACTGGATAAGGGCGTGGCTTTGCCCACCGTGGTGTGTGATGCAGAACATTTGCCATTTCCTGACCAATATTTTGATCTGGTGAGCGTGGCCTTTGGCCTGCGCAACATGACCGATAAAGACCTGGCCCTTCAAGAAATGTGCCGTGTGCTCAAACCCAAGGGCAAGCTGTTGGTGCTGGAGTTTTCTAAAGTAGCACCACCTTTAGAAAAATTTTACGACTGGTACTCCTTTAAGGTGTTGCCAAGATTGGGGCAATGGATTGCCAAAGATGCTGCAAGCTACCAGTACTTGGCCGAGTCCATTCGCATGCACCCTAACCAAGATGAGCTCAAGCAGATGATGCAAGCCTCAGGCTTTGGACATGTGGATGTGCACAACTTGAGTGCGGGTGTGGTGGCCTTGCATTTCGGCATCAAGTGCTAAGCCCCTACTGAACGTAGCCCAATACCACCCACAGCGCACCATAAAGGCGTACTATTTTGGGGTTCGCTTGACCTATAGGAGATGTCATGAAATCGTTTCTCAGAATTTTTACTTTGTCTTTGACCTTAGCCTTCATGTTGGGAGCGGGTCACGTTCAAGCCAAACGCATGGGTGGCGGCCAGTCGGCTGGCAAACAATCTCACAACGTGAATCAGCAGGCTGCGCCTGCGCAAAGCGCCCCAGCTTCAGCCAAACCTGCGACCGCAGCCGCTCCAGCTGCTGCTCCAGCGCCACGCCGCCCTTGGGGTGCCATGTTGGGCGGTTTGGCCGCTGGTTTGGGTTTGGCTTGGTTGGCCAGCTCTTTAGGTTTGGGTGCTGAATTTGGCGAGTTTTTAATGTTTGCGCTGTTGGCCTTGGTCATCATGGTGGCAATTGGGTGGTTCATGCGTCGCCGCGCGGCTCAGAACCAGCTCCAAAATCAGCCTACCTTTGCCTACCAAGGGGCCAACGTTGGCACGGCCGATACTTTGCAACCTGGCTACAGGCCCGAAAACGTAGGCAACGACGCCTCTGCCCGCCCTTGGGAACGGCACCAAGCCTCTTTTGAAACTTCTGGCTACAACGGCCGTCCTCAAAGCAGCCAAGGTATCGTTATCGGTTCCGGTTTGGCCACGCCATCTTCCACTTGGTCAATTCCCGAAGGTTTTGACACCGAAGGTTTTGTGGCCGCTGCAAAAGTCAATTTTGTGGACATGCAGGCTGCTTGGGATAAAGCCGATTTGGTTACCTTGCGCGCCATGATGACCGACGACATGTTGGAAGAAATGCGTCAGCAACTGGCCGACCGCGAATCCCATACGGGCGGCGTCTTAAACCATACCGATGTGGTCATGATCGATGCCAAATTGCTGGGTATTGAAGACTTGGGCAGCGATTACATGGCCAGCGTAGAGTTCTCCGGCATGATCCGCGAAGAACCCTCTGCCGGTCCTAGCCCTTTCCGCGAAGTCTGGAATTTGGTCAAACCTAAGTCCGGTCAAGGCGGTTGGTTGGTGGCCGGCGTTCAGGCGCTGCAATAAGCAAATTGCATGAATAATCGGGGGCTATGAACATCAAGCCCCCGATGTCGTTTGTAGACGACGTATTTTTTTCCATCACACGACAATTCCAGCCGCCCGCATGGGCCACGCTCGAGGTTCAACGGCGATTGTTGTTGCTTGTGAACCACGTTCTGATGCAAGAGCCCGAAGCCATGAACCGCCTGGCGCGCCAAAAAGGCCGATGCCTGGTGATGCAGTGGAACCAATGGTCTCTTGCGGTCCGCATCACGCCAGCCGGTTTGTTCGATGTGTTGCCTCCATCTGAATGGAACACCCCGGGCTCAGGGGATTTGATGTTGTGGATCACCGAAACTTCGCCGAGCAGCCTTGTTCAAACCCTCATGACTGGCCAAAAACCTCCGGTGCGTATTGAGGGCGATGTCCAGCTCGCCGCCGATATCAACTGGCTGTTTGACCATGTGCACTGGGATATTGAAGAAGATGTGGCCAAGCTCTTGGGTGACGCGACAGCTTATGCTTTGGGTCGGGCGGTGCGGCGAGCCCAAGCAGCCCTGCTGCAGCTGATGGACCGGATCAAAGGCGCAGTTGCCACCCCAGGCTCAAACCATTCATGAGCAAACTGCTGCGCGGCGTTTTCATCCTTTGGGTGGTGTTTCGCTTTGGCCTTGATGAGCTGCTGCTCAGCAGCTTCAAGCATCCCAGCCTCAGGATTCTCACGCGCATATTGACTCTGGGGCGCAGCTTTCGCACACCCCGCGGCCAGCGTTTGCGCGAAGCTTTGGAAGCCCTGGGCCCTATTTTTGTGAAATTTGGGCAAGTGCTTTCCACCCGCCGCGACCTGTTACCCCCCGATATTGCTGAAGAGCTGGCGCGGCTCCAAGATCGCGTACCGCCCTTCTCCTCCGACGTGGCCGTTGCCACCATTGAGCGGGCGTTTGGCAAAAAAGTGGACGACATATTCAGTGCCTTTGAGCGCACTCCGGTGGCCAGCGCCTCTATCGCCCAAGTGCACTTTGCCCGCCTCAAAACCCGCGAGGGTGTAGAGCGTGATGTGGCCGTCAAGGTGCTTCGCCCCGGGATGTTGGGGGCCATTGAGAAAGACTTGCGCCTATTGCGCATGATGGCATCTTGGTTAGACGCTTTGTCTGCTGAAGGCAAGCGCTTAAAGCCTCGTGAAGTGGTGGCCGAGTTTGACAAATACCTTCATGATGAACTGGACTTGGTGCGCGAAGCTTCCAGTGCGGCCCAGTTGCGGCGTAACATGGCGGGCCTGAATTTGGTCATGATTCCTGAAATGTTTTGGGACTACTGCCACAGTGAAGTCATTGTGATGGAGCGCATGAACGGAGTGCCTATAAGCCAAACGGACCGGCTAAAGGCTTCGGGCGTGGACATGAAAAAGCTGGCTCGCGATGGCATCACCCTCTTCTTTACCCAAGTGTTTCGCGACGGGTTTTTTCATGCCGACATGCACCCCGGCAACATTCAGGTCAGCATAGAGCCCTCTTCTTTGGGGCGCTACATCTCCTTAGACTTTGGCATTGTGGGGACTCTCACCGAGTACGACAAAGAGTATTTGGCCCAAAACTTCACGGCTTTTTTCAGGCGCGATTACAAGCGCGTTGCCGAGCTGCACATTGAGTCCGGTTGGGTGCCCGCCAGCACCCGTGTCGACGAGCTAGAAGCTGCAGTTCGCGCTGTGTGCGAACCCTATTTTGATCGTCCCTTAAAGGAGATTTCGCTGGGTATGGTGCTGATGCGTTTGTTTCAAACCTCGCGCCGCTTCCAAGTGGAAATTCAGCCGCAATTGGTGCTCCTGCAAAAAACACTCCTCAATATTGAAGGCCTAGGCCGAGAGCTTGATCCCGATTTGGATTTGTGGAGCACTGCCAAACCTTTTCTAGAAAAGTGGATGTCCAGCCAAATCGGACCCCGCAAGCTTTGGGATGAGTTGCTCAACCAAGCGCCCCGCTACGCCAAGATGCTGCCCGAGCTGCCCCGCTTGCTTCACCATTACCTGCAACAGGGCAGTAACCCGCATAGGCAGCAGTTGCAAGAGCTCTTGGCCGAGCAGCGCAAAACCAACCGTTACTTGCAGGGCTTGATGTATGTCGGTGCGGGTTTTGCTTTAGGTGTGTTGGCCGTCCAGTTGTTTTTTAATGTGTCGTTCAGCTCTTTGTAGCGAACGGGTCAGCTCCAACTTCAAACGGAGGATCAAGTGCTGTTGACTCTGGTGTTTTTGTATTTGCTGGTCACGATTGCCATAGGTCTAGTGGCTGCAAGGCGCGTCAAAAATTCATCTGACTTTGCGGTGGCGGGGCGGCAACTGCCTCTCATCATGATTGTCACCACCACTTTTGCCACGTGGTTTGGCTCTGAAACCGTGCTGGGCATTCCCGCCAAATTTGTCAACGGCGGTTTGGGTCATGTGGTGGAAGATCCGTTTGGTTCGGCCAGTTGCCTCATCTTGGTGGGTGTGTTTTTTGCGGCGCGTTTGTACCGCATGAACCTGCTCACCATCAGCGACTTCTTTCGCGAGCGTTTTGGTCGGAGCGTTGAAGCCGTGTGCTCCATCATCATCATGCTGAGCTACCTGGGGTGGGTGTCGGCCCAAGCCACCGCTTTAGGGCTGGTGTTCAACCTCTTGTCTGGGGACGTGATTTCGGTGCCTGTGGGTATGGTGATTGGCGTGGTCTCTATCTTGGCTTACACGCTGTTTGGCGGTATGTGGTCAGTGGCCATTACCGATTTCATGCAAATGATCATTTTGGTGGTGGGCTTGAGCATCCTGGCAGTGTTTGCCAGCGACATGGCTGGTGGTGCCGGTAAGGTTTTGGAGCTGGCCTCGAGCCGAGATTTATTCAACTTTTGGCCTGAGCCCAGTTTGAAGGATGTGCTGTTTTTTGTGGCCGCAGCCATCACCATAATGTTGGGCTCCATTCCTCAGCAAGATGTGTTCCAGCGTGTTATGTCGGCCGACAGTGAGCGCTCCGCCACCCGAGGTCCCATCATAGGGGGCCTATGCTACGGCCTGTTTGCTTTTGTACCCATGTTTTTAGTGACCAGTGCGCTCATCATCATGCCTGAGCGTGCTCAAGATTTGCTGGCGGACGACCCGCAAAAAGTATTGCCCACTCTGGTCATGGAAAAAATGCCCTTTGTGATGCAGGTGCTGTTTTTTGGGGCCTTGTTGTCAGCCATCAAATCCTGCGCTTCGGCCACTTTGCTGGCACCCAGCGTCACGTTTGTGGAAAACATCTGGCGTCCTTGGCGGCCGCACATGAGCGACCGCCAAGAGCTCTTCACCATGCGCATCACTTTGGTTGTGTTCAGCGCCTTGGTATTGGCCTACGCCATTCAAATGCAGGGCACCTCGATTTACGAAATGGTGTCGAGCGCTTATCAGGTCACCTTGGTGGGCGCGTTTGTGCCTTTGGTTTGCGGCTTGTATTGGCATCGCGCCACCACCCAAGGTGCAGTGTTTTCCATTACGTTGGGTGTTTTGACTTGGGGGGTGCTTTTGCTTACCCCTGCCGGTGAAGAGTTTCCCGCGCAACTGGCTGGTCTATTGGCTGCATTCTTGGGCATGGTGACGGGCTCCATGGCGCCTCAGGTCATTGCAAATGCGCATGGCAGCCACCACCGTTTGGCCGGTGAGGAGCCCTTGAAGCCCTTGAAATAGGCTCTGAAGCCTATAATTTACGGTTTTGCCTCATCAACGTAAGCTCTGTTATGCCCATTTATGCCTACAAGTGTGAATCCTGTGGATTCACCAAAGATGTTTTGCAAAAAATCTCTGACCCCTTGCTGACCCAGTGCCCTGCCTGTCACCAAGAATCATTCCAAAAGCAACTCACAGCAGCGGGTTTTCAGCTCAAAGGTTCTGGTTGGTATGTGACCGATTTTCGAGACGGTAACAAGGCAACAGTCTCTGAAGCTGGGGGAGCCGATTCGGGCAAACCTGCTGGTTCTGATGGAGCCGCTGACGGTGCCAAATCGGAGACCAAATCTGAAACCAAGAGTGAAGTCAAGACAGATTCCAAGACGACTTCAAGTACCGAGTCCAAAGCCTCAACCCCTGCGCCCAAGTCAGATTCGGGTTCTAGTTCTGGCACGGCCAGCACCACAAGCTGATTCTTGCCTTCACCTATTTAAGGACTTTTTTTATGAGCAAGCTTCGTAAATGGTTGTTTTCCGGCTTGCTGGTGCTGGTGCCCCTGATCATCACCTTGTGGGTGATTGAATGGGTGGTGTCCACCTTAGATAAATCTCTAGCCATATTGCCCAAAGCATGGCAGCCCGATCAGTACCTAGGCTTGCATATTCCGGGCCTTGGGGTGGTGTTCGCCTTGGTGGTGGTTTTGACCATTGGGGCTTTGGCGTCCAACTTTATTGGCCGGCAGTTGGTCACATGGTGGCATGCTCTATTGCACCGTATCCCGGTGGTGCGCTCCATTTATTCTGGGGTGAAACAGGTTTCAGACACCTTGTTTTCTGAAAAAGGCAATGCCTTTCGCAAAGCCGTGTTGGTGCAATTTCCACGCGAGGGCATGTGGACCATTGGTTTTTTAACGGGTAAGCCCGGTGGCGAACTGCTACAACACCTTGGAAGCGAGCACATCAGCCTTTACGTACCCACCACGCCCAATCCCACAGGGGGTTATTTTGTGATGGTCAAGGC
>DDPM01000052.1:48257-48467 GCA_002342165.1 Hylemonella sp. UBA2468
CAGACTGCATAGAACTGGAAATGAGTGTGGATGAGGCGCTGACTTATGTGGTGTCCATGGGGGTGATTGTCCCGGTTACTCACGGACCTTCAGCCCAAGCGGCAACTCCAAGTATCCAGAGCTAAACCTCATACCTTTATTTTCAAATTCTCACGAAAGAAGTCTCATGTCCATGCGTTCTCACTACTGCGGTTTGGTCAACGAAGCGCT
>DDPM01000156.1:0-705 GCA_002342165.1 Hylemonella sp. UBA2468
ACTGAGGCTCAACAACGCCGGGTGTTTTTTGAAAAGCAGCTGGACTTGGCCAAAACCAACCTGGTGAAGGCAGAGCAAGCCCTCAAGTCCAGTGGGGTCAACAGCAGCAGCTTGAAAGCCAACCCTACAGCTGCTGTGGCGGGCATGGCCAGCCTGAAGGCGGCGTTGACGGCTCAGGAAATCAAGGTGGCCAACATGCGAGGCTACCTGACCGAGACCTCGCCTCTCTTCAAGCAAGCCCAAAACGAGTTGATGGTGCTGCGCCAACAGATTTCCAAGGCAGAAGCGCAAGACGGCACGAAAAGCGCGGACCTGTCTTCGGGCGTTTCGGGCACCTCGGGTGCCGAGTCCGATTACATAGGCCGTTACCGAGACTTCAAATACCACGAAACGCTGTTTGAGCTGATGGCCAAACAGTACGAGATTGCCCGCGTGGACGAAAGCCGCGAGGGTGCGGTGATTCAGGTGGTGGACCCCGCACTTCCACCTGAGCGCAAGAGCAAGCCCAAAAAAGCGTTGGTGGCCATCATCACCACATTGGCCACGGGGTTCGCCCTGCTGCTGTGGGTGTTTGTGCGTCAAGCCCTGCGCAATGCTTCAAAAGATGGCGAAACCTCACAAAAACTCAATCAACTTCACGCCGCTTGGCGCAGGGCTTTGGGCAGACGCTGATTCACTTGAGGCCTGGGCGAATCAATACAACGG
>DDPM01000156.1:766-1428 GCA_002342165.1 Hylemonella sp. UBA2468
TTGGCGTAGTCCAAAGCAAAGTCCAGAACTTCTTTTTTAAAGCCAGACTTGTTGCTGCCCGCCGTGTCGTCAATTTCCTTGTCCATGCTGTCGGGGATGAGGTTGGCGTCGTAGTCTTTGTCGGCCAAGGCATGGGCCTTGGCCACCACTTTGCCTATCAGTTTGACTGCATCTGAAAAGTCAGAGGTTTTGGTGAGTTTGGTGCTGTCAAAGTCTGCCTCAAAGGGTGATTTTTCTCGCACCAAATAGGGCGCTCCGTTGATGGTGGTCCAGCCCACGAGTACATCGGTGTTGGTCAGGGCGGCTTTCATGCTCAGGGCTGCGCGCTGGCCGTCGTGGTTGCCATACGCCTCTGTGGGCATGTGGTTGGGCAAGGCTATAGACACCGCGCTGGTCGACTCTTGTTTCAGTTGCAAGATCACATCGTCGGTATGGGCCGAGCTGGGCCCTTCAATCAACACGTAAATACGGTAGCGCCCCAAGCTGCCCACGCCGGAGCCGAGCTTGACCCGTATGTCTTTGACCGTATAAAAGTTGGATGCGTAGCGCTTACCGCTGGCAATGCTGGACACATAGTTGGCCACGCCGGTTTTGATGCTGTTGTAGCCAGTGGCGTCGAGCTGTGCCAAATCGGAGGTGGTTAAAAAGCTGCGTTTGGCATT
>DDPM01000156.1:1523-3024 GCA_002342165.1 Hylemonella sp. UBA2468
TTGGCGGTGGTGAGTGTTTCGCTGGTTTCGTTGTTGGTGCCTTTAAAGTCGCTGATCTTGCTCAGGTAAGCGTCCACAAAGTCATTCACCAAGCTTTGCTGGTCGTTGTTGCCAATACCATTTTCTTTGGCCGCCAACACAATGCTCACGGCCATACGCCTGATGTCCCACACATAGGGGCCCCAGTAGCTTTCGTCAAAGTCGGTCAGGTCAAACACCACCTTGCCATTGGCGTCTTTGAAGGCGCCCACGTTTTGAAGGTGCAAATCGCCATTGATCCATGCCTTGCTGTTGGCTGTGTTGAGGAACTTGGAGTTGCCCAGCTGCTTCATGTCTTCATAAAACACATGGGCAGTGCCTCTGTAAAAGGTAAAAGGGCTCAGAGCCATCTTGTCCATTTTGGTTTTGAGCTCTTGCGGCAGCTGCGCTTTAAAGGGTGTGTTGTATGATTTGATTTGCTGCACCACCCAAGCATCTCGTGCTGTAGCTGCATATAGTGGCGCCATGGCAAAGCCACCAAGCAGAGTGGCCAGCACTGTCCAATCGCCAACCTTGACCCTAACCCGAGACCTAACTGATAAAGAGGCAATGTGTTTCATAAGCCGTCACTCTAGGTTTGCAACGTGACTGGCTTTTGAAACTATTAATGGATTGTGATGACAGTGTGCTCCAAGCCTAAGTGGCACGGGGTTTGACACTGGTGTTTGTCTCAATAGATTGTTTTGTGTCGGCAGCGTTAAAGTGGCGTTCCATCTTTTATTGAAGCCATGACCCATCAATCTGACTCTCAGGCTCTGCGCCGCTTTAAAGTATTAGACCTGTCCCGCGTACGTTCCGGCCCCACTTGTGTGCGGGTACTTACCGATTTTGGTGCCGACGTGCTGCGCATTGAATCTCCCCCGGGGGTGGACGCCAACGAGGGGGGCTTGGGCGGCCGAGACACCTACGACATGATCAACCTGCACCGCAACAAGCGGTCGATCACCCTCAACCTCAAGCAGCCTCAGGCCAAGGAGATTTTTTTCAAGCTGGTGAAGGACGCCGACGTGGTGGTGGAAAACTTTCGGCCCGATGTCAAGTTTCGGCTGGGTATTGACTACGAGACCTTGGCCCAAGTCAACCCGCGCATCATCTTGGCCAGCATTTCCGGCTTTGGAGAAGACGGGCCGTACCGCACCCGCCCTGGGTTTGACCAAATTGCCCAAGGCATGGGCGGCTTGATGTCGGTCACCGGGCTGCCTGGCCAGGGCCCTGTGCGGGCGGGTATTGCCATTGCTGACTCCAGCACCGGGGTGTTTGCAGCCATGGGTATTTTGATTGCCCTGCTCGAGCGCGAGACCTCTGGCAAAGGGCAGTGGGTGCAGGCCAACTTGCTGCAATCCATGGTGAGCTTGTGCGATTTTCAGGCGGCCAGGTACCTGATTGATGGGGTGGTGCCCGAGCAAGCGGGCAATGACCACCCTTTTGCCACGCCCATGGGCAGGTTTGCTTCATCCGACGG
>DDPM01000055.1:0-1299 GCA_002342165.1 Hylemonella sp. UBA2468
GTGTGCATTTCGTCGCCGGTGCGGTCTAAAAAGCCAGTGTTAATAAACGCCACACGGCTCTTGGCCGCAGCAATACAGGCCTTAAGGTTGACGCTGGTGCGGCGTTCTTCGTCCATGATGCCCAGCTTGACGGTGTTTTCCGGTAGGCCCAGCAGTGCTTCAACGCGGGCAAACAGCTTGCTGGCAAAAGATACTTCTGCAGGACCGTGCATTTTGGGTTTCACGATATAGATAGAGCCGGTACGCGAGTTGCGTATGCCCCCTTCTGTTTTGCCGTGTAGGTCGTACAAGGCAATGGTGGTGGTGATCACCGCGTCCATGATGCCTTCGTGAATTTCCTGACCGTTGCCGTAAAGGATGGCAGGGTTCTTCATCAAATGGCCCACATTGCGTAAAAACAGCAAGGAGCGGCCATGGAGTTTGATTTCCTCGCCCATGGCGCCACGGTACACACGGTCTGGGTTCAGGCGGCGGGTGAAGGTATGGGGGCCCTTTTGAACCGCTTCAGTCAGCGTGCCTTTCAAGATGCCCAGCCAGTTGCTATAAGCCACTACTTTGTCTTCAGCGTCCACCACGGCTACGGAGTCTTCAAGATCCAAAATCGTGGACAAGGCCGCTTCAATCAGCAAGTCGCTCACGCCTGCAGCGTCGCTGGCCCCAATGGGCGTGCTGCGGTTGATTTGAATTTCGATATGAATGCCGTTGTGGCGCAACAAAATGGCAGTTGGTGCTGCCGCGCTGCCTTGGTAACCCACAAATTGGTGCGGCAGTTGCAATTTGCGCGTGCCCCCTTTGGACAATGCCACCACCAGCTGCCCGCCCTCCACACGGTAAGCCACAGAGTGCAGGTGTGAGCCTTGAGTCAAAGGTGCTACGCGGTCCAGCACATGGCGGGCGTATTCAATCACCTTGGCGCCGCGCACGGGGTTGTAGCCTTTGCCGTCAGCTGCCACTTTGGTCGCACCTGCGGTTTCGGGCAGGGCATCTGTGCCGTAAAGCGCGTCGTAAAGCGAACCCCAGCGTGCGTTGGCTGCATTGAGGGCGTAACGCGCATTCAAAATAGGCACCACCAATTGCGGCCCCGCTTGCACGGACAGCTCGGCGTCCACATTGGCGGTGTCGCTGACCACCTCGGCAGGCACAGGCACTAAGTAGCCAATGCGCTCTAAAAACGCACGGTAGGCCGACATGTTTTGAATCGGGCCCGGGTGCGCCTGGTGCCAAGCGTCCAGCTCGGTTTGCAGGCGGTCACGCTCAGCCAACAAGGCGTCGTTTTCGGGGGCCAGGTCATGGGCCAGG
>DDPM01000055.1:1382-3458 GCA_002342165.1 Hylemonella sp. UBA2468
ACTTGCAGCCGTTGGCAAGTGGTTCTGGGCGTGCTGTTTGATGTGGTCATGACGCATCCTTATGTGAGGCCACAACTGTATTTGATACTCAGAAAGGCATTGATGCCATTTAAATCACTTGATTATTTACTTTTTTCAAATAAATTAAACTTTGGGCCTGGGACCCCTCCCAAGTCCGTTTGGAATCATCAATCGGCGTAAACACCCGCTTTGCGGATGATGGGGCCCCACTTGTTCACCTCGGAGTTGAGCCATGTACGCAAGCCTTCGGGAGTTTGCTTGGCATCGGGGGTCATCTCGGCCCCTAAATCGGCCATGCGGCTAACAAAATTGGGGTCTTTCATACCGGCGCGCAATACGGATCCGAACTTTTCAATGGCAGCTGCAGGCGTACCTTTAGGAGCATACACACCATGCCACACCACCACTTCAAAGTCTTTCAGGCCTCCTTCGCTCAAGGTGGGTTGGTCGGGCAAGGCTTTGATGCGTTGCTTGGTGGTTACGCCATACATTTTGACGGTGCCGGCTTTGATGTGCGGCACGGTGTTGGTGGTTTGGTCGCACAACAGGTCCACTTGTCCTCCCAGCAGGGCATTCAAGGCGGGACCGGTGCCCTGAAAGGGAACCGTTGTCAAATCGACCCCAAGAGCTTGCTGCAACAGCATGCCGCACAAGTGAGACACCGCACCTAAACCGGCATTGGCCAAATTGACTTTGCTGGAATTGGCTTTTAGGTAGGTGATCAACTCCGACATGTTGCTGGCTGGGAAGTCTTTTCGGGCAATCAAGGTCATGGGCACATCCACCGCTTGACTCACATACTCAAAATCAGTCAAGGGGTTGGAATTGAGCTTTCGGTACAGAGCGGGGGCGGTGGCCATACCGTTGTGGTGAATCAAAAAGGTGTAGCCGTCTGCTGGAGCTTTGGCCACATAGGCTGAGGCAATGGTGCCGCCCGCACCGGTTTTGTTTTCTACCACAACGGTCTGACCCATGACCTTGGTCATGGAGGCAGCCAGCGTACGGGCCACGATATCCGTCGGCCCACCCGCTGCAAAAGGCACCACCAACGTGATGGGTTTGGTGGGATAGGTTTGGGCACTTGCAGATCCCGTCAATAATCCTAGAGTGACAGTTAGGGCAACAAGGCTGCCTTCTGTCAGCCGTTTCACGGTGGAAGTAAAAATAAGTGGCAGGAACCTTGTGGATGGTTTCATATGTCTTCCTTGGTAGTTATGAAATTTGCAAACTCATGTAAAACTGAGATTTAAAGCATATTAAACCCCAAGTTGACGCCACCAAGCTTTGCAATAAACCTCCTGATGCAGTGGACAAATTCAAACAAATAGAAACCTTTGTGTCGGTGATTCAGCACGGCAGCATGACGGCTGCTGCCCAAGTCGAGGGGGTGGCCCCTGCCATCATTGGCCGCAGACTGGATGCGCTGGAAGAGCGTCTGGGCGTCAAGTTGCTGGTCAGAACCACGCGGCGCATGACCCTGACCCATGAAGGCTCGTCGTTTCTAGAAGATTGCCAGCGCTTGCTCACGGAGTGGGCCAACTCTGAAGCCAGCGTGTCTGCAGGTGGCGTTAAAGCGAGCGGACATCTGCGCTTGACGGCGCCTGCCGGATTTGGCCGCCGACATGTGGCGCCCTTGGTGCCTCAGTTTCGCGAACTTCACCACGAGGTCACGGTATCGCTCAACTTGAGCGACCGTGTGGTGGATTTGGCCCGCGAGGGGTTTGACTGCTCCGTGCGGGTGGGCGACCTGCCCGACTCCTCTTTGGTGAGCGTGCGGCTGGCTGACAACCGACGTCTGTGCGTGGCCACGCCTGGGTTTTTGGCGCAACACGGTACACCCCAACACCCGCAGGAGTTGTCTCGCTATACCTGCTTGACGCTTTCCAGTGATGCTTCGCAAACCCGTGGTTGGGCATTTCAGGTGCAGGGCCAAGTGGTGCACTACAAACCCAACGGCCCGATGGACTGCAGCGACGGGCAAGTGCTTAAAGACTGGTGCTTGGCAGGCGCGGGCATTGCCTGGCGCAGCACTTGGGAAGTACAGCAAGAAATACA
>DDPM01000117.1 GCA_002342165.1 Hylemonella sp. UBA2468
GGCCAGCGCTGCATGATGGACTTTTGCTTGGTGTAAAAACGCACCCCTTCTTCGCCGTAGGCATGCATGTCGCCAAAAAGCGAGCGTTTCCAGCCGCCAAAACCGTGCCAGGCCATGGGCACAGGAATCGGTACATTGATGCCCACCATACCCACCTGAATGCGGCGGCTAAATTCCCGCGCCACATGGCCGTCACGGGTGTAGCACGACACGCCGTTGCCAAACTCATGCTGGTTGATCAGTGCTACTGAACTGGCAAAGTCGGGCACGCGCACGCAAGACAGCACAGGGCCAAAAATTTCTTCTTTGTAAATGCGCATGTCAGGCGTGACGTTGTCAAACAGGGTGCCCCCCATCCAAAAACCGCGTTCGCAACCCGCACCGGCACTGGCGGCTTTGAAATGGCGGCCATCTACCAGCAACTTGGCGCCTTCTTGTTCGCCTTGAGCGATGTACCCGGTGATGCGCTCATGCGCCGCTGCAGTGACGATGGGGCCCATTTCAGAGTCCAGCTCGGTGCCGTTTTTAATTTTGAGTGCGCGTGTGCGATCGACCAGTTGGGGCATGATGAGATCCGCCACCGGACCCACCAACACCGCCACTGAAATGGCCATGCAGCGCTCGCCTGCCGAGCCGAACGCCGCGCCAATAAGGCCGTCCACGGCCTGGCCTAAATCAGCGTCGGGCATGACCACCATGTGGTTTTTGGCGCCGCCCAGAGCCTGAACCCGTTTGCCATGGCGCGCACCGGTTTCATAGATGTAGTTGGCTATGGGGGTGGAGCCCACAAAGCTGATGGCCTTGACGTCGGGGTGCTCCAGCAGGGCGTCTACCGCCACTTTGTCGCCTTGCACCACATTGAACACCCCGTCTGGCAGCCCGGCTTGCTTCAGCAAATCGGCCATCAACAAAGCGGGCGACGGGTCGGTGGGGCTGGGTTTGAGCACAAAGGTGTTGCCCGTGGCAATAGCCACCGGAAACATCCACATGGGCACCATGACCGGAAAGTTGAACGGCGTGATGCCTGCCACCACACCCAAAGGCTGGCGCAGCGTCCAGTTGTCCATGCCAGTGGACACTTGTTCGGTGAAGTCGGTTTTAAGAAGTTGGGGGATGCCGGTGGCAAATTCCACAATTTCAATTCCCCGGGTCACCTCGCCTTGGGCATCGGTAAACACCTTGCCGTGTTCGGCGGTGATCAAGTGTGCCAGCGCATCGCGCTGCTGGTTGAGCAGCTCCAAAAATTTAAACATAATCCGCGCGCGCTTCAGGGGCGAGGTGTCTGCCCAAGCGGGGAATGCCGCGTGGGCTGCGGCGACCGCGCGCTGCACCTCTTCGGTGCAGGCCAATGCTGCGCGGCCCGTCACGGCTCCGGTGGCAGGGTTGGTTACATCTTGATAGCGGCCGGAAGTGCCGGCCACCACATGGCCTGCCAAATAGTGGTCAATAGTGCGCATGGCGAAGTCTCCTGTTGGGGTTCGCCCGTAGTGGGCGAACACTTGGTTAGTATTTGAGCCGATCATAAGCGTGCGTGGGTGGCACGTGTATTGCTTGTCATGAGTATTCCCCTAACTATTGAAAGACGACACATGAACAAACGCGACTTGCTTAAATCAGGCCTGGTGGCGGGCGCAGCCGGAGTGGCCGCTACTCTTTCAGCGCCTGCCATTGCTCAGAGCCTGCCCAATATCCGTTGGCGACTGGCGTCAAGTTTCCCCAAAAGCTTGGATACCATTTACGGTGGCGCAGAGGTGTTGGCCAAGCGTTTGGCAGCCATCACCGGAGGCAAGTTTCAAATTTCGGTGCACGCAGCCGGTGAGCTGATGCCCGCTTTTGGTGTGGTGGATGCTGTGCAAGGCGGCAGTGTGGAGCTGGCCCACACCGCAGCCTATTACTTTGTGGGCAAAAACAAAACCTTTGGTTTTGAAACCACCATTCCATTTGGCATGAACCAGCGCCAGCAAAACGCTTGGATGTACTACGGCGGCGGCTTGCAGCTGGTACGCGAGTTTTTGTCCGACTACAACATCATCAGCTTTCCCGGCGGTAACACCGGCGTGCAAATGGGTGGCTGGTTTCGTAAAGAGCTCAAGTCTATCAACGACCTCAAGGGCCTAAAAATGCGCATCGCCGGTTTGGGTGGCGAGGTCATGGCCCGTTTGGGCGCCGTACCTCAGCAAATTGCTGGTGGTGACATTTACCCCGCTCTGGAAAAAGGCACCATTGACGCTGCTGAATGGGTGGGCCCTTACGACGATGAAAAACTGGGCTTTTACAAAGTGGCTCCCCATTACTACTACCCCGGCTGGTGGGAAAGCAACTCGATGTATTCGTTCTACGTCAACACCAAAGTCTGGGACAGTCTGCCCAAGGAGTACCAAGCGGCGTTTGAGGCGGCAGCGGCTGAAGCCAACTTGGACATGATGGCCGAGTACGACTTTAAGAACCCCACGGCTTTGCGCCGCTTGGTGGGCAACGGCGTCAAGTTGCACGCTTACACCACCGACATGATGAAAAAAGCGCAGGACGCCGCCTTTGATTTGTACGCTGAAGAATCTGCCAAAAACCCGTCCTTCAAGAAAATTTACGAATCATGGCGCAAGTTCCGTGGGGATATTTTGGTGTGGCACCGCGTGGCCGAGCAAACCTACTCCACATTTGCGTTCAACAACCCTCCAAAAAACTGATCCCAGAAAAAGCCCTTCATAATAAGGAGCTAGTATCGGCAACTCTAATTCAGGAGCTGCCATGTCTGCTGCCAAGCCTGTGACGGTAGATTACTACTTTGCGCCCCAAAGCCCTTGGGCCTATTTGGGGCACACCCGGTTTGTGGAAATTGCCAAGGCCGCTGGTGCCACTATTAGGGTGTTGCCCGTGGATTTGGGGGGCAAGGTGTTTCCGGTTTCGGGCGGTTTGCCTTTGAACAAGCGCCCCAAGCAGCGTCAGGCTTACCGTTTGCTGGAGTTGCGCCGCTACAGCGATTATTTGCAATTGCCGCTCAACACCCAGCCCAAGTTTTTTCCGGTGTCTGGTGATGATGCGGCCTGCCTGATCATTGCGGTGGACCTGCACGACGGCACCGAAGCCGCCCTGAGCCTGACCGCCGCCATCTTGGCCGCCGTGTGGGCCAACGAGCTCAATATCGCAGACGAAAAAGTACTTGCCAGTTTGCTCGCAGAGCAGGCCCTGTCTGCCAAGCGCCTTGAGCAGGCGCACAGCCAAACGGTGCAAGAGCGTTATGAAGCTGATTCCCAGCTGGCTATTGATGCTGGCGTTTTTGGTGCACCCAGCTATGTGATGGACGGCGAAATTTTTTGGGGCCAAGACCGCTTAGACTTTTTGGAGCGGCGCTTGGCCAAAGCCACCAGCCCCGTCTAGCCAGACGTTTTTTTAAACATATTTACCAATAGGAGACCCACCATGCATGAATTTATCGACCTCAAAGCTGCAGACGGTTTTGTGTGCACATCTTACGTGGCGCACCCTGAGGGTGTTGCCCGCGGCGCAGTGGTGGTGTTGCAGGAGATTTTTGGGGTGAACTCTCACATTCGCAATGTGGTGGATGGCTATGCGGCAGCCGGCTACATGGCCATGGCTCCCGCAGCGTTTCAGCGTGTGAAAGCGGATGTGGAAATGGGCTACACCCCAGACGATATGGCCGCTGGTTTCGCGCTCAAAAAAGCGGTGGAAGAGCTGCCCGCCCCCGGGGTCATGGCCGATATTCAAGCGGCCGTGGATCATGCGGCCCAGTTTGGCAAAGTGGGTGTGGTGGGTTACTGCTGGGGTGGGTTGCTGACCTGGCGCAGTGCCTGCCTGCTCAAGGGCGTGAGTGCCGCGGTGGCTTATTACGGCGGCGGCGTGACCACCGAAGCTGAGTCTGCACGAACGCCCAAATGCCCGGTGATGGCCCACTTTGGCGAGCTCGATACCCACATTCCGATGGTCGGCGTGAACGCTTTTAAAGCGGCGCATCCAGACGTGCAGGTGCAGGTGTATGCCGCCAACCATGGCTTCAACTGTGACCAGCGCGGTGCATTTGACGCCGCAGCAGCTCGCGTGGCCTACAGCCGAAGCCTGCGCTTTTTCGATCAGTACTTAGGGTGAATTAGGCTCAAACTAAGCCGAATTTAAGCGGCAGTGGCCTTCAAGAGTCGGGCCACGTCGCGGGCAAAGTAGGTCAGCACGCCGTCAGCGCCAGCCCGCTTGAAAGCCAGCAAGCTTTCCATCATGACCGCGTCATGGTCGAGCCAGCCGTTTTGTGCGGCAGCTTTGAGCATGGCGTACTCGCCCGACACTTGGTAGGCAAAGGTAGGCACGCGGAACTCGGCTTTCACGCGCCGCACAATGTCAAGGTAAGGCATTCCCGGTTTAACCATGACCATGTCTGCCCCCTCAGCAATGTCCATGGCCACTTCGCGCAGGGCTTCGTCGGTGTTGCCCGGGTCCATTTGGTACACCTTTTTGTTGCTTTTGCCCAATTGGCCCGAAGAGCCCACTGCGTCTCGAAACGGCCCGTAAAACGCACTGGCATATTTGGCGCTGTAGGCCATGATGCGGGTGTGAATGTGGAGGTTGGCCTCAAGCATGGCCCGAATAGATCCAATGCGCCCGTCCATCATGTCGCTGGGCGCCACAATGTCCACGCCAGCCTCGGCTTGCACCACGGCTTGTTGGGTCAGCAGCTCTAAGGTTTCGTCATTGAGCACATAGCCCGTTGCGTCTATCACGCCGTCCTGACCATGGCTGGTGTAGGGGTCAAGGGCCACATCGGTCATCACGCCCAATTGGGGGAACCGTGCCTTGAGTTCGCGCACCACGCGGGGTACCAAGCCCTCAGGGTTGGTGGCTTCGGTGCCATCGGGTGTTTTCAGGGACGCTTCAATCACCGGAAACAAGGCCATGACCGGAATGCCCAGCTTGACGCAGTCCTCGGCCACCGGCAGGAGCAGGTCCAGGCTCAGACGCTCCACGCCTGGCATGGAGGCCACAGCTTGCTGCTGGCGTGTGCCTTCAAGCACAAAAACGGGGTAGATGAGGTCGTTCACGCTTACGGTGTGCTCGCGGACCAAGTTGCGCGTGAAATCGTCGCGCCGGAGTCGACGCGGACGACCATGAGGATAGGGGGCAAAAGGGGTCATGTTGCAAATTCTGCCCGAAAAAGACGCGACAGCAAATCTGGGCGCTAGGTCATGACCTTAAGTTGGCAACTCATGCACCACGACAAAAAAGTGACGCAAGTGAGCGTGTAAGTTGTCTGACTGGTGAACTCAGGCTTGTGATGCAGCATGAGCTTTGTTACATTTTGTCAGGGCATATGCCCCCCGCTTTTCCTCCCTGAGCGGGGCCTTGATGTGTGACAGCATAAAAGGCTTGACACCCCGGCCGTGTGCCGGGGTTTTTTTTTGGACAATCGCCTCGTTCACAATCCGTCCATTCACAGGAGGGCACCGCATGCTTTGGGTCAAGTCACTTCATATTGTGTTCGTGGCCAGCTGGTTCGCGGGCTTGTTTTACCTGCCACGCATTTATGTAAATTTGGCACAGGTTTCGCCAGACTCTCAGGCGGAATACGCGCGGCTCTTGCTGATGGCGCAAAAGTTGTTGCGCTTTACGGGCATTTTGGCTGGACCCGCGGTGTTGCTGGGAGTGTGGCTTTGGTTGGGCTACAGCATTGGCTTGACGGGCCCGGGCAACGGTTGGATGCACGCCAAGTTATTGGTGGTGCTGGCTGCAGTGGGCTATCACCATATGTGCGCCCGTATGTTGCGCCGCTTTGAGCAGGGACTTAACCAGCGCAGCCATGTATGGTTTCGCTGGTTCAACGAGTTGCCCGTGGTGCTGATGTTGCTGGCGGTGGTGCTGGTGGTGGTCAAGCCCTTTTGAGTTGGTGTGAAACTGAGCCTTGACAAAATTTGCAGACCCACACAAATCTTCAGCCTGGCCTTTGGCGCTGGCCTATGCCGGGCTGATTGTTTACGCCAGCCTCTTTCCGTTTTCCGATTGGCGCAATTTAGGCGCTTCACCCTGGGAGTTTTGGTGGGCGCCCTTGCCCAGTTACTGGACGCGCTTTGACGTCTGGATCAATGTCTGGGGCTATGCGCCCTTAGGTCTTTTTTTGGCCGTGGGCGCCTGCCGAACCGGCCAAGTCCGGTGGGCAGGAGGTTTGGCCATGGGGTTGTGTGCGTCGTTGTCGCTCACCCTGGAAACCTTGCAGGTGTATTTGCCTGCGCGCGTACCCTCTAACTTAGATGTCTTTCTGAATTTTTTAGGTGGTGTGTTGGGTGCGGGGGTGGCTTTGCTGCTGCACCAGCTGGGCGCCCTAGAGCGATGGAGCCATTGGCGCGCGCGTTGGTTTGTGCCTGAGGCGCGCGGCGGCCTGGTGTTGCTGGCGCTGTGGCCAGCCGCTCTGTTGTACCCCTTAGCCCTGCCTTTTGGTCTGGGGCGGGTGATGGAGCCAGTGGAGGCGGGCTTGGTGGAGCTGCTGGAAGACACACCGTTTTTAGCCCTGTTGCCCATCAGAGAAACCGAACTGCAGCCCCTGCTGCCATCTGCCATGGTGGTCTGTGTGATGTTGTCTGCTTTGGCTCCGAGCCTGCTGGGCTTTTGCATCACCCGAAAGCGCACACAACGTTTATCGCTGATGGGGGCTGTATTAACAGCGGGTATGTTGGCTTCTTGCCTTTCCAGCGCATGGAGTTTGGGATGGTCGTATTTGTGGGCATGGTTAGACCTGCCTGTGGGTGTTGGCGTCGTGCTCAGCCTGTTGCTGGCCGGGGCCTTTTTAAATGCATCCGCCCGCATATGCGCAGGGGGTTTGTGTGTGGCCATGATGGTGAGCCTGATCTTGATCAACCAGTCCGCTTCTTCGGTGTACTTTGAACAAACCTTGCAACATTGGGATTTGGGCAGTGGTGCCCGTTTTTATGGCGTGCTGGAGTGGCTGGGGTGGTGCTGGCCCTACGCGGTCCTGGCCTATGCGTCGTCGTACCTTGTCCTGCCAAATAAAACAGCGTCCAGTTAGATGCCTTTCGATAACGTTATAAACGGACATCCCAATGATGAGACGCCCATGACAACCCAACCTCAATCCGCAAAAGTTATGACTCAACCCCATGTTTCTCAACCAGGGTTACCTACTACGTATTACCAACGGCATGTGTTTTTTTGCCTGAATGAGCGCAAAAATGGTGAGGCTTCGTGTGCCCAATACCAAGCGCAAGAGGCGTTTGACCATTGCAAATCCCAAGTTAAGGCGGCGGGTTTGTCGGGGCCAGGGCAGGTTCGTGTCAACAAAGCTGGTTGCTTGGATCGCTGCGCTGGTGGGCCTCTGTTGGTGGTGTACCCCGAGGGGGTTTGGTACTCCTACGTGGACACTTCGGACATAGACGAGATTGTGACTTCCCATTTGAAGAATGGTCAGGTGGTGCAGCGCTTGCTGACACCCCCAGACATTGGGCGTTAGAACCAGTCAACCCACACAACTTACAAAGTCTCAGATGAACGCGAGTACGCAAAAACTTTGGATCCAAGGCCCTGTGGGTCGAATTGAAGTCTTGGTGGATGCGCCCACATCAGATGCTGCAGCCCCTGGCATGGCGGCAAAAGGCATAGCTGTGATTGCGCACCCCCACCCTCTGTTTGGTGGCACTATGGACAACAAGGTGGTTCAGACGCTGGCCAGGGCCTTTGTGTCTAAGGGTTGGACTTCGGTTCGCTTCAACTTCAGGGGGGTGGGTGATACCGAGGGGGTGCACGATCACGGCATTGGTGAGGCGCAAGACTTTTTGGCGGTGGTCAAGCACTTGGCACCTGTTGGCCCTCTGGCCTTGGCCGGGTTTTCTTTTGGGGCCTTTGTGGCTACAAAAGCTTTGGATGTATTGGTTCAGCAGGGTCAAATGGATCAGCTTGGGCCGCTGATTTTGGTGGGGACTGCAGCCAGTCGTTTTGAGGTGTCGCAGATACCTGCAAACCTGCACGAGCGCACCTTGGTGGTTCACGGTGAGCTCGATGACACCGTGCCGTTGTCAGACGTGATGAACTGGGCGCGCCCCCAGGTCTTACCGGTGACGGTGGTGCCCGCAGGCTCACACTTTTTCCATGGCCAACTGCCTCTGCTTAAAAGCTTGGTGGCGCGGCATTTGAGCCAAGGCGTCGCATGAGCTCTTCTTGGCTGGTCGGTTGTGGTTTGAGGGCCTTGGTGGTGACGGTGGCCATGTTGGGGCAACTTGTAACGGCTGCAGCGCAAAGCCAAAATACCGTTTTGAGCCAAGGCATGCCGCAGCCACCCGAAATTGCAGCAAGGGCCTATCTGTTGATCGATGTCACGGCAGGCAACCAAGTGCTTGCCCAAAAAGATGCCGACAGCCCTGTAGAGCCCGCGTCTTTAACCAAGTTGATGACGGCATATCTGGTGTTTGATGCCTTGCGGGCCCGCAAGCTGGACTTAAATCAGGCCCTGCCGGTCAGTCCAAGGGCTTGGCGCATGCCGGGCTCACGCATGTTCATTGACCCCAAAATGATGGTGCCCGTGGAAGACCTCATCAAGGGCATGGTGGTGCAATCGGGCAACGACGCGACGGTGGTTCTGGCTGAGGGTGTGGGCGGCACGGTAGAGCGTTTTGTGCAATTGATGAACGAGCAAGCTGCTCGCTTGGGCATGAAGGCCACCAGCTACAAAAACCCGGAAGGCCTGACCGAGGCTGGCCACACCACCACGGCTCGAGATCTGGCAACCTTGGGCGCCCGCTTGATGGCGGACTTTCCGCAGTACATGCACTTTTACGCTTTGCGTAAATACCGCTACCCAGGCACTCCTTCAGCCAACGATACCAATCGCAACTTGTTGTTGTTTCGCGACCCCACGGTGGACGGCCTGAAAACCGGGCACACCGAAGCCGCCGGTTTTTGCCTGATTGCCACATCCAAGCGCGATTACCCGCATTTGGCCCCAGCGTCGCAGAAGGGGACGGGCAGCAGTTCGCGAAGGTTGTTGTCGGTCGTGTTGGGGGCCAGCTCAGAGCAGGCCCGCGCCAACGAATCGCAAAAGCTGCTGAACTGGGGCTTTACGGCCTATGAGCCCATCAAGCTTTTTGACGCCAATCAGGCGGTCATGTCTCCCGTGATTTGGAAGGGCAAGGCACCCACAGTTCAGTTGGGTCGAGCCGAGCCGATTGTGGTGGCCGTACCTGCAGGCAGTGCCAACCGTTTGAAGTCTGAGGTCCTGCGCCCCAGCCCTTTGGTGGCGCCTGTGGACAAGGGGCAAACCGTTGGGGTGTTGAAGGTGTATGTGGGTGAGCAAGTGTTGTCTGAAATCAGTCTTTCGGCGCTGCAGGGCGTAGAGCAAGCCGGCATATTGGCGCGCGCTTGGGATGCGGTCAGGCTGTGGATTCAGTAAAAATCATTCAAAACATCGCATACCATTGCAGACCTAAGCAATAGGAGCTATACTGATCGGCTTTGCGAAAATCCTGTTTAGGAAACAGATTCCATGCCAACCATCAATCAATTAGTGCGTCAAGGCCGACAGGTCGAGGTGATTAAATCCAAAAGCCCGGCCATGCAAAACTGCCCGCAGCGACGTGGCGTGTGCACCCGCGTTTACACCACCACACCAAAAAAGCCTAACTCAGCCTTGCGAAAGGTGGCCAAGGTTCGTTTGACCAATGGCTTTGAGGTGATTTCTTACATTGGCGGTGAGGGCCACAACCTTCAGGAGCACTCGGTGGTGCTGGTGCGCGGCGGTCGTGTGAAAGACTTGCCTGGTGTGCGTTACCACATCGTTCGCGGCTCTTTGGACTTGCAAGGCGTGAAAGACCGCAAGCA
>DDPM01000121.1:0-19146 GCA_002342165.1 Hylemonella sp. UBA2468
CCGAAGTACTCAGCCAGATCACGCACTTCAAACAGGCTTTGGCGCAGTTGGAAGAGGCTTTACAAAACCAAGACACCCAAGCGCTTCAATCATTGATTGCCCAAGCCAGCCATGTGCGCAGTGCTTGGAAGTTGCAGGCGATGGACGCGACTAACTTGGCGTCAGATGCATAAATGTTTTCCACCGAATTTTTAGACCTACCACCCCTGCAAAGCGCCTCGGGCACTATCACGCTGCCGGGCTCCAAGAGTATTTCTAACCGCGTTCTCTTGCTTTCGGCCCTTTGCCAAGGCACGACTGTCGTTCACGACATACTCGACTCAGACGACACCCGCGTCATGCTCGCGGCCTTGCGTCAACTCGGTTGCGGCGTGAATGAGGCTGGCACCACCGTCACCATCACTGGCTTGGGCGGACAGTTACAGCACACGCAACCCATCGAGTTTTTCATGGGCAACGCAGGCACTGCGATGCGCCCTCTCACCGCGGCTTTAGCTGTCTTGGGCGGAGACTTCACACTCAAAGGTGTGGCGCGTATGCATGAGCGGCCGATTGGCGATTTGGTCGATGCATTGCGTTTGCTGGGTTGCCACATTGAATACCTAGGCAACGACGGCTTTCCGCCTTTGCGCATTGGCAAACCTACGCTGAAGTTAGACCAACCCATTCAAGTACGTGGCGACGTCTCCAGCCAGTTTTTAACGGCTTTGTTGATGGCTTTACCCCTCGCCGCTAAAAACCGCGCCATCGTGATTGAGGTGGTGGGCGAACTTATCAGCAAACCCTATATCGATATCACACTCAACCTCTTGGAGCGCTTTGGCATTCAAGTGCAACGCGATGGTTGGCAGCGTTTCACCATCCCTGCCGGGTCGTCTTACCAGTCCCCAAAAACCATCCACGTAGAAGCCGATGCATCGTCGGCCAGTTACTTCATTGCGCTGGGTGCGATTGCCGCAGATGGGCCACCGGTTCGTATCCAAGGCGTTGGCGCTGATTCCATTCAGGGTGATATCCGCTTCATGGATGCAGCCGCACAAATGGGCGCGCAGATCACCAGTGGCCCCAATTGGTTAGAGGTGCGTCGCGGCGCTTGGCCGCTCAAAGGCATTGAACTCGACTGCAACCACATTCCCGACGCCGCCATGACCTTGGCCGTGATGGCGCTGTATGCCGACAGCCCCACCACCTTGCGCAACATTGCGAGTTGGCGCGTCAAAGAAACAGACCGTATCCACGCCATGGCAACCGAATGCAGAAAGCTCGGAGCGCAGGTGGAAGAAAGCGCTGATTGGTTAAAGGTATATCCGTTACCTAAAAACCAATGGAAACCCGCCTCCATCCACACCTACGACGATCACCGCGTTGCCATGTGTTTCTCTTTGGCGGCCTTTAATGCAGCGCACATCCCCGTGCGTATCGAAGACCCTAAATGCGTTGCGAAAACTTTCCCCGACTATTTCGAGGCGCTGTTCTCAATCACCCGAGCCGACACACCACATATTCCCGTCATCTGTATCGATGGCCCCACCGCGTCGGGCAAAGGCACTTTGGCCAGCCGTGTGGCGCAGGCTTTGGGCTACCACTATTTGGATTCAGGTGCGCTCTACCGCATCACAGCCCTGGCAGCGATACAAACGGGTCTGCAACTGGACGCCGCGCACGAAAACACCATCGCCGACCTTGCTCGGACTCTGCCTGTGCGATTTGAGGGCGAGTCTGTGTGGCTGGGCAGCCAAGACGTGAGCGACGCCATCCGCACCGAAGAAGCCGGCATGAACGCCTCCAAAGTCTCGGTGTTGCCCGCCGTACGCACAGCTTTGGTCGCCTTGCAACACAGTTTTCAGCGTCTGCCAGGTCTGTTGGCCGATGGGCGTGACATGGGCACTGTGATCTTTCCCCACGCGCCGTTGAAGGTGTATTTGACCGCCAGCGCCGCGCAAAGAGCAGAAAGACGCCATAAGCAGTTGATTTCTAAGGGAATTTCGACTACACTCGACAGTCTTCGCGCCGATTTAGAGGCACGTGACGCCCGCGACTCCAACCGCAGCGTTGCACCCTTAAAACCTGCTCAAGACGCTCTCCAGCTCGACAACTCCCAGCTGTCCATCGAAGCCTCGGTGGACCAAGTTTTGGCTTGGTGGAGAGCAAAGCAGCCTTTCTAATCCCTAGTCTGCACCCTGGCCCATTTGGCTCCCCTCGCGCTGCATTGGCGCACTGGCCAAATGGATCGACAACCTAACCCGTGGCACACGCCACACAAAAATACATGTCTGAATCTTTTGCCGCCCTGTTTGAAGAATCCTTGAAGCGCTCTGAAATGCGCACGGGAGAAGTGATCACTGCTGAAGTGGTGCGTATTGAACACAACCACGTCGTCGTGAACGCTGGCCTCAAGTCTGAGGCTTATGTGCCTATCGAGGAATTTAAAAACGACCAGGGCGAACTCGAAGTCCAAGCTGGCGACTTCGTCTCCGTCGCAATCGGTAGCGTTGAAAACGGCTACGGCGACACCATTCTGAGCCGCGACACAGCAAAGCGTTTGGCCTCTTGGATGAGCTTAGAAAAAGCCCTCGAATCTGGCGAATTTGTTACTGGCACGACCAGCGGCAAAGTCAAAGGTGGCCTGACCGTTTTGGTCAACGGCATCCGTGCCTTCTTGCCTGGTTCATTGATCGACACCCGTCCGATCAAAGACTTGTCTCCTTATGAGAACAAGACCATGGAATTCAAAGTCATCAAGCTCGACCGCAAACGCAACAACGTCGTGTTGTCTCGCCGTGCCGTGGTTGAAGCGTCGATGGGCGAAGAGCGCGCCAAACTCATGGACAACCTCAAAGAAGGTTCTGTGGTCCATGGCGTGGTCAAAAACATCACCGAATACGGTGCCTTCGTTGACCTCGGCGGCATCGATGGCTTGTTGCACATCACCGACATGGCATGGCGTCGTGTCCGCCATCCTTCTGAAGTGGTTACAGCCGGTCAAGAAATTACCGCCAAGATCCTCAAGTTTGATACCGACAAAAACCGCGTCTCTTTGGGCCTCAAGCAAATGGGCGACGACCCATGGATGGGCGTCAACCGCCGTTATCCACAAAGCACCCGTTTGTTCGGCAAGATCACCAACATCGCCGACTACGGCGCGTTTGTCGAACTCGAACCCGGTATCGAAGGCTTGGTCCACGTGTCTGAAATGGACTGGACCAACAAAAACGTGGCCCCAAGCAAACTGGTCGCCTTGGGCGACGAAGTCGAAGTCATGGTGCTGGAGATCGACGAAGACAAGCGCCGCATCAGCTTGGGCATGAAGCAGTGTCGTGCCAACCCTTGGCAAGAATTTGCCATGAACAGCAAGCGCGGCGATCGCGTCAAAGGTCCGATCAAGTCCATCACCGACTTTGGTGTGTTTGTGGGCTTGGCCGCTGGCATTGACGGCTTGGTGCACCTGTCCGACCTGTCTTGGAGCGAGCCTGGCGAAACCGCTGTGCGCAACTTCAAGAAGGGCCAAGACGTGGAGGCCATCATTCTGGCGGTGGACGTGGAGCGCGAGCGCATTTCCTTGGGTATCAAGCAACTCGACTCCGACCCCTTCACCACCTTTGCATCCATGAACGACAAGGGTGCAGTGGTTACAGGCAAGGTCAAAACCGTAGATGCCAAAGGCGCCGAGATTGACTTGGGCGATGACGTTTTGGGTTACCTGCGTGCCTCAGAAATCAGCCGCGACCGTGTGGAAGACGCACGCAACGTGCTCAAAGAAGGCGATGAAGTCACCGCCGTGGTGGTCAACGTGGACCGCAAAACCCGCAACATTCAGTTGTCGATCAAAGCCAAAGACAACGCGGACCAGCAAGAAGCCATGGCCAACCTGAGCCAAAACAACACCGGCGCTGGCACCACCAGCCTGGGCGCTCTGTTGCGCGCCAAGTTGGACAACAATTAAGCTGATTCACTCGAACCCAGCCTCAGAACCCATGCCTGGCCTTATGGCTTAACTTCGGCGCTGGGGCGTCAGTTTCAGTGCAAGACCGTTTTATGTACAACGTAGAACCATAGGGAATTTCATGACGCGTTCCGACCTGGTGGAAGAGTTGGCTGCTCGCTTTGCGCAGTTGACTCAACGTGACGCCGAATTTGCGGTCAAAGCCATTTTGGATGCCATGAACGATGCCTTGGTTCGGGGCCATCGCATTGAAATCCGGGGTTTTGGCAGCTTCACTATCAACCGCCGCCCCCCGCGCATGGGTCGAAACCCTCGCAGCGGTGAGAGCGTGCCCATCCCGGAAAAACGCGTACCCCATTTCAAGCCCGGCAAAGCCCTGCGCGAAGCCGTGGACGAGCGCACAAGCCCTCTGGGCGAATTGCTCCCATTGCCATCAACCAGCTCTGCCCCCGCTTTAGCCTCACCCAAAGTTCGAACACTGGCATCAGCCCGATAAAATGCCTCGACACCGAGGATTTGGATGAAACACATCGTCTGGCTGCTGAAATGGTTTCTCAAAGCAGCCATTTTTTTTACCCTATTTGCCTTCGCCCTGAACAATCAGCAGGACGCCACCGTGCATTTTTTCTTTGGCACCTATTGGCGTGCACCGACCGTGATCATGGTGCTGGTCGTGTTTGTGCTGGGCCTGGGTCTGGGCATTGCCGCCATGCTGCCTAAAGTGTGGCGTTCAAGGCAATTAGGGCGGTCCGGCCCCACTGCGGAAGACTTAAAAGCGGCCTCCCCTGCAAATGCTTTACCGCAAACCCCTCCAGGCACCCCCCATGGAAATTGAACTGAGTTGGATTTTGTTGGGTCTGCCTGTCACCTTTGGTTTGGGATGGATGGCTTCTCGCCTGGACCTCAGGCAATTGCGCATTGAAAACCGCCAATCGCCCAAAGCCTATTTCAAAGGCTTGAATTTTTTGCTCAATGAACAGCAAGACCAAGCCATTGACGCTTTTATTGAAGCTGTTCAGCATGACCCTGACACGTCCGAGCTGCACTTTGCGCTGGGCAATTTGTTTCGACGCCGCGGTGAATTTGAACGCGCGGTTCGGGTGCACGAGCATTTGTTGGCGCGCGGCGACTTGAACAACCACGACCGCCAACGCGCGCAATACGCCTTAGGCATGGACTTTTTAAAAGCGGGCTTGCTCGACCGTGCCGAATCAGCCCTCCAAAAACTCACGGACACCCCGCTAGAACAAGACGCTCTGTTGGCTCTGCTGTCCATTTACGAGCGCACCAGAGACTGGCCCTTGGCAGCCCAAGTGGCCCGCAAACTGGATGCCACCCAAACCGGAAGCTTCACTGGCCGGCTGGCGCACTACCTATGCGAACAGGCCCAAACCTTGGCCAAGGCAGAAGAATCGTCCCAGGCACAGGCGCTGTTGCAAGAGGCTATTGAACTGTCACCCCAGTCTCCCCGCCCCCGCATGGAGCTGGCCCAACTTCAACTTGATTTGTCCCATCATGCTGCCGCCTTTGCCACGCTCACAGCCGCTATGGAGCATGTGCCCGCATCCATTCCACTGATTGCAGGTCTGTACCCCAAAGCCTGCATTGGATGCGACCGGGTGGCAGATGGCCTGCAAGCGCTTAAATCCAGTTACGAGCAAACCCCTTCGCTGGACGTGATTGAAGCCATCGTGGAATTGGAAGACCACCTGGCCAAACAAAAAAATACCGCCCGGGGGTGGTATGTGAAGCATTTGGAACGCCTGCCTTCGCTCGTGGCCGCCACTCAATGGATCGCGGGCGAAAAGCTGGAGCACAACCAATACCATCCGCAGGTGCAGCGTGCGCTGGACCATGCCGTCAAACCCTTGCAAAGGTACCGTTGTGCGGCATGCGGCTTTGAGGCCAAGCGCCACTTTTGGCAATGCCCGGGCTGTCAGGCCTGGGACAGTTACCCCGCCCGCCGCGTCGAGGAGCTTTAAGCTCCGCAATTCACCCTAACGCCCATTTCACCATGTCCAAATTGCCGTCACTCGTCACGCCCACACAACTTGCCCAAGCACAGGTCTTGGTGGTGGGCGATGTGATGTTGGACCGCTATTGGTTTGGCGCGGTAGACCGTATCAGCCCTGAAGCGCCGGTACCGGTGGTGCGCATTCAAAATGAAGAAGAGCGCTTAGGTGGTGCAGCCAATGTGGCCAGCAACGTGGTGGCGCTGGGCGCACAGGCCTCTTTATTGACCGTGGTGGGCGACGACGAAGCCAGTCACAAACTAGAGGCCTTGGTGTCGCAAACCGGCATCACGCCCCATTTTGCACGTGATACGCAAATGCAGACCATTGTCAAACTCAGGGTGATTGGCCGGCAGCAGCAATTGATTCGGCTTGATTTTGAAAAAGCACCGCAGCGCGAAATGCTGGCTTCTCAAACCGAAACCTTTGGCCGCATCTTGCCGGCACACCAAGCCGTTTTATTTTCTGACTATGGCAAAGGCGGCCTGCAACACATATCTGACATGCTGGCTCTTGCCCGCAGGGCGTCCATTCCCGTGTTGGTGGACCCCAAGGGGTCAGACTACGTCCGCTACACCGGCGCCACCATGATCACCCCCAATCGGGCGGAATTACGAGAAGTGGTGGGGCGCTGGAGCTCTGAAGCCGACCTGCGACACAAAGCCCATGCTTTACGTGAAAAACTGCAACTCCAGGCGCTGCTCTTAACCCGCAGCGAAGAAGGCATGACGCTGTTTGACGAGGAAGGGGAGATGCATGTGCAGGCGCAGGCCCGTGAGGTGTTTGATGTGACTGGGGCTGGAGACACCGTCATAGGCGTGCTGGCAGCTTTGGTGGCCTCAGGCATGACCTTGCGGCAAGCCATGCCGTGGGCCAACTGCGCTGGTGGTGTGGTGGTGGGCAAGTTTGGAACCGCTACGGTCAGCTACGATGAATTGCTCGAACAGGACCCTTCATGAACAAAATTGTGGTGACCGGAGCCGCCGGTTTTATTGGCAGCAACCTCATTCAAGGCTTGAACGCGCGAGGCATCGACAACATCATTGCGGTTGACGATTTAAGCGTGGGCGACAAGTTTCGCAACCTGGCCGATCTGCGCATTGCCGACTACGTGGACATGGACGACTTTTATGCCCTGTTTGAGGCGGGTCACTACGGCAATGTGGAAGCCGTCTTTCATGAAGGCGCGTGCAGCGACACCATGGAGCAAGACGGCAAGTACATGATGGACAACAACTACACGCTTTCATGCGAGTTGTTTCAAGCTTGCATGAGCCAGGGTACACGCTTGTTGTATGCCTCGTCGGCAGCCACCTATGGCGGGTCGTCCACCTTCCAAGAAGAACCCGCCTGCGAGAAGCCGCTGAATGTGTACGGTTACTCCAAGTTGTTGTTTGACCAAAAAATGCGGCGTGAGCTGGGCAATCGATTCGAAAACGCACCTCACCAGGTGGTGGGCTTTAGATACTTCAATGTTTATGGTCCACGAGAACAACACAAGGGCCGCATGGCCAGCGTGGCGTATCACCAGTTTCACCAGTTCATGGCTGAAGACCAAGTCAAACTCTTTGGCGAGTATGGTGGCTATGCCCATGGTCAACAACTCCGCGACTTTGTGCATGTGGACGATGTGGTGGACGTGAACCTTTGGTTTTTTGATCACCCCACGCAAAATGGTGTGTTCAATCTAGGGTCGGGTCAGGCCCAGCCCTTCAATGATGTGGCCATGGCAGTGGTCAACGCGCTCAGAAACGAGGAAGGCAAACCCGCTCTTGATCTGACCCAACTCGTGGAAAGTGGCGCCATCAAGTACATCCCATTCCCTGAAGATCTGCGCGGCAAATACCAGTGCTACACACAAGCCGACCTGAGCGCTCTGCGTGCGGCGGGTTGCCACCATGAATTCGCCAACGTGCAAAACGGGGTGGCCCGGTACATTCAGTGGTTGGCGCGTCACAGTGACTAAGCCTTGGGGTCGCTTGGCATTTAGGGGTTTAGGCATGGCCCTATGGGGGCTGCTCTGGGTAAGCACCTGCTGGGCCAGTACAGACATCAATACGGCTTCTGAGGCAGAATTGGACGGCATCAAGGGGATTGGTCCAGCGCTCTCTTCCAAAGTTTTAGCTGCGCGCCAACAAGGTGCATTTCAAGATTGGGCCGACCTGATGCGCAGGGTCAAGGGCATCAGCAGCAAAAACGCTGCCAAACTTTCAGCAGAAGGCCTCACGGTTCAGGGACTCCCTTTTGGCGCAGCAATACCCGCGCCACCTCAAAAGCCTTCGTCCACGGGGCTTAATTCCCAACCTTAGCCCGGATCAGACCAAAGAAGTTGTAGATGGCATGTTGTTTGCATGCTCAATCTATAATTTCGTGTCAACTCTAAGTTGAAGTCACAGGCCCCAACCTCAGCAAGTTGCCATCACGCGACGGGTTTTCTGAATTTTTTCTGGAGCATCTTTTGTCTGGATTACTTAAATTGGCACTCGGCGTGGACTGGGTGAGCGAGCGTTTTGGTCGTATGGCCTCAGTGGCGGTCATGTTGGCCGCTTTGATTTCTGCAGGCAATGCCTTCATTCGATATGGCTTGGACATCAGCTCCAACGGCTGGCTTGAAATTCAGTGGTATTTGTTTGCCGTCACGGTGATGCTGGGCGCTCCCATTGTGCTCAAGCTGAATGAGCATGTGCGCGTGGATATTTTGTACGGCAAGCTCCAAAAAAATGCCCCTGTGTATCTGGATTTGTTTGGGCTGGTGGTGTTTTTGCTGCCAGTCATGGGCCTCATGTTTTATTGGAGTTGGCCACTCTTCATCAAAATGCTGCTCTCGGGAGAAATGTCTCAAAACGCTGGCGGACTGATCCGTTGGCCTGCCATGATGTTGCTGCCGCTGGGTTTTGGCTGGATGTTTTTACAAGGCTTGAGCGAAATCATCAAACGGGTGGCTTACTTGCAGGGCGTCTATGAAATAGACACGCATTACGCCAAGCCTGTTCAGTAACCCCCTATCCCTACGTCAGCCCTCGCTGCAAAAGACTATAGGAATTTGTGATGCAAATGGAAAACTTTGCCCCCATCATGTTCGCCGGACTGGTGATCGTGATGCTGATGGGCTTTCCCGTGGCCTTTTCGCTCTCCGCGCTGGGGCTTTACTGCGGCTTCTTTGCCATTGAAATGGGCTGGTTTCCAGCCAGCTTCATGTCCAACTTGCCCCTCAATATCTTCGGCATTTTGAGCAATGACTTGTTGTTGGCCATTCCCTTCTTCACCTTCATGGGGGCCATACTTGAGAAATGTGGCCTGGCCGAAGACATGCTGGACTCCATGGGCCAGTTGTTCGGGCCCATGCGCGGTGGCTTGGGCTATTCGGTCATCATCGTGGGCTTTATTTTGGGCGCCATCACCGGAACGGTGGCTGGCCAAGTGATTGCCATGGCGCTGATTTCCTTGCCTGTGATGATCCGCTACGGCTACAACATGCGTTACGCCACAGGTGTGCTGGCGGCCTCGGGCACCATCACGCAGCTGGTGCCGCCGTCTTTGGTGTTGGTGGTGCTGGCCGATCAGCTGGGCCGCTCGGTGGGCGATATGTACAAGGGCGCTTGGGGGCCCTCAATTTTGCAGGTGCTGATTTTTGCGCTTTACACCTTTGCGTTGGGCCTCATCAAGCCCAGCCATGTGCCCGGCGTACCGTTGGAAGCGCGCACCCTGCACGGTTGGGCCCTGTGGGGCAAGTGTCTGCGGGGCATCATTCCCTCTGCTGTGTTGATTTTTGCGGTATTGGGCTCCATGGGCGGTTTGCCTGGCATGAACACTGCCATTGCCACCCCCACAGAAGCAGGCGCCATGGGCTGTGTAGGCGCGCTCTTTTTGGCGGCCCTGCACAAGCGCTTGGACAAAGACCTCATTTGGAGCGCCATGGTGGCCACCATGCGGCTTACCGCCATGGTGGCGTTTATCCTGATTGGCTCTCGCGTGTTCTCCATGGTGTTCCAAGGCGTAGACGGTGCGCTTTGGGTAGAGCATCTGCTCACCGGCTTGCCCGGCGGACAAGTGGGCTTCCTGGTTGTGGTGAATATTTTTGTATTCTTCCTTGCCTTCTTCCTCGACTTTTTTGAAATTGCATTCATCATCGTGCCCATGCTCGGGCCAGTGGCCGACAAAATGGGGATCGATCTGATTTGGTTTGGTGTGCTGCTGTGCGTGAACATGCAAACCAGCTTCATGCACCCGCCCTTTGGTTTCGCACTCTTTTATTTGCGCGGCATCGCGGACTCACTGTTTAAAGAAAAACGCATCGAGAAACAGGTCAAGTCCAGCGATATTTATTTTGGCGCCATTCCCTGGGTCATCATGCAATTGTTATTGGTGGCCATTGTGATTTTTGTACCTCAAACTGTGACCATGTTTCTTGATAAAGAAGTGGCGGTGGATGTAGACAAGGTCACCATTGACCTCCCTGCCGATGAAGAGGCCAACTCGAGTGAAGCCGACTCCCAAAAAGCCGACGAAGACAACACCAAGCTTGAAGAGCTGCTCAAACAAAAGAACTGAGCCCGCTGGCCCTCATGACCGAACCTCTGTTTGACAAGCTGGGTTTAAGCACGTTCAAGTTTCAACCCAGCACGCCTGAACCCTCAGGGCGAGCTTTTTCGTTGACTTTCCGAATTCTGGCCATGACCATGCTGGTGATGTCCTTGGTTTGGATGCTCAGGCTTTGGTTTGTGGGCGATTTGGGCGCTCAAGAAACCTCACCTGCCTCAGCCAAGGTGTGGTTTGTCGCTGCTTGGGGTTTGATGGCCTATACCTGTTGGCACATCTGGACCAGCCGCACCAGCATTCAAGATCAAACCCTTGCGCAAAGTTGGATCTGGAACAAACAGGTCGCCGTCAGCGAATTGGCGTTTTGCAAACTGATTCGGGTCAAGGGCCTGGAAGCCGTGTTGGCTCCCAGGCTGTATGCGCGCACCCTGAACGGCAAAATCACGGTGTTGTACACCGCCGACCCGTTGGTGCTGAAAGACTTTGAAAGACTTTGTCAGGAGCTCACCCAGTTCAGGAATGAGCTCCTGCAAGCCTGATTACAGTTTTTGCTCTTGCATAAAGCTGTCAAAACGCATGTCGGTCACTTTGAACCACATGTTTTGGTCAGCACGGAACTTGGACCAGTCGGTGTAGACCTTTTTCCAGTTGTCGTTTTTGGCTGAGAGCTCACTGTAGAGTTCTTGGGCCGCCTTGAAAGCCTGATTCATCATGTCTTTAGGGAACGGACGCAGTTTGGTGCCAGCACCAACCAACTGCTTGAGCGCATTGGGATTTCTGGCGTCGTAGCGTGCTTGCATTTCCACGTGGGCATGCGAGGCAGCAGCCTCCACAATGGCTTTGTACTCGGCAGGCAAACTTTCAAAGGACTTGGTGTTGATAAAGAAGTCCAGCTCTGGGCCGCCCTCCCACCAACCTGGGTAGTAATAGAAAGGCGCTACCTTGTTGAAGCCCAGCTTTTGGTCATCGTAGGGTCCGATCCACTCAGCAGCATCAATGGTGCCTTTTTCCAACGCAGGGTAAATTTCGCCTCCAGGAATGTTTTGAGGTACACCGCCCAAGCGCTCAATGATCTTTCCGCCAAAGCCGCCAATGCGGAACTTCAGGCCTTTGATGTCGGCCATCGACTTGATTTCTTTGCGGAACCAGCCGCCCATTTGCGCACCGGTGTTGCCGCCTGGAAAACTGATGATGTTGTACTTGGCATAAAACTCACGCATCAGGCTCAAGCCATTGCCCTCGTACATCCAAGCGGTCATTTGGCGGCTGTTCAAACCAAACGGAATGGCGCAACCCAAGGCAAAGGTTTCGTCCTTGCCAAAAAAGTAATAGGGTGCGGTGTGGCACATTTCAATGGAGCCTTGCTGCACACCGTCCACCACGCCAAAGGCGGGCATCAACTCGCCAGCAGCATGTGTGGAAATTTCAAACTTACCGCCGGACATGTTTTTAACCGCCTTGGAAAACACATCAGCAGCGCCCCAAATGGTGTCGAGCGATTTGGGAAAGCTGGAAGCCAGGCGCCAACGGATGGCGGCTTGGGCATGCACAGCGGGCGCTGCGCCTGCAGCGAGCACGCCAGCGATACCAGCATGCTTGATGATTGAACGACGATCCATGTGTGAACTCCTTGAATAAATGTCCGCTGAGCGAACTCCGCTCGAGCAGTTGATAAGTGTAGTGCGCACAAACTTGGCTAGGGCTTACAAAAGCCACAGCCTAGGGTATTTACCTATTTCAGTGAGGCAAAACGCTGGAGAAACGTTTGCGGATAGAGGCCTCAATGCCAGTGGCATCCAGCCCTTGCAGCGCCATGAGCTTGACGGGGTCGCCGTGCTCTATGAATTCGTCTGGCAAGCCCAAAGACAACAGTGGCTTCAGCACCCCCGCGCGCTGCAAAGCCTCGCCTACAGCGCTGCCGGCGCCGCCCATCAGAGCAGCGTCTTCCACAGAGACGAGGGCATCGTGTTGGGTAGCCACTTCAAGCAACAAGGCTTCGTCCAAGGGCTTGGCCCAGCGCATATTGACCACGGTGGCATTGAGCTGCTCAGCCGCTTGCAGTGCGGGGTACAGCAAAGTACCAAACGCCAAAATGGCCAGGCCTTGTCCCCGCCTGCGCACCTCGGCCTTGGCATAGGGCAAGGCATCCAACGAAGCNNGCGGTGCTGAGCAGTTGGCGGCATTCTTGCTCGTCGGCAGGGCACGCCACGGCCAAGTTGGGCAAGCACCTTAAAAAAGCGATATCAAAGGAACCCGCATGGGTAGCGCCATCGGCACCTACCAAACCGGCGCGGTCCAGGGCAAACACCACGGGCAGGTTTTGAATGGCCACGTCGTGCACCAACTGGTCGTAGCCCCGCTGCAAAAACGTGGAGTAAATGGCTACCACGGGCTTAAGACCCTCGCAAGCCAAGCCTGCTGCCAAGGTCACCGCATGCTGCTCGGCAATGCCCACGTCAAAGTAGCGCTTGGGAAAGCGCTTGTGAAATTCCACCAAGCCAGAGCCTTCACGCATGGCAGGGGTGATACCCACCAAACGCGGGTCTTTTTCAGCCATGTCGCACAGCCACTGCCCAAACACTTGCGTAAAAGTGGCTTTAGGCGGGCTGGCCGGTTTTTGCAAACCTACCGCAGGGTCAAATTTTCCGGGGCCGTGATAGGCCACGGGATCAGCTTCTGCCAGCTGGTAGCCCTGCCCTTTTTTGGTCACCACATGCAACAGCTGCGGGCCCTCAAGTTTCTTGAGGTTTTCGAGGGTGGGAATCAAAGACTCAAGGTCGTGTCCATCAATAGGACCGATGTAATTGAAGCCGAATTTTTCAAACAAGGTAGCGGGCACCACCATGCCTTTGGCCTGCTCTTCGATGCGCTTGGCCAATTCAAACAAGGGCGGGGCGCTTTTAAGAACCTGTTTACCCATATTTTTGGCAGCCGAATAAAAGCGCCCACTCATCAGTTGCGCCAAATAACGGTTGAGCGCCCCCACTGGCGGGCTGATGCTCATGTCGTTGTCGTTCAGGATGACCAACAACTTGCAATCTTCAACCCCCGCGTGGTTGAGCGCCTCAAAGGCCATGCCTGCCGTCATGGCGCCGTCACCAATCACGGCAATGGCATTGCGGTCTTCACCCTTTTGCCGTGCGGCCAAGGCCATGCCCAATGCCGCGGAAATAGAGGTGCTGGAGTGCGCGGTACCAAAGGTGTCGAATTCGCTTTCGCTGCGCCTTGGAAAACCCGAAATGCCCCCCAGCTGCCGCAGCGTGGACATGCGGTCGCGCCGACCGGTCAAAATTTTGTGGGGATAGGTTTGGTGACCCACATCCCAGACCACGCGGTCATAGGGGGTACGAAACACATAGTGCAAGGCAATGGTGAGCTCCACTGTGCCTAAGTTAGAGCTCAAGTGCCCACCGGTTTGAGACACGCTTTCAAGCAAGTATGCGCGCAACTCTTGTGACAAAGTGTGCAATTGCTGGCGCGGCAGCTTGCGTAAATCTGCAGGTTCGTTGATGGTTTGCAGCAATGGGTAATTAGAGGTCATAGGCACCATCTTATTGAAATTGGCAAGCAGTCTAAATTCGGAGTTTCAGTGGGTTCTTTGAACCACCCAATCCGCCAAGCCTCTCAAATGATCTTGGTGGTGCACGCCCAAGTCCTCCAAAGAGGCCAATGCCCCATAAGCCTCTTGCCGCAACGCGTCTGCCAAAGCCCTTGATCGCTCCAAACCCATCAAAGCCACATAGGTGGGCTTGTCCTGGGCAGCGTCTTTGCCCGCGGTTTTGCCCAAAATGCTGGTGTCGGCGGTCACGTCTAAAATATCATCCACCACCTGAAAGGCCAGCCCCAAAGCGCGGCCTAAGGTCTGAAGCTTGTTCCAAACCGGTTCGGACACTTCGCCGCAAGTGGCGCCCATCAACACACTGCATTCCAGCAAGGCACCCGTTTTCAAACTGTGCATATGGCGCAACTGGGCCTCATCGAGTTGTAGGCCCACGCTGGCCAAGTCAATGGCTTGGCCGCCAGCCATGCCCCTTGCACCCGCAGCACGGGCAAGCAAGCCACACAAGCGGGCTTGCTTATACAAAGGCACTTGCTGCGCGTCCTGGGTGATCAGCTCAAACGCCAAGGCTTGCAAGGCGTCTCCAGCCAGCAATGCCGTGGCTTCACCCATGTGCACATGCACCGTGGGCTTGCCGCGGCGCAACACGTCGTTGTCCATGCAGGGCATATCGTCATGCACCAAGGAGTAAGCGTGGATCAGCTCCACTGCACAGGCGGCTCTTAAAGCGGCCTGTGCATTGCCGCCTAGCGCTTCGCAAGTGGCCAAAACCAGCAAAGGGCGCAGCCGTTTGCCGCCATCCAACACGGCGTAGCGCATGGCAGCAGCTAAAACAGGAGGGGCATCTTGTCCGACCCAAGCAGACAAGGCTCCCTCAACCTGTTGCAAACTGGTTTGCACCCAAGGCGCAAAACTCTGGCTCACGCGGCTGGGCTCCAAGCTTTGAGCACCCCGTTGTCCAACACCTTGACCTGCTCTTCCACGGCCTGCAGCTTGCTCCGGCAAAACTGCAACAAGGCCGCTCCGCGCTGATAGGCTCCGAGCAACTGGTCTAAGGGCATGTTGCCAGACTCCATCTGGGCCACCAATTGCTCCAACTCAGCCAGGGCAGCCTCGTAACTGGAGGGTTCAGCAGGACTTGAAGGTACAGATGTAAGTTCTTTTTTTGAATTCGCAGCCATGTCAGGATGATAAGTGCTCCGCATGAGGGTACAATTTTCACCTCCATGGCAGTTGTGTGAAAGCGACTGCTTTTTTTTGTTTTATACGCCTCGTGCGTTCTCCCTGTGGGGAGTCTTTAGGTCAGGTCCTCCATGTCTGATTTAAGTCTTCAACTGCAGCAGGCCCAAAGCCAACTTCCAGTTTCGAGCTATTTCGATGAAGCTTTGTTCCAGCGCGAGCTGGAACACCTGTTCGCTCGTGGTCCGCGCTACGTGGGGCATGCCGCCAGCGTGCCTGAACTAGGCGACTTCTTCGCCCTGCCCCAAGAGCAAGAAGGCCGCGTGCTGGTTCGCACTGCCCAAGGGGTGGAGTTGGTCTCCAACATTTGCCGACACCGGCAGTCCATCATGCTCAAAGGCCGGGGCAATTTGGGCCAACACCAGCCTGCCAGCTCGGGCGGTCACATTGTGTGCCCCCTACACCGCTGGACCTATGCGGCCAACGGCCAGCTGCTGGGGGCCCCCCACTTTGCCAACGACCCGTGCCTGAACCTCAAGAACTACCCCTTGCAAGAGTGGAATGGTTTGCTGTTTGAAGACCAACGCAGCACCCAAGGGCGCGATATTCACCAAGACCTTCTGGGAATGGGCCCTCGGGCAGATCTCGATTTTTCAGGCTACACCCTGGACCGCGTGGAACTGCACGAATGCCACTACAACTGGAAAACCTTTATTGAGGTGTACCTGGAGGACTACCACGTGGCGGCTTTTCACCCGGGCTTGGGCAACTTTGTCACTTGCGAAGACCTGCAATGGGAATTTAAGCCCCACTACTCGGTACAAACCGTGGGGGTGTCGCGCGCTTTTGGGCAACCAGGCTCTGAGGTTTACAAGCGTTGGCACCAAGCCCTGCTGAACTACCGCGGTGGCCAACTGCCCGAACGCGGTGCCATTTGGCTCACCTACTACCCCCACATCATGGTGGAGTGGTACCCCCACGTGCTGACCGTCTCCACACTGCACCCCATCAGCCCGCAAAAAACACTCAATATGGTGGAGTTTTACTACCCGGAAGACATCACCGCCTTTGAGCGCGAATTTGTACAAGCCCAACAAGCCGCCTACATGGAAACCTGCCTTGAGGACGATGAGATTGCCGAGCGCATGGATGCGGGCCGCCAGGCCTTGTACCGGCGCGGGGACAACGAAGTTGGTCCCTACCAGAGCCCCATGGAAGACGGCATGCAGCACTTTCACGAGTGGTACCGCCACACCATGCGCGGCGCGCTCTAAGCCCTAGCCCAAGCTATGCAAGCTTTATGGATGGTGCTGGGCGCCTTCCTGTTTGCCTCCATGGGGGTGGGCGTTAAATTTGCGTCGGCAGACCTGCATGCATTTGAGCTGGTGTTTTACCGAGGGTTGGTGAGCGTTCTGATCATGGGCATGCTCCTGCGCATGCGCCGAACCCCCATCTTGACCCCAGTGCCTGGCATGCACGCGTGGCGCAGCCTGGTGGGCGGCTTGTCCCTCGCGGCTTGGTTCTATGCCATTGCCCATTTACCCTTGGCCACCGCCATGACGCTGAATTACATGAGCGGCATTTGGGTAGCGGCCTTGCTGATAGGCGGCTCAATGCTCGTGATACGCGACCGCCCAACCAGTCCACCAGCGGGGCAATACGCCTTGTTGGCAACCGTGATGGCGGGTTTTATAGGCGTGGTGCTCACGTTGCGCCCCACCTTGGAGTCCAACCAACTTATGGAAGGTCTGATCGGCCTGAGCTCGGGCCTGTTTGCAGCGCTGGCGTACATGCAGGTCACCGCCTTAGGGCGGGCGGGCGAGCCCGTCACGCGCACGGTGTTTTACTTTGCACTAGGCACCTTGGTGACAGGAGCCCTGGGCGTGGCAGCAGTGGGTGGGCTGACCCCTTGGAGCCAAATGCGCTGGCAATCGGCCGCATGGATAGTGCCTATTGGCATCTTGGCCACCATGGGCCAGTGGTGCATGACCCGCGCCTACGCCCGCGGCCACACCCTGGTGGTAGCCAGCTTGCAATATTCGGGCATTGTGTTTGCAGCCTTGTTCAGCCTCATGGTGTTTGGCGATCAAATTCCATGGGTAGGCTGGCTGGGCATGGCCCTGATTGTGGCCAGCGGTGTGGCCGCCACCGTGCTGCGCGAACGCACTCTGCCCGATACTCCGGCAGAAGAACATTGAAGATAATGAATGATGTCAATCGTGTAGCGATACGGAGACTTCACAGAATTTTGCACAGCATTGGCCTAAAGGATGCTCCATGAACACAGAATCCCTTGAACAAACAGTTTTGCATTTGCCCATGCAGCAGCGAGCAGAACTGGCGCACAAGTTGCTGCTTAGCCTTGAAGATCAAAATGAAGCAGAGGTTGCCGAGGCATGGCACGCTGAAGCGGCTCGCAGGTCTGCTGAAATTGATAAAGGTCTAGTCGACACTGTTTCTGCTGAAGAGGCACATGCTGCAGCCCATGCGCTATTGCGATGAACTATCGCTTCCACCCGGCAGCTCTTGCCGAGCACTTGGATGAGGTCGCCTTTTATGAAAGCAGACTCGTTGGTTTAGGTGCAGATTACCTCTCCGAGTTTGACAAAGTAATGTCTCGCATTTGTGCCACGCCCGATTTCTATTCGCAAATTGCTCAGACAGGTTTGCGCAAAGCAGGACTCAAGCGCTTCCCGTTTCATGTGATTTCTCGAGTCGACCCGATCCAGATCGTCATAGTGGCCATTGCCCACCAGCGTCGCAGACCAGCCTATTGGTTTGACCGCATCAAACCTCAAAAATAAAAAGTCTTGGAACTCTCCATGAAACATACCCCCTACACCACCCTCATCAACCCAAAAGAACTGCAAGCCTTGATGGCGCAACCGCATGAGCGCCATGGCCTGATGGTTTTTGACTGCAGTTTTGAACTCATGAAGCCCGCAGAGGGCGATGCGCAGTTTGAAAGCAGTTGTATTCCCGGGGCTTTGCGCGCCGATTTAGACCGCCACCTGAGCGCCAAGGGCTACCCCGGCACCGCCCCTTTTAACGGTGGCCGACACCCCCTGCCTGCGCCGCATGCGTTTATCCAGTGGCTGGCTGCCTGCGGGCTGAAGCCCAACACCCAAGTGGTGGTGTACGACCGTCAAGGGGCCAACTACTGTGGCCGCCTCTGGTGGATGCTCAAATGGGTGGGGCACGAATCCGTAGCGGTATTGGACGGCGGGCTACAAGCCTGGGAAGCCTCAGGTGGTGGCATAGCCCAAGGCGACCTGACCCGCGGCATCGACCCAGCATCGGAAATGAAAACCATAGATCCCCAACTGCTGCGGCGCCCAACGCTGGCGAGCGTGGTTTCTACCGATGAAATCGCCGACGCCATCCCCGCCCGCAAACCATTTACGCTGGTGGATGCCCGTGCACGAGCCCGCTACCTGGGCGAGGTGGAGCCCCTGGACCCCGTGGCCGGACATATTCCCAGCGCGCTGAACCGTCCTTTTCAACAAAACTTGGCACCTGACGGCACCTTTAAAACCCCAGAGGAGTTGAGGCAAGAGTTTCTGGAACTGCTCGATGGCCGCGACCCTGGCACTGTGGTGCACCAATGCGGCAGCGGTGTCAGTGCCATTCCCAATTTGTTGGCAATGGAAATTGCGGGCTTAGGTCGCACGGCGCTGTACCCGGGCAGCTGGAGTGAATGGTGTAGCGACTCCAGTCGGCCGGTAGCGATCGGAACGCAAACTTGACTTCAATAACTGAGCTGAGTTGACTTACCCCAGAACACTCTGTAAGAGTAAACGGTATAGGCAATAATCACGGGAAACACGACGAGCACACCATAGAGGATGATCAGCAAGGCTTCAGGTGAGCTCGCTGCTTGCCAAATATTGAGCCTTTCAATCACCAGCCAAGGA
>DDPM01000121.1:19173-19314 GCA_002342165.1 Hylemonella sp. UBA2468
GAAATACACCGACGGTGCATGAAAACGGAACCCCTGCGCCATATTGATTCCCTTGAAGCAACCGCACTGGCAATCGCACCAAACTGCGCCAGATCACAACAAACAAGCCCAAGGTCATGGCGGGTATGGGAAGCAACATGA
>DDPM01000184.1:0-6889 GCA_002342165.1 Hylemonella sp. UBA2468
TCTGCCAAAGGAATGGCGGTATCTCCCGCATCAGTCCATTTTTTGCCCAAAAACGGCGACCAATCCACGGCATAGTTGTTTTTGAAGTTGGTCATCACGGGGTCTACCGTGTGCTTGCCTTCGTCCATGGCCGATCGGAATTCTTTGACCATGTCATCAGGGCCAGTGGCACCCAACACACCTTGGGCCACGAGTTTGTCGCCGTAAAGCTTGCGAGTGCCGGGATGGGCGCCAATGCGCTTGTACATGAGCGGCTGTGTCAATGAAGGAGTATCTTGCTCGTTATGGCCGAGTTTTCGAAAGCAAATGATGTCCAACACCACGTCTTTATGGAATTCCATGCGGTAGTCCAATGCCAACTGGGTTGCCAACACCACGGCCTCAGGATCGTCACCATTCACGTGCAACACGGGGGCTTCAATCATTTTGACCACATCGGTGCAGTACAGCGTGGAGCGGCTGTCTCGGGGGTCAGATGTGGTGAAGCCAATTTGGTTATTGATCACGATGTGCACCGTGCCGCCCGTGGAGTAGCCACGGGTTTGTGCAAGCGCCAAGGTTTCTTGGATCACACCTTGACCTGCAAATGCAGCGTCGCCGTGCACCAGGACGGGCAATACTTGTTTACCTTGAGGATCCGCTCGACGGTCCATTCGGGCTCGAACTGAACCTTCTACTACAGGATTGACAATTTCAAGGTGTGAAGGGTTGAACGCCAAACTAAGATGCAAAGGACCTTTGGGCGTCGTCACGTCAGAGCTGAAACCTTGGTGGTACTTCACATCCCCGGCTGGTAAGTCTTCGGGAGCGGTGTGATCAAACTCGGCAAACAGGTCTTTGGGCATTTTGCCCATGGTGTTGACCAGCACATTTAAACGACCACGATGGGCCATGCCGATGACCACTTCCTGAATGCCTTTGACACCGGCCTGTTGAACCAATTCGTCCATGGCCGCAATGAAGCTTTCACCACCTTCAAGCGAGAAACGCTTTTGACCAACATATTTGGTATGCAAAAACCGCTCTAAGCCTTCTGCTGCGGTCAAGCGATCCAGGATGTGTTTTTTCTGGTCAGCGGTGAAATTGGGTTTGCTGCGAACCGACTCCAAACGCTGCTGCCACCAGCGCTTTTGCGCTTGGTCCGAGATGTACATGTACTCCGACCCAATGGTGCCGCAATAGGTTTCACGCAAAGCGTTGAGCAGCTCGCGCATCGACATGGTGTCTTTGCCAAAAAATGTGTTGCTTGTGTTGAACACAATTTCCTGATCGGCGTCTGAAAAACCGTAGTAAGAAGGATCCAGATCCGGGATTTCGGGGCGTTCGGTTCGTTTTAGAGGGTCTAGGTCGGCCCAGCGCTGGCCTACGTTGCGGTATGCGGCAATCAGCTGCTGAACAGCGGTGCGCTTGCGACCCATTTCGGAATCAGCCCCACTGGCTTCCACCAACTTGGTAACGCCTAGCTTGGCACGCTCGGCAAATGCGTTGATCACGGGCAAATGTGGCACATCTTTGGCCTGTGAGCCATCAACAGCGGGCACATGCTGCAGCGCATCAAAGTATTCTCGCCAATTGTCTGGAACGCTACCGGGGTTGGCTAAATAGTTTTCATACATCTCTTCGACATAGGGGGCATTACCGCCGAAGAGATAGGTGTTGTCGCTGTAGGTCCGATAAACGGACTGAAACCCTGAAGTTGATGCACTCACGAAACGCTGACCTCCGTTCCCCTTGAGGAAACTTTTAGCTGGTTAAAAAAACCTTCCGCGACACGGCTGAACCGGTTGGCGGATGCGACAGTGGCTGGGAAGGACCTGAATCACTAATCTCGTCGCATTGTGCCACGCTTAAGTGAACAAGTTTCGAACTTGCTGCAAAGCAGCAGGATCGTCCATGGTGGTGAGGTCTCCTGGGTCACGGCCTTCGCATACCGCTTGCAAGGCGCGACGCAACAACTTGCCGCTGCGGGTTTTAGGTAAAAGGCTCACAAACAAGACCCTGCTTGGCCTCGCCACAGCACCCAGCTGGGTGTCAACCAGCTTCATGATCTCGCCTTCCAAACGCAGTTTGATAACATCGTCCATCAGGTAATGGTTGTCGCGAGGCACCACAAACGCCAACGCCACTTGTCCCTTAAGCGCATCAGCCACACCCACTACCGCCACCTCAGCCACCTGATCGTGTCCAGCAATGCATTCCTCAATTTCGCGAGTGCCTAAGCGGTGTCCTGCCACGTTGATCACATCATCCGTGCGACCCAAAATGAAGTAATACCCGTCTTCGTCGCGTATTCCCCAATCAAAAGTGCTGTAAATCAAACGGCCTGGAATGCTTTTCCAGTAAGTGTTCACAAAGCGTTCATCGTCTTTCCAGATGGTTTGTAAACAGCCCGGGGGCAAGGGCCCTTCTATGGCCACCACCCCTTTTTCTTGATGGCCTAACAAGTCCTCACCCGTGTTTTCATTGATGAGCTTCAGGTGATATCCGTACATCGGCACGCCTGGGCTGCCAAACTTGCTGGGGGCCGGCTCCACACCATTGGCAATGGTCATGATGGGCCAACCGGTTTCGGTTTGCCAATAGTTGTCAATGATGGGCACACCCAAGCCCTCGCTGATCCATTGGGCGGTGGGCTGATCCAAAGGCTCTCCCGCCAGGTAAAGCGCCTTGAGGCTGGACAAGTCATACTTTTTTAAATGAGCAGGGTCCTGCTTTTTAAGTACCCGCACTGCAGTGGGCGCGGAAAACATGCGTGAGACTTTGTATTTTTCGACCAACTGCCACCAAATACCGGCATCGGGCCGAACAGGCAGACCCTCATACATGAGGGTGGACATTCCATGAATCAGCGGGCCGTAAATGATGTAGCTGTGCCCCACAACCCAACCAATATCGCTGGTGCAAAAATAGGTTTCACCCGGCTGGCCTTGGTAAATCAAATCCATGCTGGCCGCCAGAGCAACGGCATAACCACCCGTATCGCGCTGCACCCCCTTGGGCTTGCCGGTGGTGCCAGAGGTGTACAGGGTGTAGCTGGAGTGGGTGGCGTCTACCCAAGTGCAAGGTACGGAGTCGTTCAGGTGCTGCGCTCTGCGCTCGCTCCACAACACATCACGCCCGTCTATCCAGGGCATGGGAGCCAACTTGCGGTCCACCATCAGCACATGCTTGGGCTTGTGACTGGAGAGTTCTATGGCCTCGTCCAGCAAAGGTTTATAGGCCACCACCTTTCCGCTACGAGAACCGGCATCGGCGCTAACCAGCAACTTAGGCTCGGCGTCCTCAATGCGTGTGGCCAAAGAGCCTGACGCAAAACCGCCAAACACCACCGAATGGATGGCCCCAATTCGTGCACAAGCCAGCATGGCAAAGGCCGCCTCTGGAATCATGGGTAAGTAAATCAACACCCTGTCACCCTGCTCCACGCCCAAGCCTTTAAGCACGGCCGCCATACGCTGCACTTCAGTGTGCAGTTGCGCATAGGTGTAAACCTGTTCTTGCTCGGTTTCGGTGCTTACAAAAATTAGAGCAGGCTGGTTTGCACGACTTGCAAGGTGGCGGTCTACCGCGTTGTAGCATAGGTTGGTGGTGCCACCCACAAACCAGCGGGCAAAAGGAGGTTGGCTGTAGTCGCAAATCTGCTGTGGTGGCACTTGCCAAACAATTCGCTTGGCCTGCTCTGCCCAGAACTCGTCTGGCCGCTCTATCGATTGACTATAGAACTCACGATAGCTTGTCTTGAATCCGGCCATAGCGCTGCCTCAGTGTGTAGGAGTTGCTTGTCAAAATTTGAATTTTTAATTATGCCTACACGACTTTATGCAAACTGACGCCCTGATCTGGGTTTGACAACAATGCCTAGTCCCCCTATGCTCGCAGCCAAATGAACCGAATAGTCGCCCTTACGATCCTACTTTTAAGCCTTTTTTTCGCAGGCTTGGTGCATGCCGCCCCATCGGACACAAACAAAGACGACCTGGAGGTTTTTTTGGCGGACAAGGGCTTTATCACCCGGGTCGGACAAAAAGCCTCTGAACTGGTGGTGACGGCAATGAGCGCCTTGGGGTTACCCTATCGAGTTGGTGGCAGCAGTTATGAATCTGGGTTTGATTGCAGCGGTTTTGTGAAATCTGTTTACGAGCAGACCATGGGCTTACTGTTGCCCCGCAAAGCTGAACAACAGGCCGCCGCCACCCAAAAAATAGACCTCCATGAACTCAAACCCGGTGACTTGGTGTTTTTCAACACCATGCGCAAAGCTTTCAGCCATGTGGGTATTTACGTGGGCGACAGCAAGTTCATCCACTCACCCAAGCCCGGCGCAGAGGTCCGCATAGAAGATATGCGACAAACCTACTGGGCTCGCCGATTTGACGGCGCCCGCAGGGTAGATGGCGCTGCCGATTAGGCCGTGCCCTCACACCCCTACAAGCCCCCGAAATTCATCGTCCTTAATTTAACTGCCCTTAAAAACTGGGCGGCGTTTTTCGTTGAAAGCCAGAATGCCCTCGTAGCGGTCTTCGGTTTCAATAAGGTGGTTGTAGGCCTCCACCTCAAAGCGAAATGCAGTTCTTAGTTCCATTTGTAAGCCATAACGCACCGACTTTTTAATTTGCTTAACGGACAAAGGCGCATTGGATGCAATGGCTTGAGCTGATTCAATAGCCATTCCGAGCACCTCAGAGGGTGAGGTGATGCCATTGAACAAACCCCACTCGTAGGCTTTTTGCGCTGTTATGGGCCGACCAGTGAGCAACATCTCTTTGGCACGGCGCTCTCCAATTGCACGAGGCAAGTTTTGCGTGCCGCCAGCGCCGGGCATGATGCCCAAGGTCACCTCAGTCAAGGCAAAACGAGCCTGGTCAGAGGTGTAAGCAAAGTCGCAACTCAGCACGGTTTCAAAACCGCCCGCATAAGCATGACCGTTAACCGCCGCAATGACTGGAATGGGTAAATCCGTTAAGGCCCAGTACATGCGCTCAAACAACTCATGCTGCTTGACCCACTGCGCCTTACCCATGCCATTGCGCTCTTTAAGGTCAGCCCCCGCACAGAAAATTCGGTCTCCAGAACCCGTCAACACCACGCATCGAATGCCCATGGCGTCTACGGTCAAACGCGACCATAAGTCGTAGAGGTCATGACCCATTTGGGTATTGAGCGAATTGGCAACCTCCGGCCGGTTTAAGGTGACCTTGAGCACGTGGTCAGATATTTTTTCTGTAAGCACAGTTGTATAGGTGGGCAATACAACTTGTGAAGCCGCTGTGGGCTGAGCATTGGTTTGCATTCAAACTCCAAAAAACAATGTAGCTCGTATTGAACTACAGAAATACACAAAAAAATGGGCTGCAAAAGCAGCCCATTCAATCAAAGAGATCGGCCTTTGGCCGACTGTCGATTAAGTACCAATCACCCCACCATCGGCCTTACGGATGACCACAGTGGCAGAACGTGGGCGGCCATTGGGCTTCTTGTCGGGCCAGTTGGAAACGGCTCTGGGGTTCTTGGGGTCGCTCAGCTCGTTAGAAGGCTCACCTGGGTGCTGAACGTTGATGAACATGGTTTTGCCATCTGGGGTTCCAGTAGCGCCGGTAATTTCGCAGCCAGCAGGGCCCACCAAAAAACGGCGTACTTCGCCGGTGTTGACGTCTGCAGCCAACATCATGTTGTTGCCAAAGTTTTTAAGGTCACCCTTGCCCATAGCACCGGTGGACATGTCGCACTGAATCCATAGCAGGCCGCGGCCATCCACCCACAAGCCATCTGGGCAAGAAAACATGTCGCCATTGATATTGCCTTTGGCATCTGCACGATCGAGCGATGGGTCGCCCGCAAACACAAAGTGATTCCAAGCAAAAGTGGTGCCATGGAAGTCACCATCTTCTTTCCAGCGGATGATGTTGCCCTGGGTGTTGTTCACTCGGGGGTTGGCTGCATCTACACCGGGTTGCTTGTCTGCGCCGCGGTTGCTGTTGTTGGTCAGCGTGGTGTAGACCCAGCCTTGCTTGTCAACAGCAATCCACTCGGGGCGGTCCATTTTGGTAGCGCCCAGCAGATCGCTGGCTTGGCGCGCTTTGATCAGCACCTCGCCTTGGTCTGCAAAGCCATTTGCGGCGGTCAGGGGGCCTTGCCCGTGGGTCAGAGCAATCCACTGGCCTTTGCCATCTGAGTTGAACTTGGCCACATAAAGCGTGCCATGGTCTAACAAAGCTGAGTTGGCAGCAGCGCCACCGGGCTGAATGGCGTCACGGCTGACAAACTTGTAGATGTACTCAAAGCGAGAGTCCTCTCCCATGTACACCACCGCGCGGTTGTCTTTGGTTACAGCCACTGTGGCGCCTTCATGGGCGCCACGACCCATGGCCGTGCGCTTGATGGGGGTTGCGTTAGGGTTGCGGGGGTCAATTTCCACAATCCAGCCAAAACGATTGGGCTCGTTGGGGTTTTTCGTGGCATCGAAACGGGCGTCGTGTTGATGCCAGTTGTAGCCTGCGCCACCCTTTCTTAAGCCCCAGCGTCTTTCATGTTCTGTGAGTTGGTCACCGCCACTGAAATAATTGATGAAATTTTCCTCTGAGGTCAGGTAGGTACCCCAAGGCGTGATGCCGCTGGCGCAATTGTTTAGTGTGCCCATCACCACACGGCCCGCCGGGTCGGCTGCGGTTTTCAGCATGGCATGTCCAGCCGCTGGGCCGCTAAGCTCAGTGCGGGTGTTGGCGGTAATGCGACGCGCAAAACGCGATGGGCTTACCACCTCCCACTTGCCCGCCTTGTCTTCCACTTCAATGATGGCCACACCATGAGCCGCTTGCGACTTACGCACTTTTTCGGCGCTCCAATTGGCCATGCCATCGGTAAACAGCAAGCCGTGGTCCACGTACTCGTG
>DDPM01000184.1:6967-10233 GCA_002342165.1 Hylemonella sp. UBA2468
CAGACATGCCCACAGGATCACCCCAAGGCGCAATCACCTGTACGGTATATCCCTCAGGCACGGTAATGGTGTCTGCAGTAGATATCGCCACACTTTTAAAACCCATCAATGGACCGCTGGCCATATTGTTGGTGGCGCAACCTACCAAAGCTGCAGCGCTGCCCACAGCGCTTAAAGGCGCCAATAAACCGCCAGCTAAAGCACCTAAGCCACCACGCAAAATTGTTCGTCGGCTAGGGTCAGACACTTCATGAATACTGGGGTTGGAAGAACGGTTGCTGTCTTCCATTAAAGAAAAGTCTTTTGCCATGCGGGACTCCTAAAAAGAAAAATATGAACTAAAGAAATCTATGCTGCATTTATGACGCATTGAATTAGCCCTACCGTGTCAAGCGTATTACCAATCGATTAGTCTGTGTACATAAAGTTTGAAGACCTTTAGGAAAATCTTATGAAACATGTAGTTGTTTTGGTTCTTTGGGCAGTTGCCTCAATGAGTTATGCGGCTGACACGCCAACTGTAAGCACCCCAACTGCCAGCGAGCGCTTGGCCAGTGCCAGACAGTTTATTGAGCGCAAAGGATGGAGCCGTGCACAGCTTGATCTGAGATCCTTGGTCCGCGATGAACCTGACAATGCAGATGCCCACAATCTTTTGGCCTACACGTACCGCAAACAAGAAAAACCCAATTTACCCAAGGCCTTCGAGCACTACAAAATTGCTCTCAAACTCAACCCCTCACACAAAGGTGCCCACGAATATATTGGCGAAGCCTATGTGATGGACCGCAAGCCCGAACTGGCCGAAAAACACCTTGCAGAATTAGAGCGGATCTGCGGCAACAAAACTTGCGAGGAATATGTGGACTTGGCCCAATCTATAGCGGCCTTCAGAAAGGCGAATCCTTAAATCGTCATTCAGCGCCTTCTACCACCACCCATGATCGACCCCAAAACACCGCGCACGATTTCTCGGCCTATGGAAGAACCTACCGTACGTACCGCACTTTTCACTACCAGCTGAGCAATTCCGTCTCTACGGGCGCCCCGCGGCCCTTGAGACCCAAAAAGCAAGTCGGACATGCCACCCATAAAGCCACCCACTGACTCCCCTTTTGTGGGCGCATCTAAATTAGCCGCTTTAGCTTTAAGCATTTCATAGGCGGATTCACGGTCAAGCATTTGTTCGTAAACGCCAGCGACCAAGGAGTTGTCAAGCAAAGCGCGGCGTTGCTCTGAAGTAATAGGGCCAATTTGACTTCCCGGCGGCACCACAAAAACGCGCTCGGTTTCCGTTGGCCGCCCCTTTTCATCCAGAAAACTGATCAAGGCTTCGCCCACGGCCAGTTCTGTGATGGCTGCTTCAATATTGAGGCCCGCTTTAGGGCGCATGGTCTGAGCAGTAGCTTTCACGGCTTTTTGGTCTCGCGGGGTGAAGGCACGCAGTGCATGCTGTACCCGATTACCCAACTGCCCCAACACTGCGTCAGGTATGTCCAGTGGGTTTTGGGTCACAAAATAAACGCCAACCCCTTTGGAACGCACCAAACGCACCACCAGTTCAATCCGATCGATTAAGGCTTTGGGCGCTTCGTTGAACAAAAGGTGGGCTTCATCGAAGAAAAAAACCAATTTGGGTTTGTCGGGGTCGCCAATTTCGGGCAGTTGTTCAAACAACTCAGAGAGCATCCACAACAAAAAGGTGGCGTACAGACGAGGGGACGACAGCAATTTGTCTGCAGCCAAAATATTGATGACGCCTTTGTTGTCAGCGGTTTGCATGAAGTCTTGAATATTGAGCATCGGCTCACCGCAAAACTTGTCACCGCCTTGCTGCTCAATTTGTAGCAAAGCGCGCTGAATAGCACCAATACTGGCGGCGCTGATATTGCCGTATTCGGTGGTGAATTCCTTGGCATGTTCACCCACATAGGCCAGCATGCTTCGCAGATCTTTCATGTCCAACAGCAGCAAACCGTTGTCATCCGCAATTTTGAACACCAGATTCAGGACCCCGGATTGGGTGTCGTTCAGGTTGAGCATGCGGGTCAACAACAAAGGCCCCATATCACTGATGGTGGCGCGCACAGGGTGGCCTTGCTCGCCAAAGACATCCCATAAGGTGGTGGGGCACGCCACTGGAACCGGCAAATCTATCCCTCGAGTTTCCAGCGCCTTGGCAAGCTTCTCACCTATGTGGCCGGTTTGGCTGATGCCCGTTAGGTCGCCTTTGACGTCGGCCATAAACACGGGCACGCCTATGCTGGAAAAACTTTCAGCGAGCTTTTGTAGCGTTACGGTTTTGCCAGTTCCTGTGGCGCCGGTAATCAATCCATGACGGTTGGCCAAGCGAGCGAGCAAAACGCTTTCCGTATGGGCATTGCGGGCAATGAGCATGGCATCAGACATACGTGTGTGGATTATCAGTAAATAGAGGATTGCATTCGTTATTTGGCTAGGCGTTAACGACTATGGCCTGGAGTAGCGCGGTGAGTTCAGAGAGCGGGACTTATGGTAACGCTCCTTTAATGGCAGCTTCCTAAGGCTTTACGTAAAAAATGGAGATGGTGTGCTCGCCTCAGCAGTGCAGCTTATTGCTAAAAAGTATGGCACGGGTTCTTAACGTCGAGACAACAAAAAACCCGACCGGTTACCCAGTCGGGTTTAGAAAGGAAACTGACGACAAAAACCTATTTCTTAGCTGGCGGCAAGTCCGTGCAGCTGCCGTGCGCCACCTCCGCCGCCATGCCGATGCTCTCCCCCAGCGTCGGATGCGGATGAATCGTCTTACCGATATCCACTGCATCTGCTCCCATCTCGATAGCAAGGGCGATCTCGCCGATCATGTCGCCCGCATGGGTGCCGACCATGCCGCCGCCCAAGATCTTGCCGTGGCCGTGTGCTTCGGGGGAGTCATCAAACAAGAGTTTGGTAACGCCCTCATCGCGACCGTTGGCAATCGCGCGGCCGGATGCAGTCCAAGGGAACAGGCCCTTTTTGACCTTGATGCCTTGCGCCTTGGCCTGGTCTTCAGTCAGACCAACCCATGCCACCTCGGGATCGGTGTAGGCCACGCTCGGGATGACGCGGGCGTTAAACGCCGCCGCTGCGAGTTCCTTGTTGCCCTGCAGTTCACCGGCAATCACCTCAGCCGCCACGTGCGCCTCGTGCACCGCCTTGTGCGCCAACATGGGCTGGCCCACAATGTCGCCGATGGCGAAGATGTGGGGCACGTTGGTACGCATCTGAATATCGACGTTGATGAA
>DDPM01000184.1:10277-11965 GCA_002342165.1 Hylemonella sp. UBA2468
AGGTCGTACACCTGCGGTGCGGGGGCGGTGCCGCCCTCTTGCGCTGGCGCAAACGTCACTTCGATGCCTTCAGGCAAAGCACGCGCAGACACGGTCTTGGTCTCGAGCATGATATTGTCAAAACGCGGCGCGTTCATCTTCTGCCAGATCTTGACCAAGTCGCGGTCCGCACCTTGCATCAGGCCATCCATCATTTCGACCACATCCAAACGGGCACCCAGCGTGCTGTAGACGGTGCCCATTTCGAGCCCGATGATGCCGCCGCCCAAAATCAGCATGCGCTTGGGAACCTCTTTGAGCTCCAAGGCGCCGGTGGAGTCGACCACGCGCGGGTCGTTGGGCATGAAGGGCAAGCGCACGGCCTGCGAACCGGCTGCGATGATGGCGTTTTTGAAGGCGATGATTTTCTTGGTGCCGGTCTTGTCCTGGCCTGATCCGCTAGTCTCCTCCACCTCAAGATGGTTGGCACCCACGAAATGGCCGTAACCTCGCACGGTAGTGACCTTGCGCATCTTGGCCATGGCGGCCAGACCGCCGGTCAGCTTGCCGATGACTTTTTCTTTATGGCCGCGCAGCTTGTCGATGTTGACCACCGGCTTGCCGAAATCCACGCCCAGGTCGGCCATATGACTGACCTCGTCCATCACAGCCGCCACGTGGAGCAGCGCCTTGGAGGGAATACAGCCAACGTTCAGGCACACGCCGCCCAGGGTGGCGTAGCGCTCCACCACAATGACCTTGAGTCCCAAGTCGGCTGCGCGAAACGCTGCCGAATAACCGCCGGGGCCGCCACCCAACACCACCAGGTCGCAGTCCAGATCGGAAGAGCCGCCAAAGCTGGCAGCGGCAAGAGCAGAAACAGCTGATCCAGATGGGGCAGTAGAGGGGGCCGCTGCCGAAGGGGCAGCAGATACTGCAGCCATTTGTGCTGGTTTGGTGCCAGGTGCAGCCGCACCTGCGGCCTCCAACATCAACACCACAGAGCCTTCTTTGACCTTGTCACCCAACTTGACCTTGAGCTCTTTGACCACACCGCCTTGGCTCGCCGGAATCTCCATGGAGGCCTTGTCAGACTCCACGGTGATNNCAACTCGATGACCGACACTTCGGCAAAGTCGCCAATATCCGGAACCTTAATTTCAATAACTGACATGGGGCGTCCTTTACAGCATCACGCGGCGGAAATCGCCCAGCACCTGCCCCAGATACGCATTGAAGCGAGCTGCTGCAGCACCATCAATAACACGGTGGTCATAGCTTAAGGACAACGGCAAAGACAGACGCGGCGCAAACTCTTTGCCGTTCCAGACAGGCTCCATGAAGGACTTGCTCAAGCCCAAAATAGCCACTTCAGGCGCATTGATGATCGGGTGGAAAAACCGCCCCCCAATGCCGCCCAAAGACGAGATAGAAAAGGTGCCGCCAGTCATTTCGGCTGGAGACAACTTACCATCGCGCGCCTTTTTAGACAGCTCGGCCAAGTCTTGGGAAATTTGCAAAATACCTTTTTGGTCGGCATTTTTGAGCACAGGCACCACCAAACCGTTGGGCGTATCGGCGGCAAAGCCAATGTGGAAGTACTTTTTGTAGACCAACTGGTCGCCATCTAACGAGGTGTTGAAGTCCGGATATTTTTTGAGCGCTGCCACGCACGCTTTGATCACAAAAGCCAGCATGGTGACCTTGAT
>DDPM01000184.1:11971-12185 GCA_002342165.1 Hylemonella sp. UBA2468
CCGCTCTTTTCGTTTTCTTTATTGAGCTGAACACGCAGGGCTTCCAGTTCGGTGATGTCGGCAATGTCGTGGTTGGTGACGTGCGGAATCATCACCCAGTTGCGGTGCAAATTGGCGCCGCTGATTTTTTTGATTCTGGACAGGTCTTGACGCTCCACCTCTCCAAACTTGGCAAAGTCCACTTTAGGCCATGGCAACAAATTCAGCCCTGAAC
>DDPM01000195.1 GCA_002342165.1 Hylemonella sp. UBA2468
CAAGCGGTGCATCAGCTCAGCACGCACACTTAACCCACGGTCGAGTTCGGCAAGCCTGCGAAGTCGGTCATCTTCAGAGTTGTGGCGGTTGGTGTTCAAGTAGCCCGGCGGTTTGCCCAAAATGGATTCATGGCTCTGGCCATGGCTTTTTAAAAAAGCTTCGTTGCACCAAACGATGTTGCGTTTGGGATCGGTTACCAGCACCCAGTTTTGGGTTCGCTGGGCCACCAACGCCAATTGCATAAAGTCAATGTAAAGCTCTTGCTGTTTGCGGTGCTGGTTCTTGATCATGCGAACCAAAGGCTCCGCCACCAGCACCACCAGGGCCATCACCACCAAACCCACCATAAAACCAATGATGTAGATGATGTGCCTGAGGTGGTGAGCTCTTTGTTGGGTGCTGTAGCGGACCTGCTCTGCCACTTTGCCCACATCGGCCAGCAACACATCGAGCTCGGCTAAGGCCTCTGGGGCGTTGGGCACGTTTTGTGTGGATAGCACCCGCTTGGTTGGCAGGGACGCGCCCTCAGTGCTGGCTTTGCTGCGAGCGCTGGCATCCGATTTTTCGTCGGCATTTGGAATCAACAACGACCACACTTTTTGGCGCCGGCGTTGCCAACTCAAATACACCGCTTCAAGCCCAGGGCTAAATTCAAACAACTGCAAATCGGGGTCCAGCAGCAGCATGTTCAGGCGCAGCTGACGGCGGTCGTCGTCTTTCAGTTCGTTGGCCAAGCTGGCGCGCGGCTGGGGTTGAAGGCCTGAAGAGGCTGCTGAGGGTTGGCCTTGGGCCAGCAGGTGGCGGCCCATGCGCTCCACCGCCAGATGGTGCTGGTGCAAAAGCTCTTGAAGTTCTTCATTTTTGAGCCGAATGCGCACCGCCGATTCAAACTTATAGGTCTGCCAAGCCCCCAGCGCGGCCACCAACCCCAAAATCAAATACATGGTCCACCGGACCCGTTGCGCCACGGCTTCGGCCAATGGCTTGCGCTGAGAAACCTTGAGCAGATCGGGTGAAGACTTCAAGGCAAGCTCTTATGCAGCCAATGCGGCGCGCATGGCTTGGATGACAGCCGCGTAATTGGGTTGACCAAAAATGGCACTGCCCGCCACAAAGGTATCTGCTCCCGCATCGGCCACCTGGCGGATGTTGTCGGTCTTGATGCCTCCATCCACCTGCAAGCGAATGTGTTTACCGCTGGCTTGAATGCGCTTTCGGGCGGCTTCAATTTTGCGCAGCGCCCCTTCAATGAAGCTTTGGCCACCAAAGCCAGGGTTGACGCTCATGATCAAAATCAGGTCAATGTCGTCCACCACCCAGTCCAGAACATCCAAAGGCTCGGCGGGGTTGAACACCAAGCCCACTTGGCAGCCCGCGCTCTTGATGGCCTGAATGCTGCGGTGCACATGGCCAGAGGCATCGGGGTGAAAGCTGATGAGATTAGCCCCCGCTTGGGCAAAGGCGTTGGCCAAGGCGTCCACCGGCTGCACCATCAGGTGCACATCGATGGGTACAGCCGTGCCGTCGGGGCGCTGGGCGTGGGGACGCAAGGCTTGGCACACCATGGGGCCAAACGTTAAATTGGGCACGTAATGGTTGTCCATCACGTCAAAGTGAATCCAGTCGGCACCGGCCTGCACCACTTGGCGCACTTCGTCACCCAAACGGGCAAAGTCGGCCGAGAGGATGGAAGGCGCAACGACGAAGGGCGACGTGTTTGAGGGGACGGTAGGTGAAATCACGGGCTGGGGGTAGGTTGGTGGGCAGCTTTGTAGCAAAGGCATTTTTGCGTATTTTCGCAGTTAGGATGGCGACATAGGAATGTGTGATGCCCAAATATCAGATTTTGATTGAAGTTGTACCTAGGCACTTGCCCGATCAGTCGCTGCCTGAACAGGGTCGCTACGCCTTTGCCTACACCGTCACCTTAACCAATACTGGTGACATTGGCGCGCAATTGATTTCGCGCCAATGGAATGTGAACGATGCCAACGGCCACACCGAGCGCGTCAGAGGACTGGGCGTGGTGGGACAGCAACCTTTTTTACAGCCCGGCGCCACCTTTGAATACACCAGCGGCTCGCACCTGCGCACACCCACGGGCACCATGCACGGCAGTTACTTTTTTGTGGCCGAAGACGGCGAGCGCTTTGATGTGGACATTCCCATGTTTGTGCTGGACGCCTTGAGCGGCGGCTCTGAAGGCCGGACCCTTCATTGAGCCTGCCTCGTATGGGCGAATTTGACCTGATTGAGCGTTTTTTCAAGCGCCCAGCACCCAAAACGCATTCAGCCCATACAGCCAACTCACCATCTGGAGTGGGCATTGGCGACGATTGTGCTGTGCTGCCCCNNGGTCCAGCGACATGCTGGTAGAGGGCACCCATTTTTTCCCCAACGCCAATCCGCAACGACTGGGCCACAAAGCCTTGGCCGTGAACCTGAGTGACTTGGCTGCCTGCGGCGCGCGCCCCTTGGCCTTTACGCTGGCCCTGTCTTTGCCCGAGGTTAGCGAGCACTGGCTGTCTGATTTTTCAACTGGTTTATTTAATTTGGCGGATGCCCACCATTGCACCCTGATAGGCGGGGACACCACCCGCGGGCCCTTGAACTTGTGCATCACCGTACTGGGCGAAGTGGAAGTGGTGAACGGAAAGGCCCAGCCCCTGCTTCGCTCAGGTGCGCAGGTGGGCGACGACATTTACGTCAGCGGCCACCTGGGAGATGCCCGCTGGGCACTCATGGTTTTACAGGGGCAATTGGAGCGGCCCGCAAGCCTTGTTCAACCGCACCTTGGTCCACCCAGTCAACACTCGCCATTTTTTGCCGCCGCACAAATGCGGCTGGAACAGCCCACCCCAAGAGTGGCTTTGGGTCTGGCCTTGAGGGGCATTGCCCATGCCGCCATAGATCTGAGCGACGGTTTGGTGGGCGACTTGCACCATTTGCTCCATGCCAGCAGCACACAGCTTAAAACTCCAGAACCTCTTGGCGCCAGCATTCTTCTCGAAGCCGCCCTGGGTTTGATGGCGGCGGCTCACGCCTTGCCCCAAGACCTGGTGCTGAGCTGCGTGCTCAGCGGCGGGGACGACTACGAACTGCTCTTTACCGCCCCACCCAGCGCACGAGCCGCCGTGCAAGCCGCAGCCCATGGCAGCCTCACCCCGGTGACCCGCATTGGTACGGTAGAAGCCATCCCGGGCGTGAGGCTGCTGGACGCACAAGGTCACGAGCTGGGTGGGACCGACAAGTTCAGGTCCTTTGATCATTTTTCGAATCAGCTCGCATAAATATTCAACCTATGCAGCCCTCCCAACTTCCTGACCACTCCGCGCCGTCCAAGCCTGCACCGGTTCGCCCCAACGGCAGGTTTATGTGGTCGCGCACGGCCCATGGTGTGGCGCTGGCTTGGGGCTGTGGCCTGAGCCCCTGGGCGCCGGGCACCGTGGGCACGCTGTGGGCTTGGGTGAGTTTTGCGTTGCTTTCGCCGTGGATGAACGATGCACGCTGGGGCCTGCTGATTGTCATGGCCTTGGCAGGCGGCGTATGGGCCTGCGCCGTGACCGCGCGCAACCTGGGCACCAGAGACCCGAGCTGCATTGTGTGGGACGAGGTGGTGGCGTTTTGGATGGTGCTCTGGCTGGTCACCCCAACCGATTGGGACGAGCAGCTCCTGGCGTTTGGTCTGTTTAGGCTGTTTGACATTGCCAAGCCCGGCCCCGTCGGTTGGGCAGACCGGTTGTTTCATGAAGCATCCGACACCAGCTCCAAGCTGACTTGGTGGAAGGCCAGCATGGGCATCATGCTGGACGATGTGGTCGCCGCATTTTGCACCGTCCTGGTGATTGCTTTAGGCCGCAGCTTGTTAGGCTAATGAAATGAGCAGCCCGACGCCTTCAAACGACCTTCTCGTTGCGCAACTCGCCTCGCAACTTCTTCGCCGCCAATGGTTTTTGGCCACGGCCGAAAGCTGCACTGGCGGCATGATTGCCGCAGCCTGCACCGACTTGGCTGGTTCGAGCGCGTGGTTTGACCGCGGCTTGGTGACGTATTCCAACGCCGCCAAAACCGAGCTGCTGGGTGTGGACGCGGCTTTGATTCAAACCCACGGCGCCGTGAGCGAACCAGTGGCCCGCGCCATGGTCCAAGGGGCCATTGAACACAGCGACGCCCAAGTGGCCGTGGCCGTAACCGGCGTGGCTGGCCCCACCGGCGGCACCGCCGCCAAGCCCGTGGGCACTGTGTGGTTTGGTTTTTCTGTAGCAGGGCAGGTGCTTACAGAGCACCGCTGCTTTGAGCCCGATGTGCCGTTGGCAGGCTCTGCGATTCGCGCCTATGTGCGATCGGCCACAGTAGC
>DDPM01000126.1:0-1647 GCA_002342165.1 Hylemonella sp. UBA2468
GGGCGTTACCAAAGCCCTTTGATCTTCAGAGAAGCGCTTTTGGTGGCATTTTTTCTGGCGGGTTTGGTGGTGCTGGGTGGTATGCAACAGTGGTGGCTGGAGCCTTTGGTGGGGGGTATGTCGGCAAACACCTTGTTTTGGGGGGCCGTGGGCCTTACCGCCATCACGGACAATGCGGCGCTGACATACTTGGGTTCCCTGATTCCCAATTTGCCTGAGACAGCTCAATACAGTTTGGTGGCTGGTGCGGTGGCCGGGGGGGGGTTGACGGTGATTGCCAACGCGCCCAACCCCGCTGGGGTTGCGCTTTTGCGGCATGGGTTTGCAGAGGCCTCAATTGGCGCGTTTGGACTCTTGATGGGCGCATTGCTTCCCACTATGGTCGCTGTCGCTGCCTTTAAGTGGTTATAAGCCTGATTGATTTGGCAATAACCGTTGGCCGCAGGGATTACTACGTCTGCCTGATGTTTTGTATCGCCTGGGCAGCGGCCTCCTTGTCAGCCACCGACGCAAACTTGCTGTACTTGGCCAACAAGGGCACCAGTTGTGCGTAAATCTTGGGGCTGGCCGCCATGCATTCGCCTTGCTCTAAAAAGTCAGACTCGCCAGTGAAGTTGCCTACCAAACCGCCTGCTTCCGATACCAACAATGAACCCGCAGCCACATCCCATGGGCTGAGGCCTGACTCAAAAAAACCATCGGTGTAGCCGGCTGCCACATAGGCCAGATCAAGAGCCGCTGCACCCGGGCGGCGCAGACCCGCAGTGCGGGGCATGATGTCGTTCATCATGGATAAATAGGCGGGGAAGTTGTCACCTTTTCTAAAAGGAAAGCCCGTGGAGAGCAAGCACTGGTTGAGGTACAGCCGTTTGCTGACCCTTAAGCGACGATCGTTCAGGTAGGTGCCGCGGCCCTTGGTGGCTGTGAACAAGTCGTTGCGGGTGGGGTCATACACCACGGCTTGCTCCATCTTACCTTTCACGCACAGGCCAATGCTGATGCAATACACCGGAAAACCATGAATGAAGTTGGTGGTGCCGTCCAGAGGGTCAATGATCCACAAATACTCCGAGTTTTTGGCGCCCTTTTCGGTGCCCGACTCCTCGGCCAGAATACCGTGCCCAGGGTAGGCCGTGAGCAGGGTTTCAATGATGATGGCTTCACTTGCGTGGTCCACCTCGGTTACAAAGTCGTTCACCTCTTTTTGCGAAATACGCACGGCTTCAAGGTCGAGCGCAGCCCGGTTGATGATCGCGCCAGCGGCGCGAGCGGCTTTGACAGCCACATTGAGCATGGGGTGCAGATTGGGTGACGACATAAATTGTGATGAATGAACCAACAAAACTGGCGAGCGATGCGCACAGCGACAATGACAAGATTCTATGCTCCCTACCTCTATGCCCTTGCCCGCGACCCGTTTTGTACTGATTGAAACCAGCCACGCTGGCAATGTGGGGGCAGCCGCCCGCGCTATGAAGGTGATGGGTTTTGACGATTTGGTGCTGGTGGCCCCCCGCTGGGCCAATGTGCTGCGGCGTGAAGAAACCATTCAGCGCGCCAGCGGCGCCTTGGATGTGTTGGACAAAGCGCGCATTGTGTCCACCATAGACGAAGCTCTAGAAGGCATGACGCATTTGTGCGCCACCG
>DDPM01000126.1:1671-9744 GCA_002342165.1 Hylemonella sp. UBA2468
AGGCCCCGCTAGCCTACCCGAACCGAGTCAGCCTTCTGAAAGAGGCGTTGCCTTTTTATTCGGCTCCGAGCGCTTTGGTATGAAAAACGAAGACGTGTACCGCTGCCATGTGTCGCTGAGCATTCCCACCAATCCGCAGTTTGGTTCTCTCAATTTGGCTTCAGCCTTGCAGGTTATTGCCTACGACTGGAGGCTGGCTCTTGCAGCGCGGTATGGCGCTTGGGGCAACGACAAGCCTGATGGCATGGTGTATGAGTCGCACTCCAAAGCATTGGCAGATGCCGCTCAAGTTTCGGGCATGCTGAACCACTTAGAACAAGCATTGCAAGCCGTTGAATTTTTAGACCCTCAGGCACCCAAAAAACTCATGCCGAGACTGAACCAACTTTTTAATCGGGCCCAGCTCACCCAAGAAGAAGTCCACATTTTGCGAGGGGTGGCCAAAGCCATGCTGCAAGTGGCGACGAAAGCTGATGAAGGTCAAGCATCTTCTGATTCAGGGCTAAACTGAGCTTATGTTCTCTCGTTTGAAATCTGACGTGCGCTGCATTCTGGAGCGCGACCCTGCCGCTCGAACCGCCTGGGAGGTACTGACCTGCTACCCCGGGCTTCACGCCTTGGTGCTGCACCGTTGGGCGCATGCCTGTTGGGGGAACGGCTTTAAGTGGCTGGGGCGTTTTATTTCTCACCTCTCGCGCATGCTCACGGGTATTGAAATTCACCCCGGTGCACAGATCGGTTACCAAGTGTTTATTGACCACGGTATGGGCGTGGTGATTGGCGAAACCGCGGTGGTGGGTGATGGGTGCACCATCTACCACGGCGTCACTTTAGGCGGGACTTCTTTGTACAAAGGTGCCAAACGCCACCCCACCTTGGGTCGCAATGTCATTGTGGGTGCCGGCGCCAAAGTCTTGGGGGGCTTTGAGGTGGGCGACGGGGCCAAGGTGGGTTCCAACGCAGTGGTAACCAAGCCAGTACCAGCGGGTGCCACGGCGGTGGGCAACCCGGCTCGCATCATTGAGGCCGAATCAGATGCACGCCGCGAAGAAGCCGCATCACGCATGGGCTTTTCTGCTTATGGGGTGACTCAAAACGACGACCCTTTGTCTCAAGCCATGCGGGGCTTGATCGACCACGCCAGCCTTCAAGAGCACCAAATTTCCATGCTGTGGACGGCCTTGGACAAAATTTCCAAAGGCCAACCCTTAACTGACCTGATGCCTACTGATGCAGCCCTGCTGGAGCAATTTTCGGCCGACAAGCTCAACCAATTGATGGGCAAGTCTTAGCCCATACATAGGGATTCCTTAAATTCCAGCCGGTTTGGCTATGGACGCATTGCGGTCTTGTACGGCGATGTTCAAAACTTTGGGGTTGGAGTTTTCCAATACTGTCAGCTGGAGCTGCTTTGCGCTCAAAGGCAGCGCCCAAACCTGTTTGTAGAAACCAGACAATGACTCAATGGCTTGACCATTGAGGGCCATCAGCAAATGACCGGGCCTCAAGCCGCCATGAAAGGCAGGACTGTTGGGACTGACACGGGTGACCACAATACGCCCGTTGCGATCTTGAGCATTCAGGCCCAACCAAGGTCTTCTGCTGGTTTGTGAAGTGCCCGTCGTCAAGAGTTCGTTCAAAATGGGAGTCAGCAATTCGGCAGGAACAAACATGTTCCCTGGCAGGCTTTCAGGGTGTTGGGGCGGCATCACATCGTTCATGACCAAGCTGCCAATACCCAACAGCTCGCCTTGCCGATTGAACAGTCCCGCACCTGAGTGCATGGCAAAAGGTGGGCTGGTGTAGAGCGCCTGGTCGAGGTGGTATTCCCAATACCCGGTAAAGGAGCGCACATCGATCAGTTCGGCAGCGGCGATGGATCTATGGTCTCTGCCTGCTGCGACCCACATGGTTTCCCCACGAGTCAAGGTTTGAGTGCTGCCCAGAAGAACGGAAGGCAGCGGTTGAATCGGAATCAGGGGCCGTATCAATGCAAAACCAGTGGCTTGATCGTATCCCACCAGTCTGGCGGGAAGTTGGCGCTGATCGAGCGTGCGCACTTCAATGTGTTCGGCCTCCAGGACCAGGTAACCAATGGTCAGGATCAAGTTGTCAGGCCCTATGACCACGCCCGTACCCTGTCGGCTCCTGCCTAAAGTGCGCTCTGAGGGGGCACCCTCAATGCTGCGGGTGGTCACAAGCACCAACGCTTGCTGGACTTGTTTGATCATGGCTACTGAGTCTTCTATGCTTGGGCTGTTGTTTTGATTTTGTGCCAAGGCATAGGGCATGAATACTGCACACAAGACCCACAGCACAATTCTCAAGGCTTTGAAACAGCTTGACCACACCGCTTGGATTAAGGCCACGCAAGCTCGAAGTTTTGGGCATGTAGGGCGCATGGGCAACTCCTTGAATGATTTACCTATCACTCTAAGGCATAGGTCGGTTACGGGTTGAACTAACATCTCATCTTGGTTTTAATCTGGTCTTATCGGCCTACTCTCTTCAAAGCAAGCTTTCATGACCGACCCAATACCCCAAAGTGGCGGCCCCATTGAGCCCACGCATATTGCCGATTTGGCAGCTGCCAGTCATATTTTGGTGGCTCAAGGTGTGGTGGATGGTTTTGGCCATGTCTCTATGCGCCACCCCACTGTGCCTAACCGATATTTCATGGCCCGCTCTGTAGCTCCGGCGTTGGTCACGCCGGAGGACATCATTGAATACGACCTGGACAGCCGCCCTTGCAATGCCAACGGACGTGGCAGTTTTTTAGAGCGATTTATTCATGGCGAAATTTACAAAGCACGTCCTGATGTGATGTCGGTCATCCACAGCCATTCGCCGTCGGTGGTGCCCTTTGGACTCGCCAAAAAACCGATGCAAGCCATGTTTCACAACGCTGCTTTTTTGGCTGAGGGCGTGCCGGTATTTGATATCCGTGAACAATTTGGCGCGACCGACATGTTGGTGGGCAATGGCGAGAAAGGTGTGGCTCTGGCCCAGGTGTTGGGGCGCAAGCATGTGTGCATGATGCGCGCCCATGGCAGCGTGGCTTGTGGCGCCTCTTTACAAACCGCCGTGTTTCGCGCGGTCTATACCGAGGTCAATGCTCGCATCCAGCATTGGGCTGTGGCCTTAAGTGAAGGCGAAGACTTGGCTGCGCTAGATACAGAGGAAGGCCGATTGGCTGATGCCGTCAATCAAAATGCAGGCATGAGAGCTTGGGATTTGTGGCGTTCTCAAGCCCGCACCAAACTGGGCTGGTAAAGCACTTTTTTTATTAGAGAACATCAGTAGGAAGGCATATGAGCGACACCATCGCAATCAAGCAACAACTCGTGGACTGCATTCGCATGCTCGAGAAGGCCGACATCATGGACTACAACGGGCATTGCAGCATTCGAACCGAACAGGGCATGTTTATCAATATTGGCAGTTGCCAGCGCAGTGCGTTGACCGTTGCGGACATCTGCCACATCGATATGGAAGGCCAAGTGTTGGAAGGTTCAGGCAAACCGCCGTTGGAATTTCACCTGCATGCGGGCATGTACAGGGCGCGCCCTGATGTCCAGGCGGTGGTGCATGCGCACCCCAAATGGTCCACTTTTTTAACCATGACCGGGCAAGAGTACTTGCCCGTGTTTGCCCAAGGCTCTTTGGTGTACCCCATGCCAGTGCTGGATTCGCCCAACTCCATCAACAACAAGGTCATGGCAGACCGTTTGGCTGCCACATTGGGCGAGAAGTCTGCTGCACTCATGAAGTCTCATGGAGCAGTGACCGTAGGTAAAAGCATCGTCGAGGCGTTTGTGCTGGCCAACTACATGGAAGAAAACGCCTACCGACAGTACATGGCCATGCAAATTGGCAAGCCTTATGTTTTTTCAGAGCATGAAATCAGTATGTGTAGGGAAAAGCTTTGGAACGAGCAGTTGTTCAAGCGCACCTGGGACCACTTCCGAGCCAAGCTGACTTAAAGCAGTATTAAAGACTTTTCTCTACCAGGGCTCTGAGTTCGGGCGTGACCTTGGGCTCCAAGCCAAACCAAGACTTCCATGCGGGTGGCCCTTGGTGCAGCAACATGCCCAAGCCATCCACGGTGACGTTGCCTCGCAAACGGGCAGCTGCCAACAGCGGGGTTTCGAGAGGGCTGTACACAATGTCGGTGACCAAGGCGCTTGAAGGCAATGGATCGAGATGAATATCCAAGGGGGTTTGCCCCACCATGCCTTGGCTGGTGGTGTTGACCACCAGGGCAGCACCCGCTAACACGTCGTGCCGTTGAACCCAAGGGTAGGACTGCAATGGTGCACCAAAATCGTCGGCAAGTTGCTGGGCGCGGGCATCGCTGCGATTAACCAGCCTGATCTCGCGTGCGCCCTCTTGCACCAAGCCGTAGCACACCGCTCGCGATCCGCCGCCTGCGCCAATGACCACAATGGGCCCAGTATCGGCGCGCCATTGGGGCTGGGCTTGTTGAATGTTGCGAATGAATCCAAAGGCATCGTTGTTGCTTCCCAGCAAGGAACCGTCGGTCCGTACCGTCACACAACTGATAGCGCCTATTTGGCGGGCGGCATCGTTGACTTCGTCCACAATCTTCATGGCTTCTTGCTTGTGGGGGATGGTCAGGTTGCAGCCAGAAAAGCCCAAGGGATGGAGTGCACGCAAGGCCGCGGCTAGGCCTGTGGGCTGAATGGCTAAAGGTACGTAGCTGCCGGCCATGCCTTGTTGTTTGAACCAGTAGTTGTGCAACATGGGGGAGCGGGAATGCATGATGGGCATACCCATCACCCCGGCGAGGTAAAAGCGGTCTGGAGGTGTCATGAAAGGTTTTCTTTTGAGTACAGGAATACTAACAAAGGGCAGTCGCTGCACCTTCTGGGCATTAGCTTTTTGGGGGCTGTGTTTTCAGGTGTGCGCTCAGCACCCGACAGTCAAGCACTCAGCAGCCATTGCCACATCACATCCTTTGGCCACACAAGCAGGTGCTGCCATTTTGCGAGCAGGCGGCTCTGCTGTGGATGCTGCTATTGCGGCGCAGATGGTGTTGACATTGGTGGAGCCGCAGTCCAGTGGGATTGGCGGTGGTGCACTAGCGCTGCACCATGATGGCCGCAGACTTCAGGCCTACGACGGCCGAGAAACAGCGCCAGCCGATGCCACGGAACGTTTGTTCATCAAGGACTCAGGCGAGGTGATGTCGTTCGCGCAAGCAGTTCATGGCGGTCTTGCGGTTGGCACACCCGGTGTGGTTCGAGTGTTAGGGCTGATGCATGAACGCCATGGCCGACTGCCTTGGAAAGCATTGTTCAAAGACGCTATAGATCTGGCGTCTACGGGCTTTCCGGTCTCAGAAAGGTTACACGCTTATTTGAAGGAATACGCCGTACTTCAGCAAGATCCATCAGCGCGCGCACTTTACTTTGATGCCCAAGGCCATCCTTGGCCAGTAGGACATTTAATACAAAACCCAGAACTCAAAGAAGTTTTAGAGCAATTGGCCCAACGGGGTCCGCAAGCTTTTTACGAAGGTGAGTGGGCTCAAGCCATGGTGAGTGCGGTGCAACAACACCCCATGAACCCTGGTCGTTTGAAGCTCAGTGACCTTCAAACCTATCAGGCCTTGGAGCGATCTCCCCTGTGTGTGGACCATCGGGCACCCACGCAAGTGGTGGCCGTGTGTGGGTTCCCGCCGCCGAGTTCGGGCGGTATTGCTGTTGCTCAGATGTTGGGCATTTTGAGCCATACGCCTTATTTAAAGTTGCTGCCGCACAACCCACTGGAATGGATCCATGGCTATACAGAAGCAGCACGGCTGGCTTTTGCCGATCGGGCGTTTTATGTGGCTGATCCAGAGTTTGTGGCGCCGCCAGCGGGGAGTTGGCTCAACCTGATCGATTCGGGCTATCTGAAGGACCGCGCCACATTCATTCACAACCAAAGCATTCGCACTGCTCCAGCAGGCACACCCACAGGCACTCGCGTGACATGGGGACTCATGGCACCACAGCCCGAGACAGGCACCAGCCATATGAGCATTGCAGACGGTTTTGGCGCATCCCTGGCAATGACCACCACCATAGAAAGTATTTTTGGTGCGCGGATCATGGTCAATCGCGGCAAAGGGCTCAAAGGTGGTTTTTTTCTTAACAACCAGCTCACTGACTTTAGTTTTTTGCCGCAAGATACCCAAGGACGTCCCATTGCCAATCGGGTAGAGCCAGGCAAGCGCCCCAGGTCTTCCATGTCGCCCACATTAGTTTTGAACAAACCCAGAGGCGAGGTGGTAATCAATTTGGGTAGCTCGGGCGGCGCGCACATCATTCACTACACGGCCAAAACATTGGTGGGCTTATTGCATGAGGGCTTAGAGCCACAAGAGGCTGTGAATGCGCCCAATATCAGCACCCTAAACGGTCCGACCTTGCTGGAGCGAGGACGCTTTGACGCATCCTTTCGAGAACGGCTCCAAAAGAAGGGCGCTGAAGTTTTAGAGCTTGAATTGAAAAGCGGCACACAGGCCCTGGTTCGCAAAGCCGATGGAAATTGGTCGGGCGGTGCGGACTTGCGCAGAGAGGGTTCTGTTGAAGTGCTTATCGACGTGCTGCCTCGGTAAATCACCTGATGACTTTGCATCAGGCTTCAGGCTAGGATGCCAAACATAAATTCTCAACCCCACTTTCCTTTTATGAAAATTTTGAACTTCAACTCTGGCCACCTTTCCCGTCGTATGGGTATTTGGGATGGCGACCTTACGCAAGCTCAAGTGATGGACGTCACCGATTTGGTCGGCGCTGACTTTATGAGCGTGTGGAACTGGTTGCAGCAGCGCACGTCGGCTGAGGCGCAAGCCCAACTCAGCGGGGCGGCGCGCTTCCCTTTAGCCGACGTCACGTTCAACAGCCCAGTGGCGCGTCCGGGCAAGGTTTTGGCTGCACCTATCAACTACAAGCTGCACATAGAAGAGATGAGTAAAAATGGCCAATCCTTTGGACACATCATCACGGACATTCGCAAGGCGGGCATCTTTCTCAAAGCTTCTTCTTCTGTGGTGGGTGCCTCGCAGGGGGTAGCGCAGCGGTTTTTGGATCGACGCACCGACCATGAAATTGAATTGTGTGTGGTGATGGGGCGAGCAGCCAACAGCGTCAGCAAGGAGGAGGCGCTCAGCTATGTGGCAGGTTATTGCTTGGGTCTGGACATGACCATCAGGGGACCTGAAGACCGCAGCTTTAGAAAATCGATCGACAGTTACACGGTCTTGGGGCCTTGGGTGGTCACCGCCGATGAGGGGCTTAACCCCGACCAGATCGACATTCAAATCGACGTCAATGGTCAAACGCGCCAAAACTCCAACACATCTGACATGGTGATGGATGTGGCAGAACTGATTGAGTTTGCGTCCTCTTTTTACACTCTGGAGCCTGGCGATGTGCTCATGACAGGCACGCCCCAAGGTGTGGGTCCGGTGCGTCCCGGAGATCTGATGGTGGCCAAAGGAAGTGGTTTGGGTGAGATGACTGTTCACGTGCGAGCGGCTTGATGCGCCTGGATTTTGTTGGGTTCTCTNNTGGCGTCTATAGCCCTGCGGTGTTGCTTGGGTTGGTTGCTGGTTGGTTCGGCCATGCTGGTGTATGCCAACGAACCCTATCAGCCCAAGCTGGGGCAGCCCGGTAAAGACGTGATGTGGCTGCCCACCCAAGATGCTCTGATGCTGCGCATGCTGGAGGTGGCGAGAGTAGGTCCTCAGGATTTGGTGTTTGACCTCGGCGCTGGCGACGGCAAAATTGCCATTGCCGCGGCCAAACAGTTTGGGGCCAGGGCTGTAGGCATTGAGTACAACGCCCGCTTGGCTGAGTTGGCGAAACGGCAAGTGACCCAAGCTGGGGTGAGTCACCTGGTCAAAATCATTCAAGGTGATATCTTCAAAGAAGACTTTTCATCTGCCACGGTGCTCACTCTGTATTTGCTCGACGAATTGAATCAAATGCTGCGTCCGACAATTCTGAGCATGAAACCCGGTACTCGGGTAGTGTCCACCTCCTTTGCCATGGGAGACTGGGA
>DDPM01000068.1 GCA_002342165.1 Hylemonella sp. UBA2468
CATGGGCACATGGCGCACTAAATCGGCCGCAATTTCATGGCCCACACGCTCTTGCGCGGGTGTAAGTTCAAAGGGCAAGGCAGCCAGCAGCTGGGTGTGCAAAGCGTCCCTATTTGAGTTTGATGAGTTTGACGAGGGAGCAATAGACGGCGCCCTAAAGGCATCACGCTCGCGCCGCGCCATGTGTTGCGACAACTGCTGTGCCAACAACTCTTCGGCCTTGAGGCGCTGCCAAGCGGGGTGGGTGCGGTCCTCCAGCTCGTGCAATGCCGCGCCGGGCTCGGGGTGGTGCAGCACCTGTAACGCCGTCCGCAGGCTGACCAATGTTTGTGGCTGCGGCTTCAAGGTGTTTTGCAATTGGGCCAAGGCATTGGGCGGCAGGGTTTCGGACACATCGGCACGCCCCAAGCCCGCTAGCACCGCTTTGCGCAGATAGGGCTGCGGCAAGCCCGCCACCGTGGGGTACACGGGGGTGAGCGCTTTGGGCAGCTCGCCCGCAGCGGCTTTGCAGGTGGGGTGCATCATGGTTTTACCCATAAACCCACCCTGCAGCTCGCCACGCGCCCTGAGCCTGGCGCCCACGGCATAGGCTTTTTGTTGCGAGGGGTAAAAGTTAAAAAACCGCAGCACGCAGGTGTCCGAGCCATCGTCCAGCGTCACCAGCAGTTGGCGGCGCGGCCTAAAAGTGACCTCTTGGTGCGTCACCACCCCCTCCACCTGCACCGTCATGCCGTCTCGCGCATCGGCCAAGCGGGTGATTCGGGTTTCGTCCTCGTAACGCAGCGGCAAGTGCAGCGCCAAATCAATGTCGCGCTGCAGCCCCAGCTTTTGCAAGGCTTTCTGCGGAACCGATAGAGGCTTTGGGGCGGGCATGGGGCCTGCCCCTAATTACTGCGGCTCAATTTTGGCGTCGCGAATGGCTTTGGCCCATTTCACGCTCTCGCGCTGGGTGCGCTGGCCCAAGGCCTCAGGTGTGCCGGGCTCCACCGCAAAACCAATGGCGGCAAACTTGTCTTGGAGGTCTTTGGTGTTGGCTGCGGCGTTGATGGCGGCATTCAGTTTGGCAATGGCCTCAGGGGGCGTGCCCGCGGGCGCAAAAAACGCAAAGTAGGCAATCAGCTCGTAATCTTTCAGGCCCAAAGCCTCATTGACGGTGGGCAGCTCGGGTATGGCGGCAGAGCGTTTGGTGGACGTGACGGCCAGTCCGCGGATTTTTCCGGCCTTGACTTGCGGCAGCGTCACCGCAAAGTCGGCGCTGAACATCATGACCTGACCGCCCAGCAAATCGGTCATGGCCGCAGGACCGCTTTTATACGGCACATGAGTCATTTGGATTCCCGCCATGGTGGCCAACATTTCAGATGAGACCAGCTGCGAGGTGCTGGCGCTGGCAAAGGTCACTTCATTGGGTTTGGACTTGGCCAAGTCCACAAATTCCCGCAGAGTTTTCGCGGGCACGTCGTTGTTGACGGCCACGATCAGCGGCACCGAGCCCAAGTAGCCCACAGGCGCAAACGCCGTGTCTTGGTCGTAGGGCAGCTTTTTCATCAGACTTTTAAGGGCGGCGTTGGTGCTGTTGGTGCCAATGAGCAGGGTGTAGCCATCGGCAGGCGCTTTGGCCACGGCGTCGGCGCCCAGCATGCCGTTCACCCCTGCACGGTTTTCCACCACGATGGGCTGGCCCAAGGTTTCGGACATCTTGGCCGCAAAAGCCCGCCCAATTTGGTCGGTGGCGCTGCCCGCCGCAAACGGCACGATGGCTTTGATGGGCTTGTTGGGGTAGGTTTGTGCGTGGGCTGAACCCCACAACCACAGTGCCCATGCAGTCGCGGCCACCAGTAGAGATAAAAATTGACGCCTCATCTCAGCCTCCTTAATTGGTCTCAAAATGATCAGAGGGATCATTATGGCGGTCGTTCCTCCCTGCAGATGTGCTGCGCATATCATTCCGAAACTCTAAAGCCGAGGATCTGACATGGAGCTGATGATCAATGGGGCCAAGCGCACCAGCGCCTACCCCGCCAATGGCATGGCAATTTTTGCCTTGCGAAATGAATTGAACCTGAAAGGCGTTCGTATGGGCTGTGGCGAGGGGCACTGTGGCTCCTGCACAGTACTGATCGATGGCGTGCCCACCACCAGCTGCAACCTGCCTTTGGAGGCGCTGGCTGGCAAACGCGTCACCACGCCGGAAGGCGTGGGCACCTTGGAGCAACCTCACCCGGTTCAAGCCGCGTTGCTGGAAGAGCAGCCGGGCCAATGCGGTTTTTGCCTCAGTGGCATTTTGATGAGCGCGGTGGCGCTGGTGGACAGTGGCCGAGCTGTGTCAGAAGACGATGTGCGCGCGGCTTTGGATGCACACCTGTGCCGCTGCGGAAGCCAGCCCCGCGTCATCAAGGCCGTGATGGCCGCTGTTAAGAAGGTCAAAACTGTATGAGCACCGTGATGTTGGCGCGAGGCTTTGTGAAAAACAGCCTCGATAAAAACCCAAACCTTGGGCAATGGCTTCATTTCAACCAGCCCCATAAGGTGACCTTGAGGGTGGGCAAGGTGGATTTTGGGCAGGGCATTTCGACGGCGCTGGCACAAATAGCGGCGGATGAACTGGACGTGGCGCTCGATCAAATCGTGCATGCGCCCATCAATACCCAAGACAGTCCGGACGAAGGGGTCACCTCGGGCAGCTTCTCCATTGAACATTGCGGCTCGGCAGTGCGCATGGCGTGCGCCACATTGCGTGCTGTGGCGGTGGCGCGGTTTTGTGCCGCCCGTGGGGTGGCCCCCGAATCGGTCACGGTTCAAGCGGGCGTTTTAAGTTCAGCCCAAACCAGCCAACCCATGACCTACTGGGATTTGCATTTGGACGATCAGGCTCTCGAGCCTGTGCTGCAAGACGCCCTTGTGAAGCCGCCAGCCCAACACCGCCTGGTGGGCGCGGCGATCCCCCGAGTCGACTTGGCCAAAAAGTTGTTTGGGGGACCAAGTTTTATTCAGGACTTGGACCTTCCAGACATGCACCACTGCCGCATCTTGCGCGCGCCCAACCGGGCCGGCCGAATGGTGAGCATCGATGAGGCGAGCTTTTACAAAAAGTTTCCGGACGTGGAAATTTTGCGTGACGGGTCATTTACCGGCGTGCTGGCTCAGCGCGAGGACCAAGCCGTTTTGGCCATTGCGCATTTGCAAAATCTCGTGACATGGCATTTGCCCGCCACCTTGCCCAATGCCTCGGATTTGCACACCTTTTTAACCACCACACCCAGCGAGAAGCGCGTGGTGGATGAGGTGGTGGCACAAGAGCCACGCAAGCCCAGCGCCACCCATGTGGAGGCCTGGTACCAGCGCCCGTACATTTCTCACGCCTCCATTGGCCCATCCTGTGCGCTGGCGCAATGGACCGACCACAAGCTTGAAATCTGGTCGCACAGCCAAGGCATTTACAACTTGAAGTCGGACATTGAGGTGTTTTTGAAGCGCGAATTTCCGGAAGGTGGCGCGCCGCAGGTGCTGATTCACCATGTGGAGGGCGCTGGTTGCTATGGGCACAACCCCGCGGATGATGTGGCGTTTGACGCGGCCTTGTTGGCCAGACTGGCCCAGGGGCGGCTTATCCGGCTGTTATGGAGCCGTGCCGATGAATTGCGTTGCGGACCTTCAGGCTCGGCGCACTTGGTCAAGCTGGAAGCGGACCTGACCAAGGATGGCTGCATTGACAACTGGACCCACACCATTTGGTCCAACGGGTATACCGCCCGCCCGGGGCGGTCTGCGCCTGGAAGCTTGTCTTTTGTGGCGGCGGCAGAACTTGCCCACCCCTTTGAGACGCCGGTGTCTTTGGATCCGCCCATGTCCGCGGGCGGGGGGGGCGACAGAAACGCCATTCCCTTGTACGACCTGCCCAACTACAAAGTGGTTTACAACCGACTGCTGGAAATGCCTATCCGAACCTCCGCCATCCGGGCGTTGGGGGGCTATGCCAATGTGTGGGCCATCGAGAGTTTTATGGACGAGTTGGCTCTGTCAGCCCAACAAGACCCAGTGGCCTTCAGGCTCAAACACCTGAGTGATGCCCGTGCCCGAGCCGTGATTCAAAAGGCGGTGGAGCAAGCCCCTTGGTGGCACGACCGCTCGCAGGATGAAGAGGGCGTGGGCCGAGGGTTTGCCTATGCCCGCTATAAAAACACAGGTGCATGGTGCGCGGTGGCGGTGCGCATTTTGGCGGGCACCAGCGTTCGGGTGACCGACATTTCGGTGGCGGCCGATGTGGGCCTGGTCATCAACCCCGACGGCGTCAAAAGCCAACTGGAGGGGGGCGCGGTGCAAAGCTGCAGTTGGACGCTCAAAGAAGAGCTGATGTTCACCAACGAGGCCCTCACGACCAGCAGTTGGGAGGACTACCCGATCTTGAAGTTTTCAGAGGCGCCGGCGGTGAACGTGGCCCTGATCAATCAGCCCAACGAACCTTCGGTGGGTGCTGGGGAGGCCACACAAGGCCCCACAGCTGCAGCCATTGGCAATGCGGTTTACAACGCGTTGGGGATTCGGGTCAGAACACTGCCACTCAACATGGACAACATTTTGAAATCAAGTGGATAAAAATTCTGCGACCTTTTGGGCATAAAGGCTGGGCACCTCCACCTCAGGCAAATGCCCTACACCGGCCAAAATGTCCAGGCGGCCTTGGCTGAGTTGGGGCAGAAGCAAGTCGGCGTTTTCCTCGCGCGGGTTGATGCGGTCTTCACTGCCTTGCAGCATCAGCACGGGCATGTTCATGTGGTGAGCGTGGTCCGGACTAAAAAACTTGCTTAAGCGAAACGCCACCGCACGAGCCAGTCCTTCGGCTTGAATGCCTCGGCTCATTTCCACCAGCATGGCTCGCACTTCATGGGGCGTGGCCGCCCCCACCATGTGGTCAACACCCGCATCACCATATTGGTAGCTGCCCTGCTCAGCACGCCGAAGTCTGGCCTCAAAGCTATGACGCCTGTCCAGCGGCAATTTTTTTTGGCCCACGCCCGTGCCAGTCAGCATCAAATGGCTGACACGATACGGAAAATGAATGGCAAAGGCTTGCGCCACAGCGGACCCAAATGAGTTGCCCGCCAGCGCCACACGTTCCAGACCCAGGGCATCCAGAAAATCTGCTACGGCCTGCGCGTAATCCATATCATCGGGGGCGCGGGTCAACAAGTTGTCGCTCAGCCAGTAGCCGGGGGCATTCCAAGCCACGACACGGAGTGTTGTGCTCAGGCTGTCAAAAGCCCAGCGAAAGTAGGCCGAATGGGCGCCAATGCCATGGAGTAGGACGATGGCGGGTGCGCCCTCAGGGCCCGCGGCACGATACGATAGACGGTCCCCGAGGTAACGATGGCGCGCTGCTGAGGGAACGCGAACCAACGCCGTTTCGGGCAAAACAGGAGGCTTGAATTGAATCACCCTTGCACTTTAAAACATCCCTATCGCATCCTGCTCAGAGGTTTACGGACGGCGGCGGCTGTGCTTGCGGTCTGTAGCTTGAGTGCCACCCTTTTATGGGCTCAAGAATGGCCCACTCGTGCGGTGAAGTTGGTGGTGCCTTACCCGGCCGGGGGAGGCGTGGATGTGATGGCGCGCGCGCTGGCGCAAAAACTTCAAGACAAGTGGCAACAAGCGGTGACGGTGGATAACCGACCTGGCGCCAACACCTTGCTCGGCACTGAACTGGTGGCCCGCTCCAACGATCAGCACACCCTGCTTTTTACAACCGACGCCACATTCACCATCAACCCGCACCTCTACACCAAATTGCCCTACGACCTAGATCGGGACTTCATCCCTGTGACCCATTTGGTGAGCTTTAGCCAGATGCTGGTGGTCAATGCGGATCTGCCCGCCAATAACTTGACCGAGCTGATCGCCTTGGCAAGCCGCAAACCGGGCTCACTTTCTTACGCCTCTTATGGGCCGGGCAGCCAGCCACAACTGGCTACTGAAATGCTCAAACAAAAAACGGGCATTTTTATTGTTCACATTCCTTACCGCGGCATTCCGCAAGCGGTGATGGCGGTAGTCGGCAATGAAGTGCCCATGACGTGGTCGGGCATTGTGTCGGCGCGGCCCCATTTGGCCAGCAAACGCATCAAAGCCATTGCTTACGGCGGTAAAACAAGGGCCGCGGCCTACCCTCAAGTGCCCACCATGACTGAGTTGGGCTACCCGGAAGTGGACGCCAATGTGTGGGTGGGC
>DDPM01000069.1:0-3169 GCA_002342165.1 Hylemonella sp. UBA2468
GCCGCCTTGCCACGCGCGGTGCCCTGCACCATGTCAAATTTGAACAAACGGCATTCAATCGGGCCATTCCACATGGGCACGCGGCGCGACTCTTTAAGCCGCATTTGGGTGGGCAACTTGAGATCAGGGGTGAGCAACCAAGCCGTCCACCCGGCGTAATGCTTTTTCCAATGGCTGGCCAGTTGCGTGAAAAATGCGCCCGCCCCATCGGGCGCTTGGGTACCTGGCCTGTCCGCCTCGAGCGATTGCATTTGGGGGGCTTCGCGCCCAAGGCCTGAGGACTTCACACCGGCCACACCGGCAACTTCAATACGCTCGCCATAGGGGGGGTTGAGCACGATCACGCCAGGGGTGTCAGTAGGCGGCATGCGCTGCAAGGCGTCTCCACCGCGAAACTCAATCACATCGGCCACCCCCGCGCGCTCCGCGTTGCGCTGGGCAAAATCAACCACTCGAAACGCCACATCGCTGCCAAACACCAAGGTATGGTCGGGGATGCGAACCGCGTCAATGGCCGACTGGCGCAGCGCCTCCCACACATGGGGCTGAAACGGCAGCAGCTTTTCAAAACCAAAGCGGCGTTGTATTCCAGACGGAATGCCACAAGCAATTTGAGCGGCCTCAATGCAGATGGTTCCGCTGCCGCAACAGGGATCGTAAAGTGCAGGACGAGGTGTGGCATCGCTCCAGCCTGATGCGGCCAAGATCGCGGCGGCCAAGGTTTCTTTCAAGGGCGCGTCGCCCTTGTCTTCCCGCCAGCCGCGCTTGAACAAAGGCTCGCCCGAGGTGTCGATGTACACCGTGACCTGGTCTGCAGTAAGGTGGCCAAACACTCGCACATCGGGCCAATGGGTGTCGATGCTGGGGCGCACATCGCCCGCGCGCTCGCGAAACCTGTCGCACACCGCGTCTTTGATCCTGAGCGTTGCAAAGTTCAGACTTTTAAGCGGACTGTGGTGTGCCGTCAGCTCCACCTTAAAGGTTTGCGCCGGGGTAAACCAGATTTCCCACGCCACCTCAAACGCAGTACGGTAAATGTCTTGCTCATTGTCATAGGGGCCCTGAGCCAACTGCACCAGCACCCTTTGTGCCAAGCGGCTGTGCAAGTTGAGCAGCAGCATGTCGCGCCAAGAGCCCTCCAGCCGTACGCCCCCACGGCGCTTGTGCACGGTCTGTTGAGGGAGTTGAGTGATGCGCAACACCTCAGCTGCCAAAAGGTCTTCCACGCCAGCGGCACAGGGTAAAAACAAATGCAATGCGTTCACAAGGTCTTTCTTAAATGGGCTGGCGCAATGCGCAGTGCGTCGCGGTATTTGGCTACAGTGCGGCGGGCACAATCAATGCCCTGCGATTTCAAGAGCTCCGAAATCGTTTGATCCGACAAGGGTTTTTTCACAGGCTCGGCCTCCACCAGTTGCCGAATCAATGCGCGCACTGCGGTGCTGGAGGTTTGGCTGCCCGAGTCGTTGCCCAAGCCAGAGCCAAAAAAGTATTTGAGCTCAAAGGTGCCAAACGGCGTGGCCATGTATTTGGCAGTGGTCACCCGGCTGATGGTGGATTCGTGCATGCCAATTTCGTCGGCAATTTCGCGCAGCACCAAAGGTCGCATGGCCAACTCGCCATGCAAAAAAAAGTTGTACTGGCGCTCCACAATGGCGTTGCTGACCCGCACGATGGTGTCAAAACGTTGCTGAATGTTGCGAATGAACCAGCGCGCTTCTTGCAGCCGCTGCTGCAAGGCTGCAAAGTTGCTGGCGTCGCTGCCCGATGCTTTGTAGCCTTTAAGTGCATTGGCGTACACATCGTGCACGCGCAGCCGGGGCATGACGTCGGGGTTGAGTTGCACTTTAAATTGAGGGCGCTGGGCAGGGCCACTGCGCACCACCAACACATCAGGCACCACCACTTGGCGCTCCACATCCACAAACCGGCGGCCGGGTTTGGGCTCTAGGTGAGAAATCAGTACCAACGCTTCGCGCACCTCGGCCTCTGCAGCGCCACACAACTGCGCAAGCCGTCGCGCATCACGCCTTGCCAACAGGTCAAGAGGTTGCTCGCACATGCGCAGCGCCAAACGATAAGCCTGTAAGAGTGGCAAGTCTGGTGGATTGACCTGCTGGCTGAGCCTGCGAAGTTGCGACTGAAGTTGCAGGGACAAACATTCACCCAAATCTCGGGCACCCACGCCGGTAGGCTCCAAACTTTGCAGCATCTGCAACGCCACTTGAAAATGCGCCAAAAGCTCGTCTTGTTCGTCTAGGTCGGCAGGCGCCAAAGACTTGGCTAAAGACTCCAGAGTGTCCTCTAGGTAGCCTTCATCATTGAGCGATTCGATCAAAAACTTCAAGGCGGCGCGGTCACCCTCGCTTAATTTCAAGCCGCCTATTTGGGCGTGCAGATGGTCCTGTAAAGACACCTGCTGGCGCGCCAGCTGCACCGCATCAGCTCGCTCGTCTTCATCGGCAACGCCCCGAGGCAAGGCGTCGCCACCCCATTCGCTGTCATCGGGCGAAAACTCTACGCTGCCGTCACCCTCCCAGCTTTGGCCGGAATCTTCGAAGGGCGCATGGGTGTCAGCGTCCTGGGCGTAGCTGGCGCTGTCTTGGGGTTCAGAGGCTGGACTGACATCGGCGTAGGGGGTGTCGGCATATTCAACCCCATAGGCTTCACGCTCAGCGGCTTCGGTGTCGCGGTCCAAAAAAGGGTTGTCGTCGAGCATTTGCTCCACTTCTTGCTGCAACTCCAGTGTGGAGAGTTGCAACAAGCGAATCGACTGCTGAAGCTGTGGCGTCAACGCCAAATGCTGCGTGCCCCGCAGCGCCAAACCCTGCTTCATGCGGCCGCCTCCCTACATCCGGAAATGCTCACCCAGGTAAACCCGGCGCACATCATGGTTGTCAACAATTTCCGCAGGGGTGCCTTGGGCCAGCACGCGCCCTTCGCTGATGATGTAGGCGTGGTCGCAAATGCCCAGGGTCTCGCGCACGTTGTGGTCGGTGATGAGTACCCCAATACCACGCGACTTCAGAAAGCTGATGATGCGCTGAATTTCAATCACCGCAATAGGATCAATGCCCGCGAAGGGCTCGTCCAGCAAAATGAAACGGGGCTGCGTGGCCAATGCACGCGCAATCTCCACGCGTCGCCGCTCGCCGCCTGAAAGTGACAT
>DDPM01000069.1:3178-8443 GCA_002342165.1 Hylemonella sp. UBA2468
GCCGACGAGGCGCGCAAATGCTCGACCCGCAGGTCCTGAAGCAGCTCGGTCAAACGCGTCTCAATGGCGGCCTCGCTTAAGGGCTTGCCACGTTCATCCACTTGCAGCTCCAACACGGCTCGCACGTTGTCTTCTACATTGAGCTTGCGAAAAATAGACGCCTCTTGCGGCAAATAGCTCAGTCCCATGCGAGCACGCCGGTGTATGGGCATGTGCTCCACCGGCTGATCGTCAATACTGATGTACCCCGAAGAGGCCCTTACCAAGCCCACGATCATGTAAAANNGTGGTTTTGCCTGCGCCATTGGGGCCCAACAGACCCACCACTTCGCCCTTGCGCACCGTGAGGGACACGTCTTTGACCACCTCTCGGCTGCCGTAAAACTTTTGCAGGTGCTTGACCTGCAACTGACTCACATGGCCAAAAGTGGGCGCCGCACTCTCGCTCAAGGACGCTCCTTCAACGCCGGTGTCACCACCAGCGGCGTGGGCACTGGGCGAGCGGGTGTGGCCTCCGAAGATGCTTTTGTATCCTGCTTGGGGGTGAGCATCACCCGCACACGGCCGCGGCCTCCTGGCTGGGCTTTACCTTGAGACGCGCCGCCATCTACCGTGAACACGTCGGTGGTGTTGTCGTACTGAATGACCGCACCAATGGCCTCATCGGCCAGCTGGGCACCACGCAGGCGACGCATGATGGCTTGGCGGCTGAAACGCACCCAGTCTTGCTCGCCGTTGTATTCAATGACTTCGCCTTCGCCTTCAATAAATTCGTCGACACCTTCACGCTTTTGCCTGAAAAACGCCAACTTTCCCGGCGCGGCTTTGGCCACGCCAAACTGGTTGCCCTTGGAATCTTCGCGCACGGTGATCTCAGCAGCGCGAATTACGATGGTGCCTTTCGTGAGCACCACATTGCCGGTGAACACGCTCACTTGCTCGCGGTCGTCAAAGCGCAGGGCATCGGATTCAATGTGGATGGGCTTGTTTTTGTCGGCTTTTTCAGCATTAGCCAAGCCACTCGCTAACCACAGGGAGATGCTCAGGCTGCCCCAAAAAACGACTCTCAGCAGCTTGGCCATCAACGTCCCTTGCGGGCTTCACCCAAAAGGTATTCGGCTACGACCAAAGCGCGTTCCATGCTTTTGGCCAAAGAGCCATCGGTGTAATAACGACCGGCTATACCCAAGGCCGGAACGCCCTCCACCTTGAAGGCGTTGGTCAGTTGCGTGGCGCGGTTGGCTTTGGACTGCACTGCAAACGAGTTGAACTGCTCCACAAACTTGGCCTTGTCCACCCCTTGCTGGACCACCCAGTCGGTGATGGCCTCAGCTTGATCCAGACGCTTGCGCTCGGTGTGGATGGCGTAAAACACCTTGATGTGCATTTTCTCAAGCAGCCCCATGGCTTCGAGCGCGTAAAACAAGCGCTGCTGGGTCGCAAAGTCGCTTCTAAACGCCACCGGCACTCGCCTTACCACCACATCTTTGGGGGCACGCTTGGACCACGCATCAAACGTCGGTTCAAAGGCGTTGCAGTGCGGGCAGTTGTACCAAAAGAACTCCAGCAGTTCGAGTTTGCCTGCAGGCACCTCGGAGGGCACGGGTTTTTCCAAAGCCAAGTAATCTTCGCCTGCTTGCGGCACGCGCGCCAATCCTGGCCCTTGCGCCCAGACTGATGACGAGGCCATATACGCGGGCAAAGCCAGTGGCAAAGTTTGTTGAAGAAAGTCACGGCGTTTCATGAGGTGTTCCTTTTTAAGGTTTGCGGTACTTTTGCGGCTTTCATCAGCGCTGCACCCTGACCAACGAGGTTTCGTAACCGCTGGCGTCCAGCCGGTCTTTGGATTTTTCAGCGTCTTCACGCCGATCAAACGGACCCACGCGCACCCTGAAGACCACCCGGCCCGACTGCTCGCGCTCAGACACTTTGGCATCTATACCCGCCAAAGACAATTTGGCGCGCTGGCTTTCGGCGTCTTCAATTGTGCGAAACGCTCCCACTTGTACAAAGTAATTGAAGGGGTCAGCGGACTTTTCTGCCGATTTGGAGCGGGCCAAGTCACCCAAAGGGTCGGCGGTGACGGCGGGTTTGCTCTCAGCTTTGGCGCTGGCCGCATCCGATTTGTCGGCGTTGGGCACCGCGTCTTCGCCCGATTTGGATGCGGCAGAGGGTTTGGCCGGGTTTTTGCCGTACAGCGGGGCATTGGGGTCCCAGTCTTTGTTTTTCTTTTCTTCTGCGGCGTCTTGGTCGGCGGTTCTGGATTGCCCCTTGTTCATGAAAGGCAGAGGCACTTTGGTCACGTACACCGCCACGGCCAGTGCTACGCCCAAACCCACCACCAGTCCAAGAATAAAGCCGAGAAATGTACCGCCGCTTTGTGATTTCATGTTGTGCCTTACATTTTTTCAGGGGCGCTCACGCCCAGCAGCGCCAAGCCGTTTTGCAACACTTGGGCGGTGGCCGCAATGAGCGCCACGCGCGCAGTTTTTATAGCCACATCGTCCACCAAAATACGCTCAGCATCGTAGTAGCTGTGGTAGCAGGCGGCCAAGTCGCGCAGGTAAAAGGTCACGTCGTGGGGCGCAAAGTCTTGTGCTGCAGCCTGCAGCATTTCGGGGTACCTGGCCAGCTGCATCATGAGCGCCTGCGCAGCAGCGCTGTCGAGTGGGGACAAGTCCACCTGAGTCAACGCACGAGCATCTCCCCCTTGTTCCTGCCAGGCTGCCATCACGGAGCAAATACGGGCATGGGCGTACTGCACGTAGTACACCGGGTTGTCGTTGTTTTTCTGAATGGCCAAATCCACATCAAAGGTGTATTCGGTATCGGGTTTGCGGCTCAGCAAAAAGAAGCGCACCGCGTCTTTGCTGGTCCATTCAATCAGATCGCGCAGCGTCACATAACTGCCCGCGCGCTTGGAAATTTTCACCTCTTGTCCGCCACGCACCACCCGCACCATGGTGTGAAGCACATACTCGGGGTAGCCTTCGGGCACCCCCATGCTTACGGCCTGCAACCCCGCCCGCACGCGGGCAATGGTGCCGTGGTGGTCGGTGCCCTGAATGTTGATGACCCGCTTAAAACCGCGTTGCCATTTGGTGATGTGGTAAGCCACATCGGGCACAAAGTAGGTGTAGCCCCCCTCGGTGGTTTCGCCGTCGTCGCCCACCTTGGCGGACTTTTTCATGACGCGGTCTTTGTCGTCACCATAGTCTGTGGTTTTAAGCCACAAGGCGCCGTCTTGCTCGTAGGTCTGACCCGCGTCCTTCATGGCCTGCACGGCAGCTTCCACACGACCGCTGGTGTACAGGCTGCTTTCCAAATAGAAGTTGTCAAAGCGCACGTCAAAAGCTTTGAGGTCCAGGTCTTGCTCACGTCTGAGGTAAGCCACGGCAAATTCGCGCATACTGGCCAAATCCTCAGGGTCGCCAGACGCGGTAAAGCTGCGGTCGTCCGACTCCACGGTCTTTTGGGCTAAAAAGTCAGCCGCAATATCAGCAATGTAGTCGCCGTTGTAAGCCGCAGCCTGAGGCCCACTGGGCCATTCGGCATCACCTGGCTTCAAGCCTTGCACGCGCAAGCGCACGCTTTGTGCGAGCGTGTCAATTTGCACGCCAGCATCGTTGTAATAAAACTCGCGAAAGACCTCATAACCTTGGGTTGCAAACAGGTTGCACAAGGCGTCGCCTAAAGCAGCTTGCCTTCCATGCCCTACATGCAAGGGGCCCGTGGGGTTGGCCGACACAAACTCCACCAGCAGCCGCGCATCGAGGGCATCGGGTAAAGCGGGCTTGCAACCAAAGCGCTCAGCTTGAGCCAACACCTCGCGCACCACCTGCTGCTTGGCCGAGGGTTTGAGCTTGAAGTTGATAAAGCCGGGCCCTGCTATGTCCACGGCCTCTACCCAGCGCGTAAAGGCGGGGTGTTGCTGCAGCGCAGCACACAAAGTTTCGGCCACTTGGCGGGGGGGTAAGCGCAGGGGCTTGGCCAACTGCATGGCCGCCGNNGTCGCCATGAGAAGCGACCTTGGGGGTTTCAAACACAGCGCGCGCCACACTTTCAGGGTGCAGCTGCTCCAGCACTTGGGCAAGTTCGCGCAGCAATTCAGTTTTGACAGACCACATAAACTTTGATTTTAGGTCGAGTTGGTATTGTTTTTGCTTTAGCAGGTACTTACGCCGCTCTGAGCTGTTTTACAAAGCTGTGGAGGCATTGGGCAAATAGACCCTGTGGATAGGTTTGCAAGGTTTCCAAGATCTCAAAATGGTTCAACCCCTCACCTACCGTCAAACGGGTGAAGGCTTGGTGCTGGTCCAGTTGGGCATGGAAGGCCTGGGCTTGTCTTATAAATTCTGGCGACTCCAAAGAGCCGACCAGCAGGTTCACGGGGATTCGGAATTGATGGGCATACCGGATCGGGCTGAGGTTTTCTATGACTTCTTGGGTGAACTTGACATACAGGTTACGCGATGACAAGCTGACGGGCTCAAGGTCGTACATGCCACTACATGCCGTCAATGAACGCAGGTTGTCGCAGCTTGCAAACCTCACCGCCAAGCAGGCGGCCAAATGCGCGCCGGACGAGTGGCCACAAAGGTGTACCTCGGATTGCGAAGCGTGCAATGCTTTCAAGACCCGCTCAAATGCTGCACACAATTGGTTGACCAAGACCTGCAAGTCACCCCCTACATCCTGAACCACACTGAAGTCCGGGATGACCACATCAAAACCCGCTTCCGTCAACCACTGCACCCCAAACGCGACGTCTTTGGCCTCGCCACTGCGCCAGGCGCCGCCGTGCACGAAAAACAGCACAGGCGCGCCCTCCTTTTGACAGGAGTACCAGTCCAACATTTCAATGGGCTCAGTTCCGTAGGCGATGCGCTGACGCTGCTTGAAAACCGCTTGCGCTTGGTGACCTGCGGCCGTCAGGCGCGCCATCACCTCTTGCATGTTGGGCGCGTGGAAGCGCTGGTCGTAAGCCCAATCCAGCTGCTCTCGTGTCAGTGCACGCCAACCCTGTGTCATTCCAGCTTTACCCCAGAAGCCTTAAGGGTTGAGTTGCGGCTGGCGCTTTCGCGGGCGATGTAGCGCTTGAATTCTTCAGGACCTGCGCCCACAAAGTCATAAGACTTGCCTTCCACCTCACGCTGCCTAAAGTCGGCATCACCGAGGATGGACAAGACATCTCGGTGGATTTTTTGCACCGTTGCGGCGGGCGTACTGGACGGCACAAACAGGCCCACCCACACATTGGCGTCC
>DDPM01000022.1:0-2560 GCA_002342165.1 Hylemonella sp. UBA2468
GCCTGGCTGGGGTTGCAACTGACAGGGCGCGTGCCTTGGCCCCAGCTGCTGCGCGACCCGTGGATGTGGTGCTTGATGCTGGCTGCAGGCCTGACCAACGCGGGCTTTAACTGGGCGGTCACCTCAGGTGATGTGGTGCGGGTGGTGTTGCTGTTTTATGTGATGCCGGTTTGGAGCGTGGGCCTATCTTGGCTCTTGTTGCGCGAAGTGCCCAGCTGGGCTGATCTGTCTCGGCTGGTATTGGCCATGGTGGGTGTGGTGGTGGTGCTTAAAGAGCCCGGCGTGGCCTGGCCCATTCCGCAAAACCTCGCCGACTGGCTGGGTTTGGGCGCAGGCTTTTGTTTTGCGCTCACCAACGTCACCCTGCGCAAGCTGCGCGATGCGCCCGACCCCGCCCGGGTGAGCGCCATGTTTGTGGGCGGGGCGGCATCGGCCTTGGTCTTAGCGCTGGTGATGTCTTTGCAGCTTTTCATCAGTATGCCTGTTACCAAGGATGTGGCGCCAATGTCGGTGCCGTGGCCGCCTGCTTTGAACGTCGCTTGGCTAAGTTACGTGGTGGCTCTGGCCGTGTTGTTTTGGTTGTCCAACCAAGCGCTGCAGCTGGGGGCTACACGACTGCCACCGCATATCACCGCCTTGCTGATGCTGACCGAAGTGGTGTTTGCCAGTGTGTCTTCTGTGTGGTTGGGAGCTGCCGAATGGTCTACACACACTTGGGTGGGCGCCAGCTTGATTGTGGTGGCCTCGGTTTGGGCGGCATGCGGGGCCAGGTCAACGACCGAGGTCAGACCGAGGTCTAAAGCGTCTTAGGCTGGAGCTTAGTGGTGCGCCCTTAAGCGCTCATCCACCAATTCAACCCAGTGCTTCACAGGCAGTTTGGTACCCGATTGCAGGTGGGTGATGCAGCCAATGTTGGCAGACACCATCACTTCGGGCTGCAGGCTTGAGAGCTGCTCCAGCTTGCGGTCGCGCAGGGTTAGCGCCATAACCGGCTGCAGCACCGAATACGTGCCCGCCGAGCCACAACACAAATGCGATTCGGTGCGGCTCAGGTGCACATCAGCCCCAAAGGCTTTGAGCAACTGCTCTACTGCGCCACGCACTTGTTGCCCGTGCTGCAAGGTGCAGGGGGGGTGGTAGGCCACCCGCTGGGGGGGGGCTGAGTTGTGGCCTTGGGTGTGTGCTTCGGCTTGCACCTGTATTTTTTGGAGCAAACCCGTAAGTTCGGGCAACAGGGTGATGAGGTACTCGCTCAAGTCTTGGGTCAAGGCGCTGATGCGCTCGGCTCTGTCGGCATAAAGGGGGTCGTCTTTGAGTAAGTGGCCATAGTCTTTGACCATGACACCGCAACCCGAGGCGTTCATGACGATGCATTCCACCCCCACTGCACCATCTGCCGGTTCTACCCATGGCCACCACGCGTCAATATTGCGCCGCATTTGGTCCAGCGCCGCCTGCGCGTCGTTGAGGTGAAATTTAAGCGCACCACAACAACCCGCCTCTTGTGCCACCACCGTCTGCACGCCCACCGCGTCCAGCACCCGCGCGGTTGCAAAGTTGATGTTGGGCAGCATAGCGGGCTGCACACAACCGGCCAGCATGAGCACTTTGCGGGAGTGCTCGGTGGTAGGCCACAGGCCGCTGTCTTGGGCCTTGGGCACTTTGGCTTTGAGATTTTCAGGCAAATAAGTTCTCACCATTTGACCTAGCTTCATGGCGGGGGCAAACAGGGGCGAGGTGAGCCCTGTTTTAAGGGTCCAGCGCTTGAGCCGCTCGCCCATGGGCCGCTGCACTTTGTCTTCCACAATGCTGCGGCCAATGTCGAGCAAATGTCCGTATTCCACGCCGGAAGGGCAGGTGGTTTCGCAGTTGCGGCAGGTCAGACACCGGTCGAGGTGCTGCTGGGTTTTGCGTGTGGGCTCTGCCCCTTCGAGCACTTGCTTGATGAGGTAAATGCGGCCGCGCGGGCCATCGAGCTCATCGCCCAGCACTTGATAAGTGGGGCAGGTGGCGGTGCAAAAGCCGCAGTGCACGCACTTGCGCAGGATGGCCTCGGCCTCGCGGCCTTCGGGGGTGTCTTTGAACTCAGGGGCGAGATGGGTTTGCATCGCGGAACGACTCAGAGCCAGCGAAGAATGAAGGGAATGAGCACTGCGGCCATCACGGCCTNNGTGCAAAAGCCGCAATGCACGCACTTGAGCAAAATGTCTTGGGCCGCTTGGCCCTGTGGCGTGTCCTGAAATTCGGGCGCTAAATGGGTGTGCATGGTGGGCAGCTTGGTTTACAGGTCTGCGTACAAACGGCCAGGATTGAAAATACCGGCCGGATCGAAAGCCGCTTTGATTTGGCGATGCAGCTGGTCCAACGGTGGCGCTAATACTTGCGAGGTTTGGGGTAAGGCTGGTGCTGCACCAAGGCCCCCTTCAGTCTGCCGCTTGAAAACAGTTGCAGAACCTTGCACTTTGGCGGCAGCTTCGAGAATGTGGGGGGCGGCCTCTTGGGGGGCCCACACCCAGCGCAAACCGCCATGCCACTCAACCAGCTGTGGAAATTCAGTCAA
>DDPM01000022.1:2579-5165 GCA_002342165.1 Hylemonella sp. UBA2468
CGGCACACTCAGGCGCCAGAGCCACTGGTCGGCAGGGGCTTCAGCAAAGATGGGCAGGCGATGATCGGCACAGGCCCGCCAATCCGCAGCGGCCACTTGCGCGTCCATGCGGTGGCCGGTTTTGTCTTTAAGCATGCGCGCACAGGCCGCATCTACAGCGGCTTTTGCGCCACGCAGTCGCACAAAGAATTTGGGGGTCTCGTCCGCGACCCAGCAGCTGGCGTTAATGGGCAAGGGTTGACCACACCAGCGGTTGATTTGCTCCAGCGCCAAGGCCTGCGGCAACTCAAACACCAAAGTGGCGTCGGCCACCGGAATGGGCAACACCTTCAGTGAGACTTGTGTGATGAGCCCCAAGGTGCCCCAGCTGCCAACCATGAGGCGGCTGATGTCATAGCCCGCCACGTTTTTCATCACCTGTCCGCCAAACTGCAAATGTTCGGCCTTGCCGTTGACCATGTGCAAGCCCAGCACAAAATCGCGCACCGCGCCCACTGAGGCTCGGGCAGGCCCGCTCAAACCTGCGGCAACCATGCCGCCAATGGTAGGCACAGCGTTGCTGCTTGTGGTGTTGCCCTCCCAAAAGTGCGGTGGCTCAAACGCCAAGTACTGACCGCTTTGAGCCAAGGTTTCTTCAATTTCTTGCACTGGCGTGCCCGCTAATGCGGTGATGACCAGCTCGCTGGGTTCGTAGCTGACAATGCCACCAAGCCCTTGCGTGCTGAGCGCCTCGCCCTGAACGGGTTGGCCGTAAAAATCTTTGGTGCCTCCGCCTTGGATGCGCAAGGGGCGGCGCTGGGAATGGGCTGAGCGAACTTGCTCAATCACATGGTGCAATGCGGTTTCCATTGCTTCTATCGTAACGCCTCTGTTCATTGGGCGCACCCAACAAAAAACCCACCCAAACCATGAGGGCTTGGGCGGGTAAGGCTCTAGGTAGAACCGATGAACAACTTAGCGGTTGTAGGCCGTCTCGCCGTGCGAAGAAATATCCAAACCTTCGCGCTCTTCTTCTTCAGTCACGCGCAGTCCAATGGTCAGGTCCACAATCTTGAAGGCCAGGAAAGACACCACACCAGACCACACGACAGTGATGAGCACCGCTTTGAGCTGGGTCCAGACTTGAGCGGCAATGGAATAGTCGGCAGCGCCCACCACACCTGCTGTAACCCAGTCGCCCACAAAGCTGGGGCCACCCAAAGCGGGGCTGTTGAACACACCGGTCAACAAAGCACCCACAATGCCGCCCACTCCGTGCACACCAAACACATCCAGTGAATCGTCCGCGCCCAGCATTTTCTTGAGGCCATTGACGCCCCACAAACATGCAAAGCCAGCCACGAGGCCGATGATCAAAGCACCGCCCACACCCACGTTACCGGCTGCCGGGGTAATGGCCACCAAGCCGGCCACGGCGCCAGAAGCGGCACCCAACATGGACGCTTTGCCGCGCATGAGTGCCTCACCCACACACCATGCCAACACCGCTGCAGCAGTGGCACCAAAGGTGTTGATGAAGGCCAGCGCCGCAGTCCCATTGGNNCCGGCGTTAAAGCCAAACCAGCCCACCCACAGCAATGAAGCACCCACCATGGTCATGACCAAGCTGTGAGGTGCCATGGCTTCTTTGCCGTAACCAATGCGCTTGCCCACCATGTAAGCACCCACCAAGCCTGCCACAGCGGCGTTGATATGCACCACGGTACCGCCGGCAAAGTCCAATGCGCCCGATTGCCAGATGAAGCCTGCTTTGGCGTTCATGGCGTCTACCACCTCAGCGGCAGAGTAGGCATCAGGACCCATCCAGAACCACACCATGTGGGCAATGGGGGCGTAGCTGAACGTGAACCACAGCACCATAAACAACAGCACGGCAGAAAACTTCATACGCTCGGCAAAGGCGCCCACAATCAGTGCGCCCGTAATGCCTGCAAATGTGGCTTGGAAAGCAGCAAATACGATTTCAGGAATCACCACGCCTTTACTGAAAGTGGCGGCATTGGCAAAAGTGCCCGCAGCGTTGTCCCAAATACCGGCCAAGAACAGGCGGTCAAAGCCACCAACAAAGGCGTTGCCTTCGGTAAACGCCAAGCTGTAGCCGTAGATGAACCACAGCACCACAATCAGCGAGAAGCTCACCATGACCTGCATGAGCACCGACAGCATGTTTTTGCTGCGCACCAAGCCACCGTAGAACAGGGCCAGGCCAGGCACCGTCATCAAAATCACCAGCAGTGTGGACACCAGCATCCAAGCGGTGTCACCCTTGTTGGGTGCAGGGGCCGCAGCCGCCTCGGAGGGAGCGGCTTCAGCGGTACCTGCTGCAGGTGCCGCAGCTGGTGCTTGGGTTTCGGTCGCCGCTGTGGCCGCAGGCGCTTGAGCTGCGGGTGTGGCTTGAGCCCAGGTCATGCTGGCTCCAACCAGCAGGCTCAGTCCAAGCGTTAGGGAGATGAGAAGTTTTTTCATGGCTTGATCTCTGAGGGTTAGGTTTTAAAGGGCTTCTTTACCGGTTTCGCCGGTACGGATGCGCACCACCTGTTCCAGGCTGTACACAAAAATCTTGCCGTCACCGATCTTGCCGGTGCG
>DDPM01000146.1:0-185 GCA_002342165.1 Hylemonella sp. UBA2468
CCTTTGGGCGCCATAGGATCATGTGCAGGCAATGCGGCAACGGGGGCAGAGCCTATGGCCACAGCTGGATCCGATGCAACTAGTGCTGCAACAGGAGGCGCCGCAGGAGCGGGTTGGGCAGGAGCTGGTTGAATTGGGGCTGATGATGGGACTGCAGCAGGAGCTGAAGCCTCGGATGCCACACC
>DDPM01000146.1:276-6551 GCA_002342165.1 Hylemonella sp. UBA2468
TCCATCGAGGCCTTGTCAGACTCCACGGTAATCAGGGACTGCTCGGCTTTGACCGAATCACCCGGCTTAACCAAGAGCTCTATCACCGACACCTCGGCAAAATCTCCGATGTCGGGCACTTTGATTTCAATAATGGCCATGTCTAATTTCCTGAGGTTGGCGCCGCGTCAGGCGAGCAATGGGTTGATTTTGTCGGCCTTGATGCCGTATTTGGCAATCGCTTCAGCCGCCTTTGCAACAGGGATCACGCCGTCTTCAGCCAGTGCCTTGAGTGCAGCCACCACAATGTAATGACGATTCACCTCAAAGTGTTCGCGTAATTTGCTGCGGAAGTCGCTGCGACCAAAACCATCGGTTCCCAAAACTTTGTAGGTGCGCCCTTTGGGAATAAAGGGTCGGATTTGCTCCACATAGGCCTTGATGTAGTCGGTTGAGGCCACCACCGGCCCCGCATGCGGCTCTAGTTGCTGGGACACAAAAGACACTTTGGCGGCTTGCGTGGGGTGCAGCAGGTTCCAGCGCTCGCAGTCTTGACCGTCACGGCCCAACTCATTAAAGCTGGGGCAGCTCCACACATTGGCAGCTACGCCCCACTCGTCTTGCAAAAGCTGACGCGCCGCCATGGATTCACGCAAGATGGTGCCTGAGCCCAATAAGTTGACAGTAGGCGATGCAGACTTGGCTGCACCCTTACCCTTGCCCTTGCCGGCCTTAGCTGTGCCCTGTTCAGCCGCTTCCAACAGGTACATGCCCTTGACGATCTGTTCCTCAGTGCCAAGAAGCAAACCAGGCATGGGGTAGTTTTCGTTGAGCAGCGTGATGTAATAAAACACGTTTTCTTGGCGTTCCACCATGCGCTTGAGGCCGTGCTGCATGATCACCGCCACTTCGTGGGCAAAGCTGGGGTCGTAGCTCACACAGTTGGGAATGGTGCTGGCCAACACATGGCTGTGGCCATCTTCGTGCTGCAAACCCTCGCCATTGAGTGTGGTGCGACCAGAAGTGCCACCCAACAAGAAGCCGCGCGCCTGCATATCGCCCGCCGCCCAAGCCAAGTCTCCGATGCGCTGCAAACCGAACATGGAGTAATAAATGTAGAAGGGCACCATGATGCGGTTGCTGGTGCTGTACGAGGTGGCAGCCGCAATCCAGCTGCTCATACCGCCAGCTTCGTTGATGCCCTCTTGCAGAATTTGACCGGCTTTGTCCTCTTTGTAGTACATGACCTGGTCTTTATCCACCGGGGTGTACAACTGCCCTTGTGGGTTGTAGATACCCACCTGACGGAACAAACCTTCCATACCAAAAGTACGGGCCTCGTCCACCAAAATGGGCACTACCCGCGGGCCTACATGCGCGTCTCGCAACAGGATGGTCAGAAAACGCACATAGGCTTGGGTGGTGGAAATTTCGCGCCCTTCCGTGGTGGGCTCCATCACCGCTTTGAACACCTCGAGGTCAGGCACCTTGATCTGTTCATCGGCTTTGGTGCGGCGCTTGGGCAAATACCCACCCAGCGCTTGGCGGCGCTCGTGCAGATATTTCATTTCAGGCGTGTCGTCTGCCGGCTTGTAAAAAGGAATCTTATCCAGCTGATCGTCTGGAATAGGAATATTGAAACGGTCTCTAAAGGTGCGAATGTCATCGCTTGTGAGCTTTTTGGTCTGGTGAGCGGTGTTTTTGCCCTCGCCGCTCTTGCCCATGCCAAAACCTTTCACGGTTTTGATCAGCAACACAGTGGGTTGACCTTGATGGTTCACCGCCTGGTGATAGGCCGCATACACCTTTTGTGGGTCGTGGCCACCGCGCTGCAGACGCCAAATGTCTTCGTCGCTCATGTGGGACACCATTTCGAGCGTTTTGGGGTTTTTGCCGAAAAAGTGTTGCCGCACATAGGCGCCGTCGTTGGCTTTAAAAGCTTGGTAGTCACCGTCTACGGTGTCCATCATCAGCCTGCGCAGGTGGCCTTCTTTGTCTCGCGCCAGCAGGGGTTCCCAGTTGCTGCCCCACAGGAGCTTGATCACGTTCCAGCCCGCGCCACGAAACTCGCCTTCTAGCTCTTGGATGATTTTGCCGTTGCCACGCACCGGACCATCCAAACGCTGCAAATTGCAATTGATCACAAAAATTAGGTTGTCCAGATTTTCCCGGGCGGCCAAGCCGATAGCACCCAAACTTTCCACTTCGTCCATTTCGCCGTCACCACAAAACACCCACACCTTGCGGTTTTCGGTGTTGGCAATGCCGCGGGCGTGCAAATACTTGAGGAACCGTGCTTGGTATATGGCCATCAAGGGGCCCAAGCCCATGGACACGGTTGGAAACTGCCAAAACTCGGGCATGAGTTTGGGGTGGGGATAACTTGAAATACCTTTGCCGTCGACTTCTTGACGAAAATTGAGCAAATGCTCCTCGGTCAAACGGCCTTCTAGATAAGCACGAGCGTAAACGCCTGGCGAGCTGTGGCCCTGGATGTACAGGCAATCGCCGCCATGGTGTTCGCTTTCGGCATGCCAAAAATGGTTAAAGCCAGCGCCAAACATATTGGCCAAGGACGCAAACGAACTGATGTGTCCGCCCAAATCGCCGCCGTCTGGCGGGTTGTGCTTGTTGGCCTTAACGACCATGGCCATGGCATTCCAACGCATGTAGGCGCGCAACCGCTCCTCTATTTCCAAATTACCGGGGCAGCGGGCTTCTTGGTCCGTCTCAATGGTGTTGACATAACCCGTTGTGGCAGAAAAAGGCATGTCTATGCTGTGTTCTCGCGCATGCTCCAGGAGCTGCTCTATCAAGAAATGGGCGCGTTCAGGCCCCTCTTGCTCAATGACCGCGCTTAAAGCGTCTAGCCACTCACGGGTTTCTTGGCTGTCTTGATCGTTGGCGCTGGAACTCAACACGTGGTTTAGCAGTGCGGACATAGGCGTCTCCTCAGTTTTGGTTTTGCTTCGTACATTGACCTTGATAAGGATGCACGATAAGTGTGTCATGCCCTATGGACCGAGATTTTCTCATAAATTTTTAATTTTTTCAAATGGCGCTAATACATTTCAATATATGAAATTGAAACCAGGACTTGTACAATTACTTCTTAGCAGTGCATATCCAGCTCACGTATATTGAGAGCATCCTCAACATCTCAAAGACCATGACCCTCGGGTTTCCAAAATTACAGGCGTGGCTGCTGCGACAGTACCTGGTGTCCCGCCTAAAAGCTTGGTGGAACAGGCAAACGCTTTATCGGCAAGACCGTTTTGCCATGCTCGTGCCATTGGCTGCGGTCCTGTTGTTTTTGGCTGCCATCGTCTCGGTGTTCACCTACCTGCGTCTAGAAGAAATAGAGCGCGAAAGAGACGCCCTGCGCAGCGATGTGGAATATGCCCAGCAGCGACTGCGCATGCGTCTGATGGAACGGCAAGAGCAGTTCATGCGCATGGCGCGGGAAATGTCCAGTGGTGATATGGATTTGAAAGAGTTCCAACTCCGATCAGAAACGCTCATATCTCAATACCCCGAGCTTTACAGCATCAACTGGGTGGACGATAAAAAAGTTGTACGTTCCAGCTTCATTAGCCCAGCCCTACCCTTGAATTGGGACCATCTTGAGGGTGAAATGCTGAAGCCTCCAGAGGCATTGCAAAACTTCAACCTTGCCAAAAGCCTTGAGCAACCGGTGTACTTCCAGCGCAAGGTGTCTGACAACGGCAGCGCACCACTGGAGTTGCAAATTCCTCTCACTCGCCGCAACTTTTTTGTAGGCACGCTGCTGGTGGAGTATTCGGTTGACGGTCTGTTGCGATACGGCGTACCTGCCGAGGTATCGGCCCGATACGCCTTCACGCTGCACAACGCCGATGGCATCCAATTAGCTGGCAGTCGTCTGCCCTCAAGCAATCCTGCCGCAAGTTTGCTGCCATGGTCTCCCAATGCCAATATTGTTGAAGTGCCCGTCTCACCTGTGGGCTCGGGGCTGATGCTGCGGGCCAGGGCCTACCGAACTTCATTGGGCGTTATTGGCAGCGGCATGTTCTGGGTGGTGGTGGGCCTCAGCGGCATCACCGCTTGGATGCTGATTGGTAATTGGCGCCATACGCGCCGCCGACTGCAAGCTCAACAGGCATTGGTGGTGGAAACCAACTTCAGGCGTGCTATGGAAAACTCCATGCCCACCGGCATGCGTGCTTTGGACTTGCAAGGCCGTATCACCTACGTCAATGCTGCATTTTGTCAAATGACCGGCTGGAGCGATAGCGAGCTGGTGGGCGCGACCGCCCCTTTTCCCTATTGGCCACATGAAGACCGTGAGTACCTCACTTTGCGTTTAGAGGATGAGCTCAAGGGGCGCATCTCCCCAGGCGGCTTTCAAATCAGGGTCAAACGCAAAAACAGCAGCATTTTTGATGCGCGTATTTACATCTCGCCGCTCATTGATGCCCGCGGCCAGCAAACCGGCTGGATGACCTCGATGACCGACATCACTGAGCCCAACCGCATTCGTGAGCAATTGTCTGAGTCTTATGAACGGTTCACCACCGTACTGGAGGCTCTGGATTCATCGGTCTCCGTAGTGCCTCTAGGTACCGATGAAATCCTGTTTGCCAACAAAATGTACCGCCTTTGGTTCAACGACCAAACCACTGGCCATAAAGAATTGGCTGCCCGCAAAACCGAGTCGCCGCAACTCACCCTGCTGGACGCTCAAGACAGTGTGGACATTTTGGCGGGCATGCCTACCTCCACCATGATCGAAGCTGAAACCGAAAACGTAGAAATCTACATAGACGACCTGAAAAAATGGTTGGAGGTGCGCTCCCGCTACCTGACATGGGTGGACGGACGCTTGGCTCAAATGATCATAGGCACCGACATCACCGCCCGCAAGCGGGCTGAAGAAGAAGCCGCCGAACAGGCCGAACGCGCCCAAAACGCCAGCAGATTGATCACCATGGGGGAAATGGCCTCCAGCGTAGCGCACGAACTGAACCAGCCCCTAACCGCCATCAACAACTACTGCAAGGGCATGTTGTCGCGCATTCGCTCTGGAAATATCAACAATGACGACCTCATTGGCGCCTTGGATAAAACCGCCCGCCAGGCGCAGCGGGCGGGGCAAATCATTCATCGCATTCGGGCATTTGTTAAACGCAGCGAACCCAACCGCACCCAGACCGAGGTTTCCAGCATGGTGGAAGAAGCCATGGAGCTCATGGGCATTGAGCTGCGACGCCACAACGTGAAGCTCAACACCTCGTTTGCGCGAGTGCCCCGTTTGATGGTAGATCCGATTTTGATTGAGCAAGTGCTGGTTAACCTGCTCAAAAACTCAGTCGAATCCATCGTTCAGGCACAAAAGCCCCCGGAACAAAGGCGCATCGAACTGCGCGTGTTTCCAGGTTTGGCCGAGGGGCAAGCCGTGGTGGAGTTTGAAGTGCAAGACACTGGCACCGGCATTTCAAGTGAGGTGCAAGAGAAATTGTTTGATGCTTTTCATACCACCAAAGTCAACGGCCTGGGCATTGGACTGAATTTGTGCCGATCGATTGTGGAATCTCATCGGGGCCGGATGAAGGCCGAGAACCTCTACAATGGCCCGGAAATAAAGGGTTGCAGGTTCAGTTTTTGGATTCCGGTCACAGATGCGCCCCCTGCCACAGACATGCCCACAACCCTGCCCGATTCTAAAAATTCACAGGTCACCGCATGAGTTTGATTCCCAAAAAAGGCACCGTTTACGTGGTGGACGACGACGAAGCCGTTCGCGATTCCCTTCAGTGGTTATTGGAAGGCAAGGACTACCGCGTTCGCTGCTTTGAATCCGCCGAAGTGTTCTTGGAGCGCTTCGATCCCAAAGAAGTGGCATGTCTCATTGTGGATGTGCGCATGGAAGGCATGTCGGGGTTGGATTTGCAAAACCGCTTGGTCGAAAACCATTCGCCGCTACCCGTGGTGTTCATTACCGGCCATGGCGATGTGCCTATGGCTGTCGAAACCATGAAGAAAGGGGCTATGGACTTTATTCAAAAGCCTTTTGATGAAGTCAAATTGGTCAGCCTGGTGGAGCGCATGCTGGACCATGCCCGCCAAAGCTTCAGCGTGCACCAGCAGGCCGTCAACCGCGACGCCCTTCTCTCCAAGCTGACCCTGCGCGAAACTCAAGTGCTCGAGCGCATTGTGGCGGGTCGGCTCAACAAACAAATTGCCGACGACTTGGGCATCAGCATCAAGACCGTAGAGGCGCACCGCGCCAACATTATGGAAAAACTCAACGCCAATAC
>DDPM01000146.1:6605-11565 GCA_002342165.1 Hylemonella sp. UBA2468
ATTGATGGCGTTGCACTTTCCAAGCAACTGCGTCAACAAATAAGCGATCGGGTTCAAATTCTTAAAACGCTAGGCATCATCCCCGGCCTGGCGGTGTTGTTGGTGGGTGACAACCCCGCATCTCAGGTGTATGTGCGCAACAAAATCAAAGCCTGCGAAGAGACTGGCTTTAAATCCGTTCTAGAACAATACCCTGCCAGCTTGACGGAAGCTGAGCTTTTGCAACGTGTGAAGGCCCTCAACCTAGACGCTTCCATTCACGGCATTCTGGTTCAATTGCCGCTACCTGTTCACATCGATGCGCAAAAGGTCATTGAAGCCATATCGCCTGCTAAAGACGTTGATGGCTTTCATGTGGCCAGTGCGGGGGCTCTCATGGTGGGCCAGCCCGGCTTTTGGCCCTGCACTCCCTACGGTTGCATGAAAATGCTCGAATCTATTGGCTACACGCTGCGTGGCAAACATGCGGTGGTCATTGGGCGCTCCAACATTGTGGGCAAACCCATGGCGCTCATGCTGTTGCATCAACATGCCACTGTGACCATTTGCCATAGTTCCACGGCTGATTTAGGCCAAATTACCCGCCAAGCAGATGTGTTGATTGCCGCGGTAGGCAAACAAAATCTGGTCACCGCCGATATGGTCAAGCCCGGCGCCGTGGTCATTGACGTGGGCATGAACCGCAATGCCGAAGGCAAATTGTGTGGAGATGTGGACTACGAGGGCGTCAAACAAGTTGCTGGTTGGATCACTCCAGTTCCCGGCGGTGTAGGTCCCATGACCATCACCATGCTGCTCATGAACACCTTGAAGGCTGCTGAACATGCACTCCCCCACGCCTGAGGTTTTGCAGAGCAACCCGTTGCTCGATTTTTCTGACCTTCCCCTGTTTGACCAGATTCGGCCCGAGCATGTTCAACCCGCTGTGGATACCCTGCTCGACCTTGCCAACCAAGCTCTAGAGCGCGTCACTCAGCCCAGCTTTGCGGCAGACTGGACATCCATGTCATCTGAATTGGACGTTCACACCGAACGTCTGGGGCGGGCTTGGGGCGCAGTCAGTCACTTGAACAGCGTGGCAGACACGCCAGAACTGCGTGCAGCTTTTAATGAAGCTTTGCCCAAAATTACTGAGTTTTGGACACGCCTTGGCTCAGAAGAGCGCTTGTTTGCAAAGTACAAAGCACTCCGAACCGAAGCTTTGAATCCCGAACAACAGCAAGCCTTACGCAATGCGTTGCGCAGTTTTGTGCTGGGTGGCGCAGACCTGCAAGGCCCCCAAAAAGCCCGTTTTGCTGAAATACAAGAACGCCAGGCCGAACTGCAGCAAAAATTCAGCGAAAACACGCTAGATGCNNGATGAGCTGACTGGTCTGCCCCAAGATGTGCAGGCCGCAGCCCGTGCTGCCGCCACGGCAGATGGTAAGGACGGCTTCAAGCTCACCCTCAAAATGCCCTGCTACTTGCCAGTGATGCAATTTGCGAAAAGCAGCGACTTGCGACGCACTTTGTACACCGCACATGTCACCCGCGCCTCAGACCAATCTCCAGATAACGCCGCCGCGTTTGACAACACGCCCCTGATTCAAGAAATACTCGCGCTTCGACAGGAAGAGGCCAAACTCCTTGGATATGACAATTTTGGGCAAGTGTCGGTGGCCCCCAAAATGGCCGATTCGCCCGAACAGGTGGTGAAGTTCTTGCGAGATTTGGCCGCCAAAGCCAAGCCATATGCCACACAAGACGTTGCCGACCTGCGCGCCTATGCAGCAGATCACTTAGGCATTGCAGACCCACAGCCGTGGGATTGGTCTTACATCAGCGAACAACTTAAAGAAGCTCGTTACGCCTTCAGCGAACAAGAGGTCAAGCAATATTTCACCGCGCCGCGCGTGTTGGCCGGCTTGTTCAAAATAATTGAAACCCTCTTTGAAGTGCGCATCCAACGCGACCAAGCGCCCGTATGGCACCCCGCAGTGGAGTTCTACCGCATTGAACGCCAAGGTCAACTGGTAGGGCAGTTTTACCTAGACCCACCCGCACGCCAAGGCAAACGCGGCGGCGCGTGGATGGACGACGTGCGTGCCCGCTGGCTGCGCCCCGACATCCAGCAACTGCAAACTCCTGTCGCGCATTTGGTGTGCAACTTTGCTGAAGGGGTCAACGGCCAGCCCGCGCTGCTCACGCACGACGACGTCATCACCCTGTTCCATGAATTTGGACACGGCTTGCACCACCTGCTCACTCAAGTGAATGAGCGTGATGTCTCGGGCATCAGCGGCGTGGAATGGGACGCCGTAGAACTGCCCAGCCAGTTTATGGAAAACTTTTGTTGGGAATGGTCGGTCTTGCGCCATATGACAGCCCATGTCGACACTGGCGAACCATTGCCACGCGAACTCTTTGACAAAATGTTGGCCGCCAAAAACTTCCAAAGTGGCTTGCAAACTTTGCGTCAAATTGAGTTCTCACTGTTTGACATGCGTTTGCATTGCGAAGGCGAAAAAGCACAAAACTTCATGCAAATCCTGCAAGAAGTGCGCGATGAGGTGTCTGTATTGCAACCGCCTGCTTGGTCGCGCACACCGCATACCTTTAGCCATATATTTGCAGGCGGCTATGCGGCAGGCTATTACAGCTACAAATGGGCTGAGGTGCTCAGTGCTGACGCTTATGCTGCATTTGAAGAAACTGCCGCACCTGACGGATCGCCCAATATCGAAACGGGGCGCAAATACCGCGAGGCTATTTTGGAAGCGGGTGGCAGCAGAACAGCGATGGAATCGTTCAAAGCTTTTAGAGGGCGAGAGCCGCAACTAGATGCGCTCTTGCGGCATCAAGGCATGAACTGATCTAGACAACTCGCTTGTGAAACGAGAGTGAATCGAGAAAACGATTTTATTCAAAGGCCAAAGTCTTCACCCCGCTAGCAGTACCTAGCAAGCAAACTTGTGCTTTTTGGTGGGCAAAAACTCCCACTGTCACTACACCAGGCCATTGGCTGATGGTTGACTCGAATACCAGTGGGTCTTTGATTTGCAACCCGGTCACATCTACGATGTGTTGCCCGTTATCGGTAACTAAAGGCTTGCCTTCTTTCATACGAACAGTTCCTTCGCCCCCCATCGCAGCAAACTGCTTGATCACACGGGCAGTCGCCATAGGGATCACCTCTATTGGTAGTGGAAAGGTCCCCAAAGTCTCCACTAATTTGCTTGCATCGGCGATGCATACAAACTTCTTAGACTGCGCAGCCACAATTTTTTCGCGCGTTAAAGCAGCCCCACCGCCTTTGATCATGAAGCCGTTGTGGTCAATTTCGTCCGCACCGTCGATGTAGACCGAGAGTTCATCAACATCCGCGGCTTCAAAGACTTTGATACCGCATGCACGCAAACGCTCAGTAGAAGCTACTGAACTAGAAACCGCGCCTTTGATCTCGTCTTTTATAGTTGCCAAGGCATCGATAAATTTGTTCACGGTAGAACCTGTACCCACACCCACAATCTCACCACGCACCACATATTGCAAGGCGGCTTGCCCCACCAAAGTCTTTAATTCGTCTTGTGTCAAGGCGGTATTCGGTAAGGGGTTGCTCATGGGCGAAAATCCTCGGATCATCAAAGATTGAGATTATCCATGTCGTTTTTGCCATATTCGTGGGCCCGCCCTTTTCTGTTCTCAATGGATGCTGAAGTTGCGCACGAGCAAACGCTGGCAGTACTAGCCAAAACGCAAAATACTCCTTTGCAATGCTTATATGCCCAAAAAAGGATTGAAGACCCTATCCAACTTGCCGGACTCAGCTTTCCCAACCGTGTTGGCCTAGCCGCGGGGTTGGATAAAAACGCCCAATGCATCGACGCCTTCAGCGCTTTTGGATTTGGTTTTATAGAAGTCGGCACCGTCACACCCAAAGGCCAACCAGGTAACCCTAAGCCTCGTATGTTCCGCTTGCCTGAAGCTGATGCCTTAATCAACCGGCTTGGATTTAACAACCAAGGCTTAGACGCTTTTTTACACAATGTACAAAAAGCGAAGTTTCGCCAACAGTCTCAAGCGCGCCCCATGCTCTTGGGCCTCAACATCGGTAAAAACGCATCCACGCCCATTGAAAACGCTGCCGACGACTACCTCATCTGCCTAGAGGGTGTCTACCCGCACGCTGACTACATCACCGTCAACATCTCGAGTCCCAACACCAAAAACCTGCGCGAACTTCAAAGCGACGAAGCACTCGATGCGTTGATCTCTCAACTCTCTGCCAAACGCGCTGAATTAGCACAACGCCATCACAAGCAAGTTCCCGTCTTTATCAAAATTGCCCCTGATTTAGATGAGGCGCAGATTAGCGTCATTGCCAACACACTAAAAAAACACTGCACATCAGACGCTACAGCTTCTTGGGGCGTAATAGCGACCAACACCACCCTGGCACGTGAAGCTGTATCAGCTTTGCCACATAGCAATGAACCTGGGGGTTTATCCGGCAGACCTGTTTTTGAGAAAAGTAATGAAGTCATTCGTCAATTGCGACATGCCATGGGGCCTAGCTTTCCCCTCATTGGGGTGGGTGGAGTTTTGAGCGGTGAGGACGCAATTGCCAAGATCAAAGCAGGAGCTGATGTGGTGCAGATTTATACGGGCTTGATCTACAAGGGCCCAGCCTTGGTTACCGAAGCGGCAACTGCCATCCAATCATTGAGAGCGTAATTTGACCGGTTGTTGACAAAGATTACTCAATCACAACCGGCACAAACAATTTGTACCCTAATCGAGTGACCGCTTTGATACTGGGTTGCCCACCTAGGAGCACATCCATCTTGCGCCTGACACGGCTGACGACTTGCTCGATCCGCAGCTTATTGGTCGGTTCTGGGAGGTCTATGTCCCCAAAGACCTCAATCAATCGGGACATACTCAAAAGTTCGCCTGACAGGGCCAGTTCTTGAACCAACTT
>DDPM01000035.1:0-4285 GCA_002342165.1 Hylemonella sp. UBA2468
CTTGGCCACGGCGTAGTAGTTGATGTCGATCACGTTGTCGAGCATGCGCATGGCCGTGCTGATGGTCTTTTTGAGTTTGACCGTGTCGAGCTCTTTGCCGTGCTCACCTGGTTTCAGATGCTGACGCAGGTTGATCGACCCCAAATTGCAGACCGCGGTTTCGGTGTCGCTGGTGTTGAGGGTGATTTCGGTGCACAGGTTGGAAGAATGGACCACGCCCGCATGTTGTTGTGGTGAGCGCACGTTGCAGGCGTCTTTGAAGGTGATCCAGGGGTGGCCTGTTTCAAAGAGCATGCTGAGCATCTTGCGCCACAAGTCGATGGCCTGAACCGTTTTGCTGGGTTTGATTTCACCCGTTTTGGCCTTGGCTTCATAAGCGGTGTAAGCTTTTTCAAATTCCGCACCAAACAGATCGTGAAGGTCGGGTACGTCGGATGGAGAAAACAGGGTCCACTCGCCTTTTTCCATGACGCGGCGCATGAACAGGTCGGGTATCCAGTTGGCGGTGTTCATGTCGTGCGTGCGGCGACGGTCATCGCCGGTGTTTTTGCGCAACTCCAGAAACTCTTCAATATCCAAGTGCCAAGTTTCCAAATAAGTGCACACCGCACCTTTGCGCTTGCCGCCTTGGTTCACTGCCACGGCGGTGTCGTTGACCACCTTTAAGAAGGGCACCACGCCTTGGGATTCGCCGTTGGTGCCTTTGATGTGGGAGCCCAGAGCCCGCACACGGCTCCAGTCGTTGCCTAAGCCACCCGCAAATTTAGAAAGGAGCGCATTTTCTTTAATGGATTCGTAAATGCCGTCCAAGTCGTCGGGGACGGTGGTCAAGTAGCAGCTGGACAACTGGGAGCGCAAGCTGCCGCTGTTGAACAAGGTGGGCGTGCTGGACATGAAGTCAAAAGACGACAAGACCTCGTAAAACTCAATCGCACGGGCTTCGCGGTCAATTTCATTGAGTGCCAAACCCATGGCCACGCGCATGAAGAAGGACTGGGGCAATTCAATACGTATTTTGCGCACATGTAAAAAATAACGGTCGTACAAGGTTTGCAAGCCGAGGTAGTCAAACTGCAAATCGCGCTCGGCTTTCAGGGCAGCGGCAAGGCGCTTGAGGTCGTATTGCATGAGGCGCTCGTCAAGCAGGTCGTTTTCTACGCCTTTTTTGATAAAGCCCGGGAAGCAATCCACATAGGCCTGTTGCATGTCGTTGGGTTGTACATCGCGGCCAAACACCTCTTTGGCAATGGTGTGGAACAGCAAGCGTGCCGTGGCAAACGTGTAATCAGGATCTTTTTCGATCAAGGTGCGTGCTGCCAACACAGCGGCTTTGTACACCTCGTCCATGGGGACGCCGTCGTACAAATTGCGCTGGGTTTCAGCCATGATGGGGTCGGGTTTGACATCTGCTCCCAAGCCTTGGCAGGCTGTCTCAATCAGGTGTTGCAGCTTGGGCATGTCAAGGGGAATGCGCTTGCCACCATCCAATACGTGCAGGATGGGTGTGGCGGGTGCTACTGGAGCGGACAGGCGCGCGCGCTCTTGGGTGCGTTGTTCGCGGTAAAGCACGTAGGCGCGGGCCACTTCGTGGTGGCTGCTGCGCATCAAACCCAGCTCTACCTGGTCTTGCACATCTTCAATATGGAAGGTGCCGCCGCCCGGGCGTGAGCGCATCAGGGCGCGAATGATCGACTGGGTCAGCACGTCCACCATTTCCCGAACGCTGGCAGAGGCTGCGCCTTGTGCGCCATGCACCGCTAAAAACGCTTTCATCATGGCCACTGCAATTTTGTTGGGCTCAAAAGGCACCACGGCGCCGTTGCGGCGAATGATTTGGTATTGGCTGTAAAGGCTGGCCGTTGGCGATGTGGGGACAGGGGTGGCGCCCAAAACTGCGCTGGCAGGAGCAGGAGTGTTCAAGACGGTTTGCATGTGTTCCTCTTATGGAAATCAAAAATCGATATGGGGTGTAGACACTATATATGGGGTCTGGAGGTATGACAACCCACTACCGGTAGTGTACGGACCTGCGAACCTTCAGTTCGTCAAATACTGGACTTATTCCGTGCTTTTAAACGGTTCAGATGGCGACGGATGCTCTTCAATGCACGGGCTGCCAGTGACGTCAAACCCACGCAAGTTAGGGGTTTGGCGTGGCTCCCCTGAGTCAAATCAAGTCTTGGCAGAGCATTTGGTTAGGAAGCCCAATACAGGCAAGGGCTTGAGGCAACTGATCACGGACCCAAGAAAGCATAGACAGTCCGGTTTTGTTTCCTGATTCGAGATAGAAAATTTCTTTTTGGGTTTTGTGATGAAGCGCAAACCCTAGGGAAAACACCGATCAGGCCAGCCCAGTTGGCGCTGCAAGCCTTTCCAGTCAAAGCCCATGCCTGGGTCTGACTTTCGGCCTGGGGCAATGTGTTCGTGCCCTGCCATGTGTTCTATGCCATAGGCTTGCCCGAGTGCGGCACATAAAGCAGCAAGAGTTTCGTATTGGGGGGCTTCAAACAAATCGCCTTCTAAGCCTTCGAGCTCTATGCCCACTGAAAAATCATTGCAGTTGTCACGTCCTTGGTGGTTGGATGCGCCCGCATGCCAGGCACGATGGTCGCAGCTCACGAGCTGCCAAAGGGCTCCCGAACGCTCAATATAGAAATGCGCAGAAACCTGCAGGCCTCTGATGGATTGGAAATAAGGGTGTTGCCCCCAATCCAGTTGGTTGGTGAACAGTTGTTGCACCTGGTGTCCGCCGTATTGGCCTGGCGGCAGGCTGATGGAGTGCACCACTATCAAATCTACCGCGGCTCTGCCCGTTGTGGAGCCGCTCTTTTCAGCGGTTGGTGGCAGCTCAGGTCTTGGACCAAAGTTAGGGGAGTCAAGACGCCGCGCAAACCGATACCAACCTTTTGACCAGAGCGGCAAACTCGGATCATCTGGCAGGCCAGGGTCGTGAGAGTCGGCGCTCAAGGTTCTGAGAGTTGGCGGTGGCTTGGGCTGCAATACAGCCCTTTCACGCCTGAGCAAGACTCAGACTTAGGGAAGTGCACCTGGCAGTGCAGGCAAACCACCATGTCCTGAGGGGCATGAATTTGGCGGGCGGTGGAGTTGGCAGGGCGGTCCGCATCAGACGGGTGGGCCGGGGCAGATGAAGGCTCCTCCTCTCGATCGGTAAAAGCCTTGAATTTTTCCAACAGACTGCGGGCATGTTTTCGCCACAGGTAGGCGCCCCAAAGCAGCAATACCAGGATCAGAATGATTCTCAAGTGAGCCGCTCCAGCAAAACTTCCAATACAAACCTGGAACCTACATAAGCCAACAACAGCAGCAACGCGGCGGTGAAGACCATGCGCGCGGCCATGCGGCCCCGCCAGCCAAAGCGCGCCCGCCCCATGAGCAAGGTGGCCAAGGTAAGCCATGAGAGCAAAGAAAACAAGGTTTTGTGGTCCCAGCGCCAAGCATGACCGTAGGAGGCCTCACCAAACACCCATCCCGCCAACAGGGTGGCCGTCAGCAACACAAACCCTGCCCACAAAAACCGAAACGTCAATCGCTCTAAGGTCATCAGCGGCAGTCCATGGGCTGATGCCGTCGCTTGGCGAATTTGCTGTTCAGCTCGGTTCATCAGCCAGGCATGCCACGCCGCAGCAGCCAGCAAGCCATAGGACGCAATGCCCAAAGCCCAATGCAGGCCCAACCAAGCCGATGCATTGGCCTGCAGCTCATGGCCGGGGTAAATCAGCCCCAAGCTTAGGCAGGTGACCGCCACCACTGACAGTACCCAACCCAGGCGCAGCTGGGGGTAAAACAGGCCTTCAACGGCGTAAAGGCAACTCAAGAGCCACGCAGTGAATGAAAGCGCCGGCGCAAATCCAAAGCGGGGATCTGGGCCCACCATGGTCCACAGCAGCAAAAGCCCATGCAAAGCAATGGCCAGAAGCATCAGCCAACGCGCCACCCCATGGCTGATGCGGTGGTTGGCCAGTGCCGAACCCGCATAAGACGTGCAGGCCAATGCCGCCAGACCAACGGCGGTCAGAGGCAGCGCAGACCAAGACGCACTGGCTAGTATCATGAATACAAGTTTAGCGCCTCAAACCCCCAACCCAACCTCGAGTCAACCTCTCGTCGGCCTTTCACCACCCATTCCTCTATGGCCTCAGCCCTTTCAGACAAACTCAGCCGCCTCGTCAAAGGCATGCGTGGCCAGGCGCGCATCACCGAGTCCAATGTGGCCGACATGTTGCGTGAAGTCCGTATGGCGCTGCTCGAGGCCGATGTGGCCTTG
>DDPM01000035.1:4314-4979 GCA_002342165.1 Hylemonella sp. UBA2468
GCGCGGGTCAAGGAAAAGGCCTTGGGTCAAGAGGTGTTGGGCTCCCTCACCCCAGGCCAAGCCCTGGTGGGCATAGTCAACAGAGAGTTGGCCGCCACCATGGGCGAAGGGGTCAGCGACCTGAATTTGGCGACCCAACCGCCAGCCGTGATTTTGATGGCGGGCTTGCAAGGTGCGGGTAAAACCACCACCACAGCCAAGTTGGCCAAGCACCTGATTGAAAAGCGCAAGAAAAAAGTGCTTACGGTGTCGGGCGACGTGTACCGCCCTGCGGCCATTGAGCAGCTTAAAACCGTCACCGCCCAAGCTGGTGCAGAGTGGTTTCCCAGTTCGCCGGACCAAAAACCCGCCGACATTGCCCGCGCCGCCTTGGATTACGCGCGCCGCCACTTTGTAGATGTGCTGTTGGTGGACACGGCGGGCCGTTTGGCCATAGACGAAGCCTTGATGGCTGAAATCAAAGAATTGCACACGGTGTTGAACCCCGTGGAGACTTTGTTTGTGGTGGACGCCATGCAGGGGCAAGACGCCATCAACACCGCCCGAGCCTTTAAAGACGCCTTGCCGCTGACCGGCATTATTTTGACCAAAACCGATGGCGATTCGCGCGGGGGGTCGGCCTTGTCGGTGCGGGCCGTCACCGGCGTGCCGATCAAGTTTGCGGG
>DDPM01000035.1:5065-5391 GCA_002342165.1 Hylemonella sp. UBA2468
TCCCAAATTCAGCAAATGAAGCAAATGGGGGGGCTGTCCAGCTTGATGGACAAGCTGCCTGCCCAGATGGCGGCCAAAGCTGGTGCCATGGATATGGATCGGGTTGAAAAAGACGTGCGACGCAAAGAGGGCATCATCCAAAGCATGACGCCGCTGGAGCGGCGAAAACCCGATCTGGTCAAGGCCTCGCGCAAGCGGCGTATTGCTGCGGGGGCGGGCGTGCAGGTGCAAGATGTGAACCGCCTCTTTAAAGAGTACGAGCAAATGCGCGACATGATGAAAAAAATGAAGGGCGGCGGCCTTATGAAAATGATGAAGCGCATGGG
>DDPM01000065.1 GCA_002342165.1 Hylemonella sp. UBA2468
AAATTTCTTGGGGATTTCAGTAAGAAGTGCAACACGCTTCAGGGGTTTGAAAAACGCTTATGGGGCCGATTACCGTCAGAGCCGCTTAAGCCCTATGGTTCAAGCACGTGCATGCTAGAATGCCCCATCTGTAAGCGGCTGTAGCTCAGTTGGATAGAGTACTTGGCTACGAACCAAGGGGTCGTGGGTTCAATTCCTGCCAGCCGCACCAACATTAAAAAACCTGCAAGAGATTGCAGGTTTTTTTCTTGGTCAGAACCTTTTTGCCATGAATGTACCCATCCAATCTGTAGATGAAGATGACGAAGGCTCAGCCGCGCCTTTGCCCGCGGGATCCAAAAACTACATCACCCCTCAAGGCTATCAACGCTTGCGTGCCGAGCTTATGGAGCTCATGGACCATGAGCGCCCCAAGGTGGTGGAGGTGGTGCATTGGGCGGCCAGCAATGGCGACCGGTCTGAAAATGGGGACTACCTTTACGGCAAAAAACGTTTGCGCGAAATTGACCGACGCATTCGGTTTTTAACCAAGCGCTTGGAAATTGCAGTGGTCACCGACCCCAGCGTGCATTTTGGGAGCGATCAGATTTTTTTTGGTGCCACGGTTCGTTATACCAACGCCTCGGGGCAAGAGCGAACCGTCACTATTTTGGGCGTAGACGAGGCCGACAATTTGCAAGGGCAGGTGAGTTGGGTCGCTCCCATTGCACGGGCTTTATTAAAAGCTCGGGTGGATGACGTGGTCAAACTGCAAACCCCTGTTGGTATGGATGAAGTTGAGGTTTTAGAGGTTACCTACCCAGCCCCTCAATAGAGTTTGACAACTTTGGTTTCATGCAGGTTTAGGGTTGTGGTGCGATCTGCTTCGCTTCGCGCTGATCACAGAAGAGCTGCGTTTTAAGCTGCGCAGGGCGCTATCTAGGTGCGCCACATCTTTTACAGCCACTACAAACCTCAGTTCGGTAGTGACTTGTGCAGACTCTTGTCCCATATCAATGTGGGCGATGTCCACCTCAGCTTTAGCCAACGCCGTGGTGACTTGAGCCAACACGCCTTTGCCGTTTTGAACCAAAACCGAAATGCCCACTTCAAATGGGCGCACGGGAGCTTCAGACCATTCCACTGGAATAAAGCGTTCTTTATCTTTGTGCTTCAGTCTTTGGGCTACGGCACAGTCTTCGCAGTGAATCATGAGGCCCTCTCCGCGGCCCAAGTAGCCTTTTATGGGGTCATCAGGCACGGGCCTGCAACAGGCGGCAAACTGAATAGACGCGTTTTCGCTGCCGTCAATCAACACACTGGTGGCGTGTGATGCCGAAGTAAAGCGTTCTCGAGTCAAGAGCAGGGCATCAGGTTTGTTGCCCTGCTCGGCCATCAGGGTGGCAATGCGTTTGGCCACAATGCCCGCAATGCGTTTGCCTTGCCCTAGATCGGTCAAAAGTTCGGCTTGATGTTTGTTGCCCGTAAAGCGCAGCAGCTTGTCCCATATGCCCGTTCTGGGCTCTTGGGGGCTGTAGCTGGGGATGCCTTCAATTCCTTCGGCTCTGAGCGCTTGGGCCAGGAGTTTTTCACCCAAGGTTTGCGATTCGGTTTGCTGCAGCGACTTCAAATGGTGGCGAATCTTGGAGCGCGCCCGACCGGTTCGCACAAAGCTCATCCATGAAGGGTTGGGCATAGAGCTGCTCTCGGTCAAAACCTCGATCACATCTCCATTACGCAGCTCTTGCTTGAGCTGAGTGGCAACACCATTGATGCGGGCCCCCACAGCATGGTCGCCAATATTGCTGTGAATGGCGTAGGCAAAGTCCACCACCGTAGCCCCTTTGGGTAAAGCCATGATCCGGCTTTTTGGTGTGAACACATAAACTGCATCGGGAAACAAATCGACCTTCACGTGGTCCCAAAATTCGGCAGCGTCCCGCGTTTCTTTTTGTATGTCCAGAAGAGACTGCAACCACTGGGTTCCCAGGCGCTCAGATGTTTCGCTGTGTTGCTCATTGGATTTATAGAGCCAGTGGGCCGCCACACCCGATTCGGCCACCAAGTTCATGTCTTCGGTGCGAATTTGAAATTCCACATTAATGCCCGACGGTCCGACCAGTGTGGTGTGCAGCGACTGATAACCATTGAGCTTGGGTATCGCAATGTGGTCCTTGAACTTACCAGGCAGAGGCTTGTAAAGCTGATGCAGCAAACCCAGTGCGGTGTAACACTCTGTAATGCCGCCCACAATCAACCTAAACCCGTAAATATCCGTAATCTGCGCAAAGCTCAAATGCTGCGCATCCATTTTTTTATAAACTGAAAACAAGGTTTTTTCGCGGCCGCCTATTCGCACGTGAAGTTGCGCGGTTTCAAACACGGCCTGTACTTCTTTTTGGACTTTTTTAATCAGATCGCGGCGCCGCCCACGGGATTTGGCAATGGCCTTAGACAACACTTGATAGCGCCAAGGCTGTAAATGCCTAAAGGCCAAGTCTTGTAACTCTCGAAAGGTTTGGTTCAAACCCAAACGGTGGGCAATGGGGGCGTAAATATCTAGTGTTTCCCTGGAAATTCGGGCCCATTTTTCTCGGGGCACATCAGACAAGGTGCGCATGTTGTGCGCGCGGTCCGCCAATTTGATGAGGATGACTCTCACATCCCGTGCCATGGCCAGCAGCATTTTCCTGAAAGATTCGGCCTGTGTCTCTTCACGGGTATTGAACTGCAGGCGGTCTAACTTGGTCAGGCCATCCACCAGTTCGGTCACGGTGGGGCCAAACCGTTCTATCAATTCGGTTTTACTGATACTGCAGTCTTCTAATGCATCGTGCAACAGCGCGGCCATTAGGGCTTGCGCGTCTAGCTTCCATTCGGCGCATTGAGCCGCTACAGCAATGGGGTGGGTGATGTAGGGCTCGCCGCTGTCGCGCATTTGGCCCAAGTGCGCTTCATCCGCACACTTGTAGGCTTTGCGCACCGAGTCAAGGTCTGATGGGCTCAAATAGTCTAGGCGCGCGGTAAGAGCCGCAAAACTGGCAGCCGCAGCATTGGCTGCTGCGAGTGCCGCAGTAACGGGTTTTCTTGCTGGAACAGGTAAGGTGGTGCTCACCTCTGAAATATAGCTCTGAAAACAAAAAAGCACCGCAGAGCGGTGCTTTTAGAGGGATCAGACAAGCGAACCGCTTTAAACCGGAACCTTTTTGAGCATTTCGACGCCCACTTTGCCAGCCGCAATTTCGCGCAAGGCGGTCACGCACGGTTTGTTTTTGCTTTCAATTTTGGCGGTATGACCTTGGCTCAACATGCGGGCACGGTAGGTAGCGGCCAACACCAGTTCAAAACGATTGGGGATTTGCTCCATGCAATCTTCAACAGTGATACGTGCCATGAATGTTCTCCGGGGAAAAATAAGAAATTAGAAAACCGTTAGGGTAATTGCAAAGCATCAAACACATCAGATCGGGTAACGCGTTGAGCCGGATACCTCAGCCGCTGGGCTTGCACTATGGATCGGAGCTCTTTCAAGGCTTGATCAAAAGTTTCATTAATTATAACGAAGTCGAACTTGGAGACCTGCGCCATCTCAAGCGCCGCATTGCGCAAACGCAGTTCAATGACGTCGGGGTTATCTTCCCCTCGCCGCTCAAGACGTGTTCGCAGCTCTTGCCAACTGGGGGGCAATATGAAAATGGTGGAGACATTGGCAAACAGCGTGCGAATGCTCAGTGCACCTTGATAGTCAATTTCCAGAACAATATCCAAGCCTTTGGCCATTTGTTGAGCAATAGCTCGTTTGGAGGTGCCATAGCGCTGCTGGTGCACATGAGCCCATTCCACAAACGCATCGGCCTGAATCAGCGCATCAAATTCTGAAGGGCTCACGAAATAATATTCACGACCATGCACTTCTTGTCCTCTGGGGGCGCGAGTGGTGTGCGATATGGAGGGTTGCAAACGCTCATCTTCTTCGCGCAGGGCTCGCACCAAACTGGACTTTCCTGCGCCACTTGGCGCTGCAATCACAAACAAATGCGCTTGGAAATGGGCTTGCGGTTTGGCGTCCATGATGTGTGGGGGTTATTCAATGTTTTGAACCTGCTCGCGCATTTGCTCTATCAGCACCTTCATATCCACTGAGATGCGGGTGAGCTCTAGAGCCGCAGATTTAGAGCCCAGCGTATTGGCTTCGCGGTGCATTTCTTGAATTAAAAAGTCCAGGCGTTTACCCAGCTCGCCACCTTGGTGCAGCAAGCGTTCCACCTCGTCCAAATGCGAGGTCAGACGTGAAATTTCTTCTGCCACGTCTATTCGAATTGCAAAGGCGGTGGCTTCACTAAGTGCACGGTCTTGGGCCGTCTCAGGCAAGGCCGAGCCTTCAGTTAAAGACATGGCTTCTCGCCAGCGGTCTAAAAACTTTTGTCGTTGCTGCGCCACCAGTTTCGGAACCAGGGGCTGGGCTTGATGCGAGAGTTGGCGCAGCTGATGGGTACGGTCGAGCAGCATGTCAGTAAGGCGCTGGCCTTCTTGCCCCCGTGCGGTGCGCAACTCTTCTAAAGCAATTCTAGCAAGTTGCAGCAGCAAAGGACCAGATTCTGGATCTATGCGCTGTTGCTCGCCGGCCAGGCGCATCACGTCAGCCACGCTTAGTTCCCGTGCATTGGGCAGAACGCTGCGAACTTGTGTTTCAAGCGCATGGATTTGTTTCAGCAGATGGGTGGTAGGCGCTTCAATACCTTTAGCGCCCGTTTTTTCCAAGGTAATGCGCAGTTCTACCTTGCCGCGTTTGAGTCCCGCACTCAGCAGTTCTCTGAGCGCTGGTTCCTGGGAGCGCAATTCGTCGGGAAGTCTTAATGTCAGATCTAAAAAACGGCTGTTGACCGAGCGAATTTCTAGCCCTAAACGTTCGGCATCAGTAGCCTGTTGAATCCCATTGCCAGAGGATGAAGCGCTTGCGGGGTCTATGCTTTGCTGAACGCTGGCATAGCCGGTCATGCTGTAGACTGGCATTGAAAATATGGGTTTAGGTTGTTGAGAGCGCCCATTATGTCAAAGCACCCTACCAAACTCCCAAGGCAATTTCAATGACTTCGTTTGTTCGAACTGGCCAACGGGCTGCGCATCAACTGCGCCCCGTTCGCATCACCCGCAACTTCACCATGCATGCCGAGGGGTCGGTGTTGATTGAATTTGGCAACACCCATGTGTTATGTACGGCCTCAGTGGAAGACAAGGTGCCGCCCCACAAGCGTGGCAGTGGCGAAGGCTGGGTGACAGCTGAATACGGCATGTTGCCCAGAGCCACCCACACCCGCAGCGATCGTGAAGCCGCAAGGGGCAAACAAACGGGGCGCACCCAAGAAATTCAACGCCTTATTGGGCGTTCGTTGCGCGCAGTATTCAATTTGGCCCAATTGGGTGAACGCACCATCACCTTGGATTGCGATGTATTGCAAGCCGATGGAGGCACCCGCACAGCAGCCATTACAGGTGCGTTTGTGGCGGCTCAAGATGCAGTCAGCGCACTCATGGCGGCTGGCAAGTTGAACGCCTCGCCGATTTTGGACCATGTGGCCGCAGTGTCTGTGGGCATTGTGCAAGGCACTCCTTTGCTGGATTTGGAATACACCGAGGACTCTGCCTGCGACACCGACATGAATGTGGTCATGACGGGCGCTGGTCACTTTATTGAAGTTCAAGGCACAGCAGAAGGTGCAGCGTTCAGCCGTTCTCAAATGAATGATCTGCTTGGCTTGGCCGAGCAAGGTATTGCAGAGCTGGTGCGTTTGCAACAAGCGGCTTTAAAGCCCTGATCCTTTCCAAGGCTCCCAATGGACCGCGTGGTTTTGGCTTCAAACAACCCAGGCAAGCTGCTGGAGTTGCAAGAACTTTTGGCCTCCTTGGGTTTGCAATTGTTAAAGCAGGGAGACCTTGGTATTCCTGAAGCGGCTGAGCCCTTTAAAACCTTTGTGGAAAACGCTTTGGCCAAGGCGCGCCATGCAGCCCAACATAGCGGCCTGCCCGCCATAGCCGATGACGCTGGTATTTGCGTGGACGCCTTTGGCGGTTTGCCTGGGGTGGACACCGCTTACTACGCCACCCAATTTGGATATGCCAAGGGCGACGCCAACAATGTCCTTGCCTTGCTGGAGCAAATGCAGGGCATAGACAACCGGCGTGCCGCCATGGTAAGCACCTTGGTGGCCCTCAGAACACCCGATGATCCTGAACCTTTAATTGCTGTGGGACGTGTGGCGGGACAAATTGCCCGAGAGCCTGTGGGTTCCAATGGCTTTGGATTTGACCCCATCATGTGGCTGCCTGAATTTGGTCAAACCTTTGCGCAACTGTCCACAGAAGTCAAAAATGCCCACAGTCACCGGGGCCGGGCTGCACAGGCCATGGTGAGTTTGATGCGCGAACGGTGGTTGTGAACCGTCGTGAAAGCCCCACAAGACATTCAACACTATTTGCGCCCAGGCGCTTTACAACTGAGCAGCTTGCCGCCTTTGTCTTTGTACGTGCACCTGCCTTGGTGCCTTAAAAAGTGCCCATACTGCGACTTCAATTCGCATGAATGGCAAGCGTACAGTGCCTCGCCTCAAAATAAAGCACATAACCCACCACAACGCCCACCGCATCAAGAAGCACTGCCTGAGCAGCATTACATCAAAGCGCTCATTGCTGATTTGGAGTCTTCTATCGGGTTGATATGGGGCAGAACTGTGCACAGCATTTTTATTGGCGGGGGCACGCCCAGCTTGTTTGCACCCGAATCCATAGACCGCCTTTTAGGTGACTTGCGAGCACGTCTCAAAGTGGCACCCGACTGCGAAGTCACTTTAGAAGCCAACCCGGGCACATTTGAAACCCATAGATTCAAAGCCTTTCGTCAAGCTGGTGTCACGCGTTTATCTGTTGGGGTGCAAAGCTTTAACGATGTGCATTTGCAGGCTATAGGGCGTGTTCATGATGGTACCCAAGCTCTTGCCGCCATGGAGGAAGTTGCAACTTGTTTTGAAACCTTCAACCTTGATTTGATGTACGCCTTGCCCGGGCAGACCTTAGAGCAATTGCAACAAGACGTGCATCAAGCCCTGGCATTCAAGCCCCCCCACCTGTCCATTTACCACCTGACCTTAGAGCCCAATACCTACTTTGCCAAATACCCCCCGTTACTGCCTGATGACGATGCGGCTTACGACATGCTTGACGCCATCAGCCACCTCACGGCATTACAAGGCTTGGAGCGCTATGAAGTGTCGGCCTTCGCGCAAAAAGGCCATCAGGCGCGGCACAACCTCAACTACTGGCAATTTGGCGACTACTTGGGCCTTGGCGCAGGTGCGCACAGCAAAATCAGTTTTGCGCACCGTGTGGTGAGGCAAGTCAGGCTGCGCGATCCGCGGTTGTACATGCAATACGCGTCACAGGGCAGTGCCTTAGCGCAAGATGACGAAGTGGCCCGAGCCGATTTGCCGTTTGAATTTATGCTCAATGCACTCAGGCTCAAGCAAGGTTTTGCAATTCAAGACTTTACCGAGCGCACGGGGCTGGCCGTGACCGCCATTCAAAAGTCCTTGTTACAGGCCGAGGCCAAAGGTTGGATAGAGCGCGATTGGACTCATGTTTGGCCCACCACGCAAGGCTTTGACTTTTTAAGTGACTTGCAAGCCTTGTTTTTGCCAGACTAGGCCTCTACAGCTTCAGACAAGCTGAGCCATTTGCCGTCTCGGTAAAGCAGGGGAGATGCGTTGGCCTCAAAGTGACCTTCCAACACTTCGCCCACCATCAGGCAGTGTGTGCTTTCTTCAAATTGGCGCAGCAAACGGCACTCCAGGCTGATGACCGCACCTTGAAGCACCGGAACACCTGTAGAGCCTTGGCTCCAGACCGGGTTGATAAATCGATCGTCACCGATGATGTTTTTTTGACCCGAAAAAATTTGGGCCTGTTCAATATGGTCCATGCTCAGTGTGTTCACGCTGAACGACTGATTGGTGATGAACTGCTGATAGGAATAACTGTTGCGGTTTACTGCACATACAATGGAAGGGGGCTCAGCTCCCAGCGACATGAAGGCCGTGGCCGTTAGGCCTGAGCGGCTGGGTGCTGAACCGGTGGCAATGATGTTGACTGCTGCAGGATGCAGTCGCATCAGTTGCTTGAAGATTTGAGGGGTCATGCCGCAACCAAATCTTGAGGCATGGTCAAAGTTGGTGCTTCTACATTGGTTTGGTAGCCCAAGCCCAAGGCTTGGTTGACTCGTGGCATCACCTCATGAGCCATAAGCTCCATGGAGCGGCGGCCTAATGCGGGGTCGACCAAATCCATTCCGGCGTAAACAATTTCACCAAAGGGCCCCGCGTTTTCACGCAGCGCCAAAATTTGATCGACCACTTCATTGACCGTGCCGCTGATGACCAAATCATCCAGCAGTCGGTCAAGTGTGACGTGGCTGTCGTCTTCGTCTTGATGCTTCTTAAAAATCACGTGCCGCTTGGACATCATCATTTTGGTGAGCATTTGGCGGTAGTAATAGCGGTAAGGGCTCTGGGCATCTTCTCGGCCGTAGGTTTTGGCAGTGGCCGAATCGTCGCTTACAAAAATGGTACGGGCCACGCGCCAGTCTTGGGGCTGAGCGGTTTCGCCTACTTTGGCTTTGCCTTCGCAATAGTTGGCCCAGTGGCTGGGTAACCAATGTGCCATTAAAAAGTTGGCGGACATGGGGTGAAAGTCGCGCTGACCCATGGCAATCACCCCTTTAGAAAAGGGGGCTACCACCGTGCCCACAATTTCAGGTCGTGGATTTTGGAAGGGTTTCATCAATTGGCCGCGTCCGATTTCGGGCACGCTGGTAATGCGCGTCGACACCTTGAAACGGTTGTTCGGTAAATCAATGTCGTAAGGGGGATCGCGCTCCCAAATGGCCAAAATCACATCAATGGCTTCGGCAAACATTTGGTTGCGGTCTTGGTCCAAGATGCCCAAGGCTTCTGCGTCAGATGCCAAGGCGCCTGGGCTGATGCCCAGAATAAACCTTCCTTTGGCCAAATGGTCAAACATGGCGGCCTGCGAAGCAATCAAGGTAGGGTGTGAGTGCGACAAATTGCTGGTGCCGCTGGCCAGTTTGATTTGGCGGGTCTCCGGAATTAGGGTGGCCAAAAACAACAGGCTGTTGGTCACGTTTTCGGCCTTGTCGGTCAGGTGCTCGCCCACAAATGCATCGTAAAACCCCAACTGGTCGGCATAGATGATGGTTTGGCGATCTTCGTGCAGGGTTTCAGTGGTATCCCGATGCAGCGGGTGCAGGGGCATGGTGAAGTAGCCAAGGCGCATGTTGTCTTCCTGAAATGGTGAGCTGAGTCATTTTAGAGGTGATCAGCCGATTACTTAGGGACATCAGCCTAGGGATAACCACAGCAGATTCTGCTGCATATTTCATCAAAAATGCGTTTATCCACATTCTTGTCAATGTGTTGGGTCATGAAAGGCGATGAACATGCGATCTCTGTTTCAGTTGGGTGCACTGGTCTTGGTATGGTTGAGCACTCAGCTCGCTTGGGCCGACAGCTACCCCATAAGGCCCATCAGGGTCATAGTGCCTTATGCGGCGGGCGGTTTTTCAGACCAAGCCTCGCGCATCATT
>DDPM01000081.1:0-924 GCA_002342165.1 Hylemonella sp. UBA2468
ATCAGTTTTGGTGACACAAGAAATGAGCGCCGCAGCACTTGCAGCTTCTGCACCGCCCTCAACACCTGCGGCGGCTAAAGGCGGCGTTTTGTTCAGCCACTACAAACAGGTACCTTGGCTGGCACGAGATATTGCCATTGCCCAACTGCCCTCTGTCACAGCCCTCACTGCGCTGCGCAGCACGCCCGCTGGCAACCCCAACCGCAAAAACTTTATTGGATTTGGCGATCCGTTTTTCAGCACTGTGCAAGCCAAAGAGGCTGAAAAAGTGGCAACTTCCAACCAACTGGGCACACGCGGCGTGCCTTTGAAGTTGCGCAATACGCCTAAAACATCTGGCGTGAGCTCTGCTGAACTGGCTTTATTGCCGCGCTTGCCCGACACCCAAGATGAAATTCTGGAAATTGCCAAAGTGTTTGGGGCAGCGCCTGAGGACGTGCTGCTCAACCGCCAGGCTAGTGTGCAAAACATTCTGAAGGCCGACCTTTCCAACCGCAAGGTGGTCATGTTTTCCACCCACGGCTTGGTGCCGGGTGAACTTGATGGCCTGACCCAACCCGCCTTGGCCATGACTTCCCCTGACGTCACCGGCGACAAAGACGACGGCTTGTTAACTATGGACATGGTGCTGGGCCTGAAACTGAACGCCGACTGGGTGGTACTGTCAGCCTGCAACACCGCATCAGGCGAGGGCTCGGGTTCTGAGGCGGTGTCCGGTTTAGGACGTGCCTTTTTTTTTGCAGGCGCCAAGGCGCTGTTGGTGTCAAACTGGCCTGTAGATTCAGTGGCTGCCCGCTTGCTTATGACCGATCTGTTCAAGCGGCAGCAAGGTGCAGCGGGCTTTACACCTGTAGCCAATAAACCCGATGCGTTGCGCCAAGCCATGCTGCATTTGATGGCCGAAGGCGGCATGGAGGAAGGTGG
>DDPM01000081.1:966-2775 GCA_002342165.1 Hylemonella sp. UBA2468
GGCGACTGACCACCCCTTAGTCTTTCATTACTCACCACAATGCATTTTTTAGGAGGTTTTCATGTCGAATCGCATCATCTTCGTCTTATCTATCGCTTGCGCGTCAGTCAATGCTCAAGCTGCCCCCCTGATCACCCCCACTGAGGCCGCACTGCCGGCAGCCTCTGGCGCTATGGCCACACGCGGGATTACACGCGGCCCGGCTGTGAAGCTGGTGTCACCCCAAACCGATCACGCTGTCAAAGGCCCTTTTGACTGGAAGGTTCAGTTTGAAGCGCGAGGCGGTGAGAAAATTGATCCCTCCTCCGTCAAAGTGACCTATGTGAAATCGCCTTTTGTGGACTTAACCCCCCGCATTCAGTCGGCCATCAGTGCGGACGGCATCAACTTCTCAAAAGCTGAAGTTCCCCCTGGGGAGCACGTGTTGCGCATCACCGTCAAAGACAGTGCGGGCCGTGAAACCAACAGCACCATGACCCTTAAAGTCGAGAAGTAAAGCCCACTGCATGCTGTGTCCCTGCTGCTTCAGCGATATTGACGACCAAGCCTTGGTGTGCAAGGTTTGCAAGCGTGATTTGTATTTGTTCAAACCTCTGCTTGAAAAAATATCCAAACTCGAGCAAGAACTGCTGGACAAGCCAGACCCCGCAATTGCGGAGCGGCGTATTGAGGAGTTGGAGCATCAAGTCGAACATTGGAAGCATCAGGTGCAGTTGGTGCCTTCAGGTCCGCTGGCTGTGGCGCGCGACATTTTGGTATTTCTCATTTTGCCTTTGCTCCTGTTGATGGGAGCTCACACCTTGATTGTGGTGGTTCTGGACGCCTCGGTACTTTACTTGCGCATCATTTCTATGGCCTTACCGTTGCCCTTTGCCGTTTGGCTGTTCATGCGTCAAAAGCGCAACCTTTTGCCGTGGTTTTTAGGTACGGCGGGCTTGGCCGTGGGTTCGGTGATTGGCATGAGCTGGATCACCAGCTTGGTGGACCACACCCCCATACTGCCGCAAAACGCCTTTGAGTGGCGTGAGTACTTGGAGTATGCGGCCAGCATTTCGTTCAGCTTTTTAACGGGCATGCTGATCGGGGGAATTCTCTTCGCACAAAAATATCGCCATACGGTTCGCAGCGGCAACAAGGACAAAGCGCCAGAGGGTTTTAAAAACCGAATACTTCGAACAGCAGTCACCAAAACTCTTGGCAGCAATTTATCGCCCACACAGATTCATTCCATCATGACCAAACTGGAGGAATTCGGCAGCACTGCCGTGGCTTTGGGCACTACAGCGGTGTCCATTTACACCGGACTTAAAGGGATTTTGGGTTAACCCTAGAGCTCTTGTGTAAGCTTTTGTATCAACGCCTGCTGAGCTGCTTGAGGTCGGTAATGACTTCGCCGGAATGCTTGGACGTGTTGACAGACAAATACGCCTTGGCCACGCGACCTTGAGGGTCAATCAAAAACGTGTAGCGCTTGGCCAGCTTGACCACCAACCAATCTGAAATAGCACCGTATTTTTGGGCCACTTCGCCGCGCTCATCAGCCAGCAGAGGAAACGGCAGTTTGTGCTTTTGCGAAAACGCTTTGTGCGAAGCCGCTGTATCCACACTGATACCCACCACTTCTGCCCCCAAAGCACTCAGTTGCATCCAGTCGTCCCGAAAAGCGCAGGCTTCTTCTGTGCAACCAGGTGTGTCGTTTTTGGGGTAGAAGTACAGCACCAGGGTTTTGCCGTGGTGAGAGTGCTGGGTGACTTTGATGCCGCCCGTGGCGCTGGCTTCGAATTCAGGGATGGGTTTGTTGACAACGAT
>DDPM01000109.1:0-16542 GCA_002342165.1 Hylemonella sp. UBA2468
TTGCCTGAAGACTTGGCGCACTTTAAGAGCACCACCCTCGGCTGCCCGGTGATCATGGGGCGCAAAACTTGGGATTCTTTGCCCGATAAATTTCGCCCCCTACCGGGCAGACTCAACGTGGTCATGACCCGACAAACCCAGTGGTCTGCGGGCGTGAGTTCTGAATCTCTGGTGGTGGTGCACAACCTTGATGACGCCATGCAAGCTTGCGCACCCGCACCGCTGGCTTGGGTGATGGGCGGGGCTGAGCTTTATGCCCAAGCCTTGCCTCTAGCGACTTTCGCAGTTATTACTGAAATTGAGGCTGAATTTGAGGGTGATGCTTTTGCGCCGCCTCTGGGCACCGAGTGGCAAGAGGTGTCCAGGCAAAGGCACACCTCACGTACGGGATTGAACTTCAGTTTCGTCAAGTACACCAAGTTGATGTAACTTCACAGCGCACACAACACACCCCATTTTTTATTTTGATCATTTAAAAGGAGCAATCCCCATGTCTGGAGGCGGATTTCACGTACACGGCCCACACGACCACGAACTTGAGCATGCCCAACAAGGGCACAGCGGTCATGGAGAAGGCAACAGCAGCACCAACAAAATTGCCATGTTCACCGCAATCATTGCCACAGTGGGCGCTATTTTTGCCTACATGGGTGGTGCTACACAGGCCGATGCAATTTTGTACAAAAACAATGCGGCCCTGCAAAAAACAGCAGCTTCTAACCAATGGAACTACTTTCAGGCCAAAAGCACCAAACAGTCTTTGGCCGAGGTTTCCCGCGACTTAGCACCCAAAGAAGAAGACAAAGCCAAATACCAAGCCAAAATTGACCGTTACGAAAAAGAAAAAGCTGAAATCAAACTCGACGCTGAAAAGCATGAGGCCCAAGCCACCGAATGGGACCACAAAAGCGATGAACAAATGCACCAGCACCATCGCTGGGCTCAAGCCACTACCGTGCTTCAGGTGGCCATAGCCTTGGCCGCCATTGCCTTGCTCACTAAACGCAAGTGGTTGGAATACGCCATGTACTTGGCTGGTGCTTCAGGCATGGTGGTTGGCATTTTGGCGGCTCTGCACATTTAAATGATCATTTAAGCCCACCCTTAATGAAGATTTAAGTTTTGAAACTCGCCACTTGGAACGTTAACTCTCTAACCGTGCGACTGCCACAGGTCTTGGATTGGTTGACTCAGCAGCCCGTGGATGTGCTCGCCCTCCAGGAGCTCAAATGCACGGATGACAAGTTTCCATTCGAGGCATTTCAGGCAGCAGGCTATGAAAGTGCCTGCTTTGGCCAAAAAACCTACAACGGCGTGGCAATCTTGTCCCGAACACCGTTGAAACAGGTGGTTCGAAACATTCCCGGGTTTGCTGATGATATGGCCCGCGTCATCAGCGCAGAAGTCAATGGCATTCAGGTGGTGGGGGCGTATTTTCCCAACGGGCAAGCGCCCGATTCAGACAAGTTTGTCTACAAAATGCGCTGGCTGGAGGCTTTGCACCATTGGGTTCAGGCCGAGTTGGTGCGCAACCCTAAACTGGTTCTCATGGGGGACTACAACATCACCTTTGACGATGCCGACGTGTGGGATCCTGAGGGTCTGCGCGGCTCCATACATTGCACGGACGAAGAGCGTGCGCACCTAAACCAGCTCATTCAATTGGGCATGCACGATGCCATGCGCCTGTTTGACCAACCCGACAAAAACTACACCTGGTGGGACTACCGCAATTTTGCGTTCAGACGCAACCAAGGTATGCGCATTGACCATATATTGATCAGCGAAGCCTTAAAAGAACATGCTTCAGCTTGCCAAGTCGACAAAGTACCCCGAAAAAACGAGCGCCCCAGCGACCACGCACCTGTGATCTTGACCCTTGCGGCCTAAGCCACCGCCTATTCCAGCCCCAGCTCCTGAATTTTGCGGGTGATGGTGTTGCGGCCAATGCCAAGGCGCAGGGCTGCATCTATGCGCCGGCCACGGGTTTGGGACATGGCCGCCAAAATGAGTTGGGTTTCGAATTTACGGGTCAACACATCCCAAACATCATCACGGCCTGCCTTGAGTAAAGTCAAGGCTTCAGCCCCAAGGCCCGTCTGCCAATCACTTGATTCCCCCGCATCAGGTAAACCTGGCACTGATAAAGAAGGCCTTGATGAAGGCGTCTCTGGTGGGGCTATTGAAGTTACGGACGCTATGGAAGTTATTGGCGGAGCTGGTACAACCCCTCCAGCCAAAGGCTGCAGCACTTCGGGCGGCAGGTCTTTGGATTCAATCACCTGAGCTGGAGCCATCACCGTGAGCCAATGACAAATGTTTTCCAGCTGACGCACATTGCCCGGAAACTCAAACGCTGTAAGCAGCTGCAAAGCGGGCTCTGAAATGCGCTTGGGCTCAACGCCAAGCTGCCTCGCACTCTGCTGCAAAAAGTAACGTGTCAACATGGACACGTCTTCTTGCCGCTCGCGCAATGCAGGCAAGCGCAGTCGAATCACATTCAGGCGATGGAACAAGTCTTCGCGAAACACTCCTTCTTTAACCCGCTGCTCCAAGTTTTGGTGGGTAGCCGCTATGACCCGTGCATTGGTTTTAACAGCGCTGTGTCCACCGACCCGGTAAAAATGCCCGTCTGACAAGACGCGCAGCAAGCGGGTTTGCAAGTCAAACGGCATGTCGCCGATTTCGTCCAGGAACAGAGTCCCACCATCGGCTTGCTCAAAACGGCCTCGCCGCATGGTTTGTGCGCCCGTAAACGCACCGCGTTCGTGGCCAAACAGTTCCGACTCCAGCAAGTCCTTGGGAATAGCCGCGGTATTGATCGCTACAAAAGGCCCGGATGCTCGGGGAGAATGCTTGTGCAACGCCCGTGCCACCAGTTCTTTACCGGAACCGGATTCACCGGTGATCAACACGGTGACATTGCTTTGGCTCAAGCGCCCAATGGCCCTGAACACGTCTTGCATGGCCGGAGCCTGACCCAACATTTCGGGCGTGGTGTCCTGAGTCTCCAAAGCCACTTCTTCACGCTGGCTTTCGTTGACCGCACGGCGAATAAGCTCCACCGCTTTGGGCAAGTCAAAGGGCTTAGGCAGGTATTCAAAAGCACCGCCTTGAAAGGCGGACACCGCGCTGTCCAAGTCTGAAAACGCCGTCATGATGATGACGGGCAGGCCAGGGTAGCGCGCCTTGACTCTTTCGAGCAACTGCAAGCCTGAGCCCCCAGACATACGAATGTCGCTCACCAGCACTTGGGGTGGACATGGTTCCGCATCCAGCGCGGCTAGGACTTCTTTAGGGTTGGTGAAGCTGCGGGTGGGCAGTTGTTCGCGCAACAAGGCTTTTTCCAGCACAAACCGGATGGACTGGTCATCATCTACGATCCAAATCGGCTTCATTCCTTACCCCAGTTGTCGCCGCCAGTCAGCTTAGGGCAGCGGAATCAAAATTTTGAAATCTGTTTTACCGGGCTCGCTGTCGCACTCAATCAAGCCTTGATGCTGCTGCACAAAGGTCTGGGCCAACGTCAGCCCCAAGCCAGACCCCCCTTCGCGGCCAGACACCAGCGGAAAGAAGATACGCTCCTTGATCGAGTCCGGCACACCGGGCCCATTGTCGATCACATGCAATTCCAGTGCCAGTTTGTAACGCTGTTTGCCAATGGTGACTTGACGGGCAATTCGGGTCTGCAGGGTCAACAAGGCATCTCCATCGCTGATACGTGGCGCCAAGGCCGAAGAAGCATTGTGGGCAATATTGAGCACGGCCTGAATCAATTGCTCGCGATCGCCCCGAAACTCCGGAATGGAGGTGTCGTAATCGCGCACCAAACGCAAGCCCTTAGGAAATTCAGCCAAGATCAGCGACCGCACCCGCTCACAGACCTCATGAATATTCACGTCCCCCACCACATGCGGGCGGCGGTGCGGTGCCAGCAAACGGTCCACCAAGGTTTGCAGACGATCGGCCTCGTGGATGATCACACGGGTGTATTCGGTCAACTCTTTGGAGTCGATCTCCATTTCAAGCAACTGCGCCGCGCCCCGAATCCCCCCCAAAGGGTTCTTGATTTCATGGGCCAAGTTGCGTATCAACTCTTTATTGGCCTGCGACTGGTCCAGCAAACGTTCTTCGCGCTCTTGACGCGACTGCTGCTCTATAGGCAACAACTCCACCACCAATTCATTGGGGTCGCCTGTTTGCGACACGATCACATGCACGGGCAACACGTCGCGGTTGGTACGCTTTAGCCATGCGTCAAATCTCAGCGCACCCACCTCGTTGTCGCCCACACCTTTGAGGGCATTGAGCAGCACCTCATGGTCAGTCAGGTAATCGGACAGGTCTTCACCCATGAGCAGGCGCTGGGAGGTACCCAAGGCGTCTTCCAGCTCGGAGTTGGCAAAAATGATATTCCCATCAGAGCGCACCACCGCCACGAGCGTTGCCAGCAAATCAAAAGCAAAAAAACGTGTGTTAGGCACTTTTCAGCGCGTATTGGAACTCGACGCCACGGACAAGCGCCCTAACTCACGCCGCAAACCAGCGATGTCGCTTTCAACACGATCTATATTGGCTTTCATCTCGGCCACGCGGTCTAAATACTTTTGGTAGTTGCGAGACTCTTTACCCACTTTTTCAGGTTCGCCTTGGTTGTATGCCTTTAGCAACTCGTCGCGCCGGGTTTCCGCTTTGCGCAGCTCAGCCTCCAAAATCTGTCGGGCCTCTGCGTCGCGTGTACGCTGCTCTGAAGTTTCCACCTTAGAACCGGTACCGGCACTATTGGCTGACCGCGCCCCTGCGCTGGCGACAGCTGCAGTTTTAGGTGGCTGCACCACCGTCACACTGCCGCCTTCAATAGGTTTGCAATCGTTTCGCTGAGCAGCCTGAGCGCTGTTGGTGTATTCGTTGCCACACCTAAAAATTCGTTCCTGCGCCTGCAACGGGGCATGCCACAAACCCACAGCCCAAAAGGTTACGAATGCAAAAAAAGCAAGGGCTGCAAGCTTAACCCAAGGTAACGTGTTTTGAAGCTGGCTCACGAGCAAAACCTCCTTTAAACAAAAAAGGATGGCCAACAGGCCATCCTATGCTTGAGTTTGAGGCATGTAACCTCTTGCATCCAATCGCTTTACAGCGAGTAGTACATGTCGAACTCAATGGGGTGCGTGGTCATACGGAAACGTGTGACTTCTTGCATTTTGAGTTCAATGTAAGCGTCGATCATGCTGTCGGTGAACACACCTCCTTTGGTCAAGAAGGCGCGGTCTTTATCCAAGTACTCCAAAGCTTGGTCGAGGCTGTGGCAAACGGTTGGCACTTTGGCGTCTTCTTCGGGTGGCAGGTGATAGAGGTCTTTGGTAGCCGCTTCGCCGGGGTGGATCTTGTTTTCCACACCGTCCAAACCGGCCATCAACAGCGCTGAGAAAGCCAGGTAAGGGTTGGCAGAGGGATCAGGGAAACGCGCTTCAATACGGCGGCCTTTGGGGTTTGCCACGTAAGGAATACGAATAGAAGCAGAGCGGTTGCGTGAGCTGTATGCCAACTTGACTGGAGCCTCAAAGCCAGGAACCAAGCGTTTGTAGCTGTTGGTGCCAGGGTTGGTGATGGCATTCAGGGCACGGGCATGCTTGATGATGCCACCAATGTAGTAAAGCGCGTAGTCAGACAAACCGGCGTATCCGTCGCCGGCAAACAGGTTTTGGCCATCTTTCCAGACCGACTGGTGCACGTGCATGCCAGAGCCGTTGTCACCTACGACAGGCTTGGGCATGAAAGTGGCTGTTTTGCCATATGCATGGGCCACGTTTTGCACCACATACTTGAGCAACATGGTCCAGTCGGCACGTTGCACCAAGGTGCTGAACTTGGTGCCAATTTCGTTTTGGCCCGCACCTGCCACTTCGTGGTGGAACACTTCAACTGGAATGCCCAAAGACTCAAGGATGAGCGACATTTCAGCACGCATGTCTTGGGCGCTGTCTACGGGAGGCACAGGGAAGTAACCGCCTTTCACTGTAGGACGGTGGCCTTTGTTGCCGCCTTCCATTTGCTTGCCCGTGTTCCAAGGGGCTTCGTACTCGTCAATCTTGACGAAGGAGCCCGACATGTCGGCGCCCCAACGCACGTCATCAAAAATAAAGAACTCGGGCTCAGGACCAAAGAAAGCCGTATCACCCAAGCCAGATGCCTTGAGGTAGGCTTCAGCGCGCTTGGCTATGGAGCGTGGATCGCGGTCGTAAGACTTGCCATCGCCGGGCTCCAACACATCGCAGCTCAGAAACAAAGTGGTTTCTTCAAAGAAGGGATCAATGTTGGCGGTGTTGGGGTCGGGCATGAGCAACATGTCTGAGGCTTCAATGCCTTTCCAGCCCGCAATCGATGAACCGTCAAAGGCGTGACCTCCGCTGAATTTGTCTTCGTCAAAGTGGGAAATCGGCACGGTCACGTGCTGCTCTTTACCGCGGGTATCGGTGAATCGGAAGTCTACAAATTTGACTTCGTTTTCTTTCACCATTTTCATCACGTCTGCGACGGTCTTTGCCATCAAATACTCCTGGTTGGATGGTTGGTCAAAAAAAGTTTCGGTTTTGAAATGCAGGTTCTGTGCCAATCATGACGCCGCACCGCAATTCCCTAAGCCCTATATTGTGCATCGAGTTGCTCACTATTTAGTTTGAGGTGAACTTGGCATTTGGAATGAACCGCGTTGAAAACCCCAACATCATGACGCACACTAATGGTGCAATAAAGACCAGTTTCAGCGCTCGCGCACCAATTCGGGGCCAAGCTTGGCAGCAAGTTGGTGCAAGCCATGCAGCAGTGAGGGATAAGCCAAGTCCACCGCTTGGACGGGGCCTTTAACGCCTAGCTCAATATGGCGACCATGCTCGGGATGGTCTACGCTGGGCAGGCTGAACACTTTTACTGCGCTGTGTCGTTGTTCAATCTGCTCCATCAAAGGCGTTAATGTCGCTTCCATGGCACCGTACACGATCACTGAGCGTTCCACTTGAGAGCTTTGGCTGAAAAACGCACGGTAATGGGTGTCCAGCACCCACTCCATCATGGGCCATGCCATGACAGGAAAACCGGGCACAAAGTACACCCGCCCCCCCGATGTACCCGCACAACTGAACCCTGGGATTTTGTTGTAGGGGTTGGGAATGATGTCGGCATGCGCTGGAAAAACGCCCATATTCAGGCGATGGATGTTGTCAGGCCGGTCGGGATCGTAGGTGGTGCCTTGCTCGCGCGCGGTGTCTTGCATACGCTCACGAATCAGCGCCTCTGCCTTAGGGTGCAACACCAGCTCTTGTCCCAAGGCTTTGGCCGCACACTGGCGGGTGTGGTCGTCAGGGGTAGCCCCAATACCGCCGCAAGAAAACACCACATCGCCTGAGGCAAACGCACGGCTGAGGGTTTGGGTGATGAGCGCGGGGTCGTCACCTACATAACTGGCCTGGGCCAAAGCCAAACCGCGCTGCCCAAGCAACTCAATGAGCTTGGGCAGGTGCTTGTCGGCCCGCTTGCCGGACAAAATTTCGTCACCAATGATGATGATGCTGAAAACAGGGGGTTTAGTGGTGGATTCAGATGTGATGGTCATGGACGTGGGGGTGGACATCGGTCAACATTTCAGACGAGGCAAAAGCCGCGGGACCTGCGCCTGTTGATTTTTCAGCACGCAAGGCTTGCAAAGCAGATAAACAAAAGTGGGTAAACCATAGCACGGAGAAGGCAAACACCAGCGTGTAAATCCATATGGCCAACGGCACCAGAAGCGGCGCAAACACCACCGCCATCGCACCCACAGTCCAGACCATACCTGGCGCCGCCCCCAAAAAACCGGTCAGAACACCCATGAGCAGCAGGCTGTAGCGGTGCCTCTGCATCAACTCATGCCGCTCTTGCGAGCTGGCGTGATCTGCCAACACGTCAAAGGAATTGATGCGGTAAGCCAACCAGCCCCAAAGCAACGGGGGCAACACCACCACCAAAGGTGGCAGAAGCCAAAGGGGCATGCTGATGACCAATGCCACCAAAGTTAAAAGTGAAAGGCCCAGAGAAATTGCCATGCCTTGAACAAAAGAGCCGCCGTGCAAACGCTTGAGTCCCTCAAAGCGGCGTTGCGCCACCAAACGAACCATGGCGGGCGTCATGAGCCAAGACACCGACAACAGAGACAACACAATGATGATGGGCAGCACCAGCATCAACAAACCCAAAGGCGCCATAACGCTGCGCAGGCCCTGAGCGCCCAGTTCATCAAACCACTTGAATAAGCTGCTGAGCAAGGCCCAGTCACCCATCAGGTTTTGCAACTGGCTGACCCCCACATCCCAAAAAAAATAAATGCCCAGCCCAGAGCTCACGATCAGCAAACACAGCGGCAGCAAAGACAGCGCCATGACCTGAGGCATCAGGCAATAGGCCACGGCTCGCCAAAAAGAATCGAGAAACAAGTTCATGCAGCAAAGAGCATAAACCCGCCAAGTGAAGCTAAGCCCGCCCTATCAAGCGCAGCAAACCCAGCCATTGCTGCTGCCACAGGCTACGCCCGTATTCGCGCCCCTGCTCTAGCTGGTCGCGCACGCCAGTGGCGGGGTAGCCGGGGCTGAAGTCGGCCGTACCCCAAAGCATGTCCCACCACGGCAACAAAACCCCAAAGTTGCAACCGCCCAGCCTGGCGGTTCGGGTTTGAGGGTGGGTAAATTCATGCCCAATGCCTATGGCATGGTGTCTGCGGTGGAACCTTGGGCTGACCCACAAGCGCTCCCCCCAAGCACCCCAGGACAAGCGCACATTGGCATGTTGCAGGCTTTCGCTCAGTTGGGTGATAAACACCACCCAGACAAACTGCTCAGGGGCCACGCCAATCAAATAGGCCACGAAGAGCAGCAAAGTATCGCGCAAAATATCGTCTACCAAGTGGTTGCGGTTATCACTCCACAGCGTCATTTGGCGCTGGGCATGGTGCAAGGCATGCAGCTGCCACCACCAGGTCCATTGATGCTGGGCGCGATGTATCCAGTAGTCGCAGGCATCAAACACCACCAGATACATCAGCAAACTTACCCAAGCCACATCGGTCCATCCAGGCAGCATTTGGTCCATTTGCCATGTAGGCACCCCCCAGTTGCGAAGGGCAGAAAACCCTAAGTCCAACACGGGGAGCAGCGTGAAAAACATCAACAATCTGAAGCCGCCTAAGCGGTGAAACAGCGTGTAGACCCTGTCGGTGCGCACAGTGGCGGAGTCAGTGACAGGCTCCACAGGGCGCCAACGCTCCAAAGGCACCAAGACCACCAGCAAAATCACCAACTGAAACAAGCCCATCATGAACCAGCCTGTGGCGTTAAAGGCTTCTTCCAGCCTGTGCCCAAGACCCATACTGAAAGCCAGCGGCACCACCGCCGCCTCAAACAGCGACTGCTGCAACTCCGCCCAAACTTCCAAAATAAAGTCCATAGGTACCTAGTGTGGCTAAAGTCAGCGAACCGGGCTCGCGCCTATGGCATTAAGCCCAGCCGATTGGGCTTGAATCCAGCCTTGGTAGTCGGGGTGGTCGCGCAGGGTTTTAAAGCAAAAACCCCGCGCCTTCAGCCCGACCAGCAAAGGCTCCAGCACCGCCGGGGCCCAGGGGTCTTGCCGCGACCAGATGCCTAAATGGGCCATCAAAATGTCGCCGCTGCGGAGCTGGCGCAACGCTTGGTTGAGCAGCTGGGTGTTGGGGTAACGGTCGCTGGGCAATTCGTCTCCCAAAAAACCAGCGGGGGCCCAACCCACGTGCCTATAACCGCACTGCTCAGCCGCTTGTAACAGGGCTTTAGAAGTTCTGCCACCCGGTGCACGGTACAGGGGCAGCGTGGCTTGCCCAGTGATTTGGGTCAACCTTAGCGAGGCCGCACGTATTTGCTGGCAATACTGCTGCGCTGTCCAGACCGAACTCTTGCCTGCCTGCGCCCCAGCACTCGGGCGCATTTGAAATAAAGCCGCCTCAGTGGCACCCCCAGGCAAATCGCGCTGCCAATACACATGGTCCAGGGTGTGCGAGGCAAAGGCGTGGCCCTCAGCGGCCCGCTCACGCCACCAGGGCGCCCAGTGCTCGCCCAAACTGCCCTCACCCACCTTGGTGGGTTCGTGGGCCGCAAAAAAAGTGGCTTTCACTTGCTGCTGCTTGAGCACCCGGGCAATCTCGTCGGCCACCCCCATGTGTCCCGTATCGAAGGTCAGGTAAAGCGGCTGGGTGCATGGAACTGTATCTTTGGGTTGGGCAATCACACCCCCTACCAGGCCAAAGCCAGCAGCAAAGACACCCAAAGCACCTTTAACCCATTTACTGGCGTGGCGCATGGTCCAGAGTCCACACCCCGTGGGGCGACTTGCCTACCGGCACTTGGCGCACCACTTGGCGCGTGTTGGTGTCTATGACCGTAAGTTTGCGGGCCCAACGAGAGGTCACAAACAGCCAGCGCCCATCAGACGAGAGGTCCATGCAGTCGGGCCCGCTAGGCGCCACAAATGAATCCACCACCTGAAAGGTTTGGGTGTCAATTTTGCTGATGGTGTTTTCTACGCGGTTGCTCACAAACACATGGCGCCGGTCTCCGGCAGACCGAAACGCATGCGCACCTTTGCCGGTGGGGATGTAATGCGCCAACTTGACAGGGGTCGCGTTCAGGTCATAAACCTCCACGCCCTTACCTCCTGTCAGACCTACCAACAGATAACGGTTGTCAGGCGTGCCAAACACATCGGCAGGCATGGGACCGGTAGGGCGCCGCCACAACAAGTTTTGGGTGTTCAAGTCGATGGCCACCAGCTCATCGCTGTCTTGCATGGTGGCGTACACCTTGGTGCTGTTGCTGTCGATCCACAAATGGCTGGGCGTTTTGCCAGTGGGCACACGCTTGGCCAAGATGGGCTGGTTGCCATCCCAGCGGTAAATGTCCACATGGTTGAGGCGGTTGGCCGCCGTGACAAACCATTTCATATCGGGCGAAAACCGCAAATGGTAGGGATCTGCAATGCCGCGCAAGGTGCGCTGCACTTGGGCAGTGCGCGGGTCTATGAAGGTCAACGAGTCGCTGGCCGCATTGGCGATGATGAGCGACTTTTCATCAGGCGTCAGGTACAGGTGATGAGGCTCCTTGCCTGTGGTGATGCGTTGGCTTTCTTTCCAGGTCGTAGCGTCCACCACGCTCACACTGGCGTCCAGTGAGTTGAGCACAAACAACGGCGAAAGTTTGGTTGCGGATGCAGGCGCTGAAGGCGACAAAGGGGTTTGCGCTCCACCCCAATTCCAATAACTCGCCAGCACCAGCGCAATGCACGGGGCTGCACGCCAATTAAACAACTTGGAAATATTCATGTGGCGATGAGTTTAGCCCCGTAACAGTTGCAACTCTTGAGCCGTCAACCAACGCCACTGCCCGGGCAACACATCGTCTGGCAGCTTGAGCCCCCCAATTTGAGAGCGGTGCAATGCCTCCACGCGGTTGCCTACTGAGGCCACCATGCGCTTGACTTGGTGGAACTTGCCTTCCGTTAGGGTGAGTTGTAAATGCGTGGGGCTGAGCAGCTCTGCAGCTTGGGCTTTGACGGGTTGGGGGTCGTCTTCCAATACCACCCCTGCGCACAAGCGCGCGAGCATGGCGTTGGCCATGTCGCCCACCACCGCGTGCTTTAGGCTCACTTGGTAGACCTTGGGCATGTGGTGCTTGGGGGAGGTCATGCGGTGCAAAAACTTGCCGTCGTCGCTGAGCAATAGCATTCCCGTCGTGTCTTGGTCCAGCCGCCCTACAGCCTGTACGCCCTGCACTTTGCCAGGGCAAGGCCTTTGGCGCAAAGGCGCAGGCAGCAAGGTGTACACACTGGGCCAGGCAGATGGTTTTTGGGAACATTCAATGCCAGCGGGCTTGTTCAACACTACATATGCCAAGCTTTGGTAGCGCCAAATGCGGCCATCCACCTTGAAGTTAAAACCATCGGGATATAGCGATGGTTCCCAGTCGCTGGAGGCATCGGTTTCTAGGTGAAAGACGTTTTCGGAGTCTGCCACTTCCACGTGCCCGTGCTGCACCAAGCCCGCACAAACGCGGCGCGTGCCAAAGCCTTGCGAAAACAAAATATCGTCTAGGCGCATGAGGTGTGAGCTCGGTTCAAAGGGGGTACGGCCAGCGCCTAGTGTGGCGTTCCATGCTTGAGGTAGGCAAACACATAACGGTCGGGTCGCAAAATCACGGCACATGCGGCAGCACTGTCCAATGCCTTGGCGATCACGCCTTCGGCATCGCGCACCCAAAGCACTTGGGGCGAGCTTTCTTGCATAAAGTCGTCTTCGTGACGAAGCACACGCAAGGTTTTGCAGGGCAAATCGGGCAGTACCAAGCTGGGCTGCAAGGTGGCTTCATGGCCCCACTGCAAAACCGCAAAACCTTGTCCCAACAGTTGGTCCAAAAGCACCAGCTCGCCGCTGGGCAACTGCACTTTGGGCTGCGGCATCAGTTGGCCCGGCGGCACCCAAGCCTGATGGCCGGCAACCAGAGGCATAAAAAAACCTTTGGCGAACTTGGGCTTGGGTTTGAACTTGAGGTGCAAAATGTAATCGCGCGCCGCCGGGATCAGGCACACCAGCTTGAGCAAGCCTTGCGACAAAGCCGCCCCCCAGCGGGTTTTGGGCTGCATGTATGTGCCTATGCGCAAGGCCATTTGAATCAGGGCCCAAGCATGGGGCTTGCGCTCTTGCTCATAGCTGTCGAGCAGGTCTTCAGGGGCTTTGCCCTGTACCACGGCAGCCAGCTTCCAAGCCAGGTTGTGCGCATCTCGAATGCCGCTGTTCATACCCTGCCCTGCAAATGGCGGTGTCAGGTGGGCGGCGTCTCCAGCCAGCAGCACTTGGCCCACCTTCCAACAATCGGCCACGCGCGCATGAAAGGTGTACACCACCTTGCGCAAAATTTGCAGCTGTGCGTCTTCAGGGTTGCGGTCATGAATCCACTGCCGCACCAAAGGTTCTTGCAAACAAGCGTCGGGGTCTTCACCGGGGTGCAGCATGAATTCGTATCGCACCGTAGTTTGCGGGCCCGGAAGCCGAATGGCGGGACGTACCGGATCGCAATAGGTGCGGGTGTGCCTAAACGCGGAGTTGCGGCCAATCAGGTCGGCAATGAGCCATTTTTCGGCGTAAGTGCTCCCGTTGAGGCTGATGCCCAATTGCTCGCGCACACTGCTGCGCCCGCCGTCACACCCCACCAACCAAGCGGTTTGGATCTGCAGCTCCTGGCCTTGGTGGCGCAGGCGCAGATTCAAGGCGGGGGAAGTTGCTGCTTGCTGCCAATCCAGCAACTCGTGCTCGAAGCGTTGGTCTACAAATTCGTGGCCTAACAGCGCGTCGCTTAAGGCCTTAACCAGCAACTGCTGGCGAAACGCATTGCGCTTGGGGTAGCCATATTCCTGAGACTGCGGTTCAATTTTGGCAAACAGCTGGTTGCGCCAAGAGTAATAGTGCACTCCGTAGCCCAGCACCACGTTGGGCAAAATTTTGGACAACAGACCCGTGGCTTGCAACGTGCGCAGGCTTTCGTCGTCTATGGTCACGGCACGGGCCTCGTCCACGGGCCCGCTGGCTTTGTCGATGATCAAGGTTTTAACGCCGTAGCTGCCCAACAAATGGGCGAGCACCAGGCCGGTGGGGCCGGTGCCCACAATGACCACTTGGTACATCAGCTGCGCATGATCGCTTTTCCCCAAAGATTGAGGGTTCGCTCTTCATGTTTCCAAATGCCCATGGGGCGATCAGGGGTGCACACTTCAATCTCAGATGAAATTTCGGCCAAGTTACCGTCGGGGTCACGCACCATAAAAAACACATCGTTGCCAGGGCCGTGCCGTCCTACGCCCCACACAATTTCTTGCCTCAGGTCGCCCATATGGTCGGCCCAATGTTTAAGGCCCTCCCAGTCAGGTGCTTCAAAAGACTGGTGGTCAAAGCAAGACACGGGCGCGCCAAACAAGGCCAAGGCATGGTGCAGCTCGCTGGTTCTTAAAAAACATGCCCTCAACTGGCCCTGATCGTCGTGCACGCGGTCGGACACCACAAAACCCAAAACTTCGTTGTAAAAAGCGGCCATGGCGTCAATATTGGGGGTGCGTATGCCCAAGTGCTGCGTGACGGCGGGAGGCAAAGTCTGGGCGTTGGACGCCGGCTTAAGCTCATCGTTGCCCATCTCATTTGCGTCAACCGCATCCGCGCTGGCAAACACCACGCAATGGCCGTCAGGGTCTCTAAAGGCCAAGGCGTCATCGGGTAACTCCGCAAAGGCGCTTACATCTGCCTTGGGCACGTGAGCGGTGCGCTGCATAAAACTCGCCCACGCGGCTTGGGTTTCCAGGCTATACAAAAAATAGTGCAACTGGTTGGCAGTACCGCCAGAGGCCATCACCTGCCTGCCTGGGGCCATTGCAGAAAATGCAGAGGCCACAGCTCCATCGCCATCTGCCAAGCCCGGCACTTGGCCTTTGCGCATGCCGTAGGTGTGCACATAAAAATCCACCAATCGCTCAGGCTGTGGGGATTGCAAATGCAGTCGGCGCAAATGGGCTTGAATCGTCACGGTCAATAGTTTAGAAAGCGGGTGAGACGTTGAGTGAGTTGGGTTGGACTCAATCCGGCTTGATATTGGCTTCGCGCACCACCTTGCCCCATTGCAAAGTTTCGGCCTTCAAAAATTGAGCAAATTCTTCTGGAGTGCTGGCTATAGGCTCGGTACCAATGGCCTGCATTTTCTCTTTGATTTCAGGCAAGGCCAGAACTTTGGAAATTTCGGCATGCAACCGGTTCACCGCCTCTTTGGGCGTACCCGTGGGGACTGCCATGCCGTACCAGTTGACCACCTTGAAGCCCGGAACCGACTCAGCAATAGTGGGCAGCTCAGGCATGAAGTCCAAACGTTTTCCACCCGTGGCAGCCAGGGCCCGCAGTCGGCCGCTCTTGACGTGCTGAATGCCTGCTGCTGCGGCTTCAAAGGTCATGTGCACTTGGCCAGACATCACGTCGCTGATGCTGGGCGCACTGCCTTTGTAAGGTATGTGCGTCATCTTGATGCTGTTGACCGCCGCAAAAAGTTCGCCAGCCAAATGGGGCAAGCCCCCGCTGCCGCTGGAAGAAAAAGTCAAAGGGTTGGAACTGGCTTTGGCGAAGGCCACCAGCTCGGGTACGGTTTTGGCGGTTATGTTGGGGTTGGTATACAAAATAAACGACACCGAAGCGAGCTGTGTCAAAGGTGTGAACTGCTTGTCCACATTGAACGGCAGATTGGGGTAAAGCGCGGGGTTCACGCTGAAGTTACCCAAGGTACCCAGAAAAATGGTGTGCCCATCGGGGGCAGCCTTGGCAGCTGCATCCATACCCAATACGCCATTGGCTCCTGGGCGGTTCTCTACCACCACGGTTTGGCCCAAGCCCTCAGACAATTTGGGTTGGATCAAGCGGGCCACAATGTCAATGCCCCCACCTGGCGGAAACCCAATAATGATGCGCACCGGCTTGGTCGGAAAAGCCTGCACCCATGCACTGCAAAGCAAAAGCAGCGCTGCCACACACTGTGCCAAATGTTGGCCAACTTTAAACCTGAACATTCTTAGTCTCCTCATTTTTAAATTTGGGGTCAGCTTATCATCGAAGCCACACCGTACCAACCCATAAGGAGACACCGCATGCCCGACCACTTGCATGTGTATGCAGGTACTGCCGGACATTCCGCTTGGTTCAGCGAGGATGGGGGTCGCCAATGGGTGCACCCCAACAGCCACTCGGGCATGTACCTAGAGGCAAGGGTCTGGAGCTTTGCCAGCCACCCTTCGGAGCCTGAAACCCTTTGGGCCGGTACCGACATGGGGCTTTACAAATGGCACGAGCCCAGCGCGCGCTGGGCCAGCGTGGCATTGCCCTCGCCTAACCCCTCAGATATTTGGGTTGTAGCTGTTCACCCTGAAGACCCCAAAATTTTGTGGATCGGCACCCGCCCAGCGGGGTGCATGATGTCGCCAGACGGCGGCCAGACTTGGCGCACCATCAACGTGCCGGGCTTGCAAAGTTTTTCCACCATCAACATGGGCGCCACACGGGTCACCCAAATCGCCTTTGACCCCTTAGACCCGCAAGCCGTTTGGATGACAGTAGAAATTGGCGGCATTTTCTTCAGCCCAGACGGCGGCACCACTTGGCACCCCCGCGACCAGGGCTTGGTGTCTTGCGATGTGCATGGCATAGCCTTGGTCGATGTGCCGCAACTCGGAAGCTTAGGCACCACCCAGCGGTTGATGTACGCCACCACCAACAGGGGTCTGCACGTCAGCTCCGACCGAGGCGAGCACTGGAGCTTTGTCAAGCTGGATTCGCCTTGGCAGTACACCCGCAGCATCGTGCAACGTGCCGACCAAACGGGCGTGATGTTTTTAACCAATGGCAACGGCCCGCCCGGGGACGACGGCAAATTGCTCATCAGCACAGACCATGGCCAACATTGGCAAGCGGTG
>DDPM01000109.1:16564-17566 GCA_002342165.1 Hylemonella sp. UBA2468
CACCGACGGTGGGCACCACTGGCACCGCTTGCACCACGAATTTGGCGAACTGCGGGCCCTGCACTGGCGGCCCCTACCTGCAGGCATACGCCAGCAAGCCCACTCGATCACTCAACGCCCTCCACCTTAATTTTTTATGCAAGCCACCACACACAGCGCCCCCATTCACATCGGTTTGATGGTGCCCATCAACAACACCACCATGCAGCCCGAGCTTCTGCAATGGTTACCTGCTGGCTCGCAGTGCACCCTGCACAAAATTCCGCGTGGCAAAGGTTTGCTTACAAGAGAGACCATTCCGGCCTACAAGCAACAGGCTTTGGAATTGGCAAAAGCTTTTGCGAACGCGCCCATCGACATCTTGACCTACGGTTGCACCGCCGCCAGCTTTTTGTCGGGCCCTCAAGCCGATGCTGAATTGGCCGATGCCTTGGCCCAAACGGTGGGCAAGTCGGTGGTTACCACCGCACAGTCCATGGTGTTGGCTTTGCAAGCGCAAGGTATGAGCCACATTGCGCTGGTCACCCCCTATCAGGACGAGGTGAACGATCAGCTCAAGTCTTACCTGCACCAATCGGGCATTGAAGTGGTCGCCTTTGACAGCCTGCGTGCGCCCAATGTGGATGCCTTGGGTCTTATTAACGCGGAGCAAGTGGCCACCATGGCCCGCAAGGTGATGACAGATGCTGCACAGGCCATGTTCATTGCCTGCTCGCAGCTCCCCACCCGCACGATTTGGGAGCCGTTGAGCCTGGAATTTGGCCGCCCTGTACTCTCCAGCATTCAAGCCACAGCTTGGAGAGTTCAGCATACCCTGTCATCACCTGTAGCCGCTTAGGAGACTTTATGACCACCTTTTTTACCCCTGCTTCTGCTTTGCCCTTGCGTGTATTTTTGGCAGGCTTGCTGAGCCTGTCATTTGCGTTGCTTGGCATCAGCCACGCTCAAAGCAACCCTCCCAGCAACTGGCCTAACAAGACTGTGCGCATCATCGTGCCGTTT
>DDPM01000109.1:17632-20602 GCA_002342165.1 Hylemonella sp. UBA2468
ACGCCGAGCTGTCCAACCAAATGGGGCAGCCCTTTATTGTGGAAACCAAAGGTGGCGCAGGCAGCACTCTGGGTACCGATATGGTGGCCAAGTCGGCTCCAGACGGCTACACCCTGCTGGTGACCGACAACTCTTATGCCGTCTCTTCGGCGCTCTACCCCAAGCTGCCCTACGACTCCGAAAAAGACATTCAAAAAATCAGCACCATTGCTGAGGCCCCCGCCGTCATCATGGTCAAGAGCGACGCGCCTTATAAAACCCTGAAAGATTTGGTCGACGCAGCCCAAAAGCAGCCCAAAGCACTTACCTACGGGTCAGGCGGCCAAGGTTCATCGGCGCATTTGGCTATTGAGTGGTTTTTGTCCAGCGTGAATGCTGAAATGACGCATATACCTTACAAAGGTGTGGCAGCCGCCTTGGTAGACCTGATGGCGGGCCGCATCGATGTGGGCCTAGCCAGTGCAGGGTCTTCGGCACAACACATCAAGGGTGGACGCCTGCGCGGCTTGGCCGTGGTGGGTAAAGAGCGCCACCCCCTGATTCCAGAGGTGCCCACCTTTACCGAAGCGGGTTACAGCAACTACCAAATGGTGTATTGGTTTGGTTTGATGGCCCCTGCCAACATGCCGCCTGCGGTGGTGCAGCGCTTGCAACAGGGTGTGGCGCGCGCCGTGGAGCAGCCTAAGGTCATTGAAGTGTTTGCCGCCACCGGAGCCAAAGCCGTGGCCAGCACCAGCGCTGAGTTCACTAAAAAAGTGGAAGATGAATCCCGCATCTGGAAAGCCGTGGTGGCCAAGGCCAACATCAAGGTGGAATAATTTTTCAGTGTTTTTTGAATCACATGTCTGAAACCCTCACCACCCCCGCTTTTAAAGCCCCGCCTGCTGCGTGCGATGCGCACTTTCATGTTTTTGGCGAACCGCGTCAATACCCCTATGAGGGCCAATTGCGCTACACCCCGCCGCATGCGCCCCTAGAGGAGTATTTGCAGTTGGCACAGCACTTGGGTTTTGAGCGGTTTGTTTTTGTGCAGCCCTCGGCCTATGGCCGAGACAACTCGTGCATGTTGGACGCTATGGCTGAACTGCGGCCCACTATCCGCCGCGGCATTGTGGATGTACATGAGGACATTTCAGACGCAGAACTCAGCCGCATGAACCAGCTGGGTGTGCGGGGCATCCGCATCAACGTGTCGCCCGTGCACAAAGAAGAAGCCGGGCTGCTCGATCGCATGCTGCCCCGCATCTTGAAGCTCGATGCCCGCTGCGCCGAACTGGGCTGGCACCTGGACTTTTTGTTACCTGGCTGGCTGACCCACCAAATGCTGCCCACCTTGGCCAAACTGAAAGTTGAACACAGCTTGGCCCATATGGGCATGTTTTTGGCAGCGCAAGGCCCGCAGCAAAAAGGTTTTCAAGACATGCTGGCGTTGCTTAAAGAGGGCAGAACCTGGGTCAAATTCACTGGCACTTACCGCATGGCCACCGCCCCCACCTTTGCCGATGCCTTGCCCATGGCCCAAGCCGTGTTGCATACCGCGCCAGACCGCGTGATTTGGGGCAGCGACTTTCCGCATCTCTCTTTTGCGCATGTGGTGGGTTCGGTGCAACTTTTTAACTTGCTGCTTGACTGGGCGCCTGATGCCGCCACCCGCCAAAAAATTCTGACGGACAACCCGCAAAAGCTTTTTGGTTTTTAAGATGGCCAGCGCCCAAGAAATTGCGCACTTTCTGGCCAACGAATTTCCGCAATCTAAATGCCAAGTGGTATCGGTGGAGGCCCAAGCCGCCACCGTTAGGCACGACGTGGGTTTTGACGAGCTGCGCCCCGGCGGCACCGTGTCGGGCCCTGTGCTGATGTCGATAGCCGATGTGGCGCTGTATGTGGCCATATTGGGCGAAATTGGCATCGTGCCCCTTACGGTCACCACCAACCTGAACATCAACTTTTTGCGTAAACCCGCTGCAAACCAAGCCATCCTTGCCAAAGCGCGCCTCATTAAAGTGGGCCGCACATTGGTAGTGGGCGAAGTGAACTTGTATTCAGAAGGGCAATCCGAGCCTGTGGCCCATGCGGTGGGGACCTATTCTGTGCCTCCAGCCAAAGTGGCTTGACCTTCGGTATTTGATGGCCCAATCGTTGACTGAACCAACTATGCCACTTAGTGGCATAATAAAGTTGTGATGCGCGTTTTCAAAACCAAGTATTTCAGCCGCTGGATGCGCAAAACCGAGTTGACTGACCTTGCACTCTGTAAGGCGGTTGCGAAAAATGTCCCGTGGATTGATTGACGCAGACTTGGGTGGGAGTGTGGTGAAAAAGCGGGTTGGGCAGTCAGGCCGCGGCAAGCGCGGAGGCGCTAGAACCCTGGTGTCGACGAACAAGGGGACTCGTTGGTTCTTTGTGTTTGGATTTGAGAAAAGTGAACGCGCCAATATCTCCGCCGACGAATTAGCGGCCTTGCAAGACATAGCGGCAGACTTAATTGGGCGCACCACGAGTGCGTTAGATAAAGCCGTTCGGGACGGCGCATTAAAGGAGATTTGCCATGACAACTAAAGCCAAGCCGAAGAGCCGAATTTTTGAGGCAGTGCACGAAACCGCGACGGATCTTCACCGCCTGGAATTTATCGACAAGCGCAAGATGCTCAAATACGACGCGTTTTGCCTAGAGCCTGTTCCGCAATACCAAAGTGAGCAAATTCGCGCATTGCGCGAGAACCTCAAGCTCAGCCAGGCGGTGCTTGCAGCCGTGCTTAACACCAGCCTGTCCACCGTACGCAAATGGGAAGTGGGTGACAAGCATCCAAGCGGCCCATCTTTGCAACTGCTCAACCTGCTGGAGCGTAAGGGGCTGGAGGGTGTGCTTTGAATACCCATTGTGTTGCTCATGCAAGCAACAGGTCTACTACACCCTTCAGGTCAACAATATTGACGGTTCAACTGATAGGGTAGAAACAAAAAAACGCG
>DDPM01000114.1 GCA_002342165.1 Hylemonella sp. UBA2468
TTTGAAGAAAGTTTGCATGGCGGCCCAGAACATACTTCATCACAAACCGCCTAAGTTTTCCAAGGGCAAGCAAATCAAGCTCTTGGGGTCCATTCATACTTCTAATTGTTGAGCGGTAACTTGCAACGCATCCCTTATGTTTCCGATTTTTTAGATGCCGCTACAAGCATTAAAAAAATCATCACGTGGGAGCACAGCAAAAGTAACGTCATAGGTACTCCAGAAATGAAAAAAACCGCCGAGGTTTTGCCAAGGGCGGGTGGGTTTGCGGTCAAAGGTCAGCTTCAGGGGCTGACCCGGCTCTTCTTAGATTTCGAGATGCGTGATGCAACCTTAAAATTTCAACATCATCGCCACGCACGCGGTAAATGGCGATGTAGTTCTTGTGCAGGACCAACTCGCGCGTGCCGGGGACGCGACCAGCCCGGCCCATGCCAGGATGGGCCTGAAGTTTGGTCACAGCGGCCTGCAACTCCAGCATAAAGCTGGTGGCGCGGGTCGGGTTGTCTTTGGCGATGAAGCCAGCGATTTCATCAACAGACGCGAGCGCTGACTTGGTCCACTTGATCAACATGGATCAAGCGCCGTATTTGGCAAATACCGCTTTGACCTGCTTGTCGGTTGCGAATTCGCCTGCATCGGCCTCCTTGATGCCTTCGTGAATGTCACGGATCTGCCAAGATTCTATTTGCACATAGTGGGTCAGTGCAGCAATTGCCAGAAAGCTCTTGGTCCGGGCGGTCGCCTTGGCCAACTCTTCGATCTGGTTGTAAAGCGCCTCGGGCAGGCGTACGTTGATGGTTCTGGCGGTCATGGTGTAAAACTCATATGCATGTGTAATACAATGCATTATCCACTTCACAAATCCAAAGGTCAAGGTGATGTATGAAGATTTGAAAAAAGCTAGCTGGCGGAGAGGGAGGGATTCGAACCCTCGGTAGGGTCGCCCCTACGCCTGATTTCGAGTCAGGTACATTCGACCACTCTGCCACCTCTCCGCGGTACCTAGAGCATAGGATTCTACTGCCCAACCCCAAAGTTACTGATCGGCTGCGTCATGGAGTTGTTGCAACACCTGTCGAACTTCATCCAGGCTGGCGCCTAAGGCTGCCGGTAGTTCTAGTCCGGTGAAGGCTTGCGGCTGTTGTTGAAGTTTTTTAACGACTTTCCCCGCCTCTTGAGGTGACACATACCCTGGGCTTTGCAGCAGCAACTTGCCAGCGGCATCCACCAGCTTGAAGTAAAACTTGCCGTCAGCCTCGCGGTACTGCTTGAAGCTGGGAAGGGCAGCCTTGGTGGTTTTGGTCGGCGAACGGTAGGCTTGAGTGCGCAAATCCCGCAGGCCCACCGCGTGCCTTAGGCGCGACATGGCAGGCGTGGCAATGGCTCTGGCTTTGGCGGCCCCTGCTTGCAGCAGCGCTTCGAGCTGCTCAGGGTGCGCCATCAGCTCTTGGTAGCTGGCTCTCAAGGGTGAAATCTCTTGGTTAATAAGCTCAAACAACCGGTGCTTGGCATCAGCCCACGAAATGCCTTGAGCAAAGGCTTGCCGCATGGCATCGCATTCTGCGGGTGAAGCAAAAGCCTGATAAATCTGAAACAGGGCAGAACCTTCTGTGTCCTTGAGTTCGCCAGGTGCGCGGGAATCGGTTTTGATGCCCGCAATGATTTTTTGCAATTGTTCAGGCGGCGCAAAAAGCGGGATGGTGTTGTCGTAGCTTTTGCTCATCTTGCGCCCATCAAGCCCAGGCAGGGTCGCCACATGGTCTTCAATCTGCGCTTCAGGCAGCACAAAGTGATCGCCATACCGGTGGTTGAAGCCCGCTGCCAAATCGCGGGCCATTTCAATATGTTGAATTTGGTCGCGACCCACCGGCACCTGATGGGCGTTGAACATCAAAATATCGGCCGCCATGAGCACGGGGTACATGAACAAGCCGGCCGTGACATCGGTATCGGGGTCTTGCTGGGCCTCGGTGTTTTTGTCCACGGCAGCTTTGTAGGCGTGAGCGCGGTTGAGCAAGCCTTTGCCGCATACACAAGTCAAAAACCAAGTGAGTTCTGGAATTTCAGGGATGTCGGATTGCCTGTAAAACGTGACGCGCTCGGGGTCAAGGCCGCAGGCGATCCACGTGGCGGCAATTTCAAGCGTAGAACGCTGAATGCGGGCAGGGTCGTCCACCTTGATCAGCGCGTGGTAGTCGGCCAAAAAGTAAAAGCTTTCCACCCCAGCGGCGCGGCAGGCCGCTATGGCGGGCCGAATGGCACCCACGTAGTTGCCTAAATGCGGGGTGCCAGAGGTGGTGATGCCGGTCAGAACTCGGGTGGTTTTCATAAACGCGGGGTCATTTTTTATAGGAAAAGGTTTTAGGTTGGTCTCTTTGGGTTACCTCAGGAGATACGCAAACGGAGAGAGCATGACATCGATCAAATCAAAGGTCAGGCGCATCACGGGTTGCATCCACAAGGTGCTGACCACCCCCGCCACCACCAAGCCCATCACAATAAAAAAGCCCCACGGTTCAATACGTGCAAACCAAGCGGCTTGCTTCCAGGGCAACAAGCCCACCACAATGCGCCCGCCATCGAGTGGCGGCAGCGGAAACAGGTTGAATGCAAACATGACCACATTCGTCAGCATGCCCGCCTTGCCCATTTCTAGAAAAAAGCGCTCGCTCACGCTCAGGGCCATCATGGCGTAAAGGGCGACGCCCCACATCAAGGCCTGCATCAGGTTAGCACCCGGACCGGCCAAAGCCACCCACACCATGTCGCGTTTGGGATGGCGCAGCAAATCAAAACGAACCGGAACAGGCTTGGCGTAGCCAAACAAAAAAGCACCTGAGGTGGCAAAGTACAGCACCAGCGGCATCAGGATGGTGCCCACCAGGTCAATGTGCTTCATGGGGTTGAGGGTGACGCGTCCCATCATCCAAGCAGTGTTGTCGCCCAAAGCTCGTGCCGCGTAGCCATGGGCTGCCTCATGCACCGTAATGGCAAACAATACGGGTAGGGCGTAAATTAAAACGGTTTGGATCAGATGGGTAAAGTCCACAGGGGCATTGTCTCAGAGGTCACAAAGATAAAAGTGCACGCCTAAAGCCCCAGTAAGACGACATCGCCGCTACCTTGGCGCAACACGGTGGGCCTGTCGGAACTCAGGTCCACCACCGTAGTGGGCTCCAAGGTGCAGGCGCCAGCGTCCAGCACGCCCGCCAGCTGGTGCTCGTAGCGTTCTCGAATGTCTTGCGCATCGTTTAAGGGCTCGGTTTCGCCCGCAGGAATCAAGGTAGTGGCCAGCAGGGGCGCGTCATGCTGGACCAGCAGGTCAAGCAATACCCGGTGCTTGGGCACGCGCAAGCCTATGGTTTTTCGTGCGGGGTGGCTTAGGCGGCGGGGAACTTCCTTAGTGGCTTCCAAAATAAAAGTAAAAGGCCCGGGTGTAGCGGCTTTGAGCAGGCGAAACTGTCGGTTGTCCACTTTCGCGTAAGTGGACAGTTCGCTCAAATCGCGGCACAACAGCGTGAGGTGGTGCTTGTCGTCCACCCCCCTGAGGCTGCGCAAATGGTCAGCGGCGGTTTTGTCGTCCAGGTGGCAGACCAACGCGAAGCTGGAGTCGGTGGGGACCGCCAACACACCGCCTTGGTTGAGCAGGGCCACAGCCTGCTTGAGCAACCTATGCTGCGGGTTTTCGGGGTGAATTTCAAAGAACTGGGCCATGTTTCAATGGGGGCTGCTGAGGTTGTCGAACCGCCAGCCAAGTGCTGGTGGCGCCACAACAGGCAATCAACACCATGCCGGCGATGGACCAGGAGTCTGGGAGGTGGGCAAACATCAGCCAGCCACCCAAAATGGCCATGCCAATTTGGGCGTAAAAGATGGGCGTGAGGGCGACTGCCGGTGCCTTGCGAAAAGCATGAATCAGAAAAAAATGCCCTGAAGATCCGGCCAGCCCCATCAGCACCAAGCCCATCCACGTCTGCCAAGTCTGGGGAGGTTGCCAGTAAAACCAAAGGGGTGGTGTGGCCAGCGCGGTGCCCACCCAGCCGGTGTAGAAGTGCATGGTGATGGGATCCTCTGTACGCACCATGCGGCTCGTCAGAATTTGAAACGAGGCATACGCCAACACCTGAAACAGCGGCACCAGCAGCAGCCAGTTCCACATGTCGCCGCCGGGTTTGATGATGCACAAGGTGCCCACAAAACCGCCGGCTACCAGAAGCCAGCGCCAAATGGACACCTGTTCTTTGAGCAACCATGCGGCAAGCAGCGTGACCACCAAAGGCGTGGTCATGGCCACGGCCGTGAATTCGCCTACGGGCATGAAGGTCAGGCAGAAAAAAGTAAGCATGCTGGTGAGCAACAACAGGGCCCCGCGCAGGCATTGCAGCCCCAGGTTTTGGGTGGCCCACAGCGAGCTTTGCCGTTGCGGCCACATGATCACCGTGGTGGCCACCGCCTGGAATGCGTACCGAAACCACAGGGCAAACATCACGGGTACCGTGAGGGTGACGAGTTTGGTGATGGTGTCCAGTGTGGCAAAGCAAGCCACGGCCAGCAAGACCAAAGCTATGCCAAACAGGGGGGAACGGTTCAAGTCGCAGTACTAAAAAAGGTGCGGCTGAGCCTACTGAATGCGATGGGTCAGCAACTCCCACACCGGTGTGAGTTTGCCAGGCAAGTAGGGCAGGGTGCCCAAGTCGGTGTGCGATTCGTCGGGGCTGTGAAAGTCGCTGCCTCGCGAAGCCGCCAAGTCAAACTCCAGAGCCATATCCGCGTATTTGACGTATTCGGCGGCGGTATGGCTGCCCGTAACCACTTCTACCGCTTGCCCGCCGTGTGCTTTGAATTCGCTGAACAGTGCATATTCTTCGGTGGCGCTGAAGGGGTAACGGGCGGGATGGGCAATCACGGCCACGCCACCAGCATCCCGAATCCAATGCACAGCGTCTTTCAGATTGGCCCAGCGGTGCGGTACAAAACCCGGCTTGCCCTCAGTGAGGTATTTGCGAAACACCTCATTGGTTTCACTGCACACCCCCGCCTCCACCAAGAAACGCGCAAAGTGGGTACGGGAAATCAGCTCCGGGTTGCCCGCGTACTTCAGTGCGCCCTCGTAAGCCCCTTGAATGCCCACCGCAGCCAAACTGGCAGACATTTCTTGGGCCCTGAGGCCTCGCCCGCCACGGGTTTGGTACAAGCCTTTTTGAATGTTGTCGTCTTTGGCGTCAAAGCCCAAGCCCACGATATGCACGGTTTGGCCCGCAAAGGTGATGGAAATTTCAGTGCCTGTTAAGTAGCCCATGCCGAGGTTTTTGGCCGCTGCCAAGGCCCGCTGCTGGCCGCCGACTTCGTCGTGGTCGGTCAGGGCCCAGAGTTCTACGCCGTTGGCTTTGGCCCGTTGGGCCAGTGCTTCGGGTGTGAGCGTGCCGTCGGATACCACAGAGTGGCAGTGCAGGTCGGCGTTGAGAATCGTGCTCACATGCTCATTCTAAAGGGCAGCGCCCTCCACCAAAAACCGTACCCGCCGCTGACCTTGCCATTCGTCCGCTTCCAGCCTAAAGGCCAGCACGGCCCGGGGGGGCAGGGGTTCGGTGCGGCCAAACCAAATGCCGTCAATGGCTTGGCCTTGGTGCTTGAGTTTTAAGGACATATGTTTCTCAGCCACCAGCCGCTGTGACACCACTTCCAGCTCCTCACTGAAGGTGGGCGGCGCAAAGCCTTGCCCCCATACGGGTTGCTGCAGCACGTCCACCATGTCAATGCGGCAGTATTTGGACGGCAGTGGGCCATCGGTTTGCAATTGGCGGGTCAGGGTGGCGGCGTCCAGCCATTCTGCAGCCACTTCCATCAAGCCTTGCTCAAAGGTGTCCAAATGTTCTTCAGCAACGGTGCAACCTGCCGCCATGGCGTGCCCCCCAAAGCGCAGCAACACGCCGGGGTAGCGTTTGGCGACCAGGTCCAGCGCGTCGCGCAAGTGAAACCCCGGTATCGAGCGGCCCGAGCCTTTGAGCTCGTGTTCTTTGCCGGGGGCTTGGCTGGACGCAAATACAAAGGTGGGGCGGTGCAGTTTGTCTTTCAGGCGCGAGGCCACTATGCCCACCACGCCTTCGTGAAAGTCGGGGTCGTACACACACACCGCGGGAGGAGGCTCTTCGTCTGGATCGAACAGTTGTTCAGCAAGCTCATAGGCTTGTTCGCGCATGTCTCCTTCAATTTCGCGGCGTTCGCGGTTGATGGCGTCCAACAGGCGGGCCAGTTCGTCAGCACGGGTGGGGTCGTCTGTAAGCAGGCACTCAATGCCCAGGGTCATGTCGGACAAGCGGCCCGCAGCATTCAAGCGCGGACCCACGGCAAACCCAAAGTCAAAGGTGGTGGCCGCAGCGGCTTTGCGGCCTGCCACCGCAAACAGGCTGGCTAAACCTGCGGGTAGAGCACCTGCGCGAATCCGCCTGAGGCCTTGTGCCACCAAACGGCGGTTGTTGGCATCGAGCTTGACCACATCGGCCACGGTGCCCAAAGCCACCAAGGGCAACAGGGTGTCGAGCTTGGGTTGTTGCGCCGCGTTAAAGGCGCCACGTGCGCGCAACTCGGCCCGCAAGGCCAACAGCACATAAAACATCACCCCTACGCCCGCCATGGCTTTGCTGGCAAAAGTGCAACCCGGTTGGTTGGGGTTGACGATGGCATCGGCATTGGGCAATACAGGCGCAGGTAAATGGTGGTCTGTCACCAGCACTTGTAGCCCAAGTGCTTTAGCGGTTGCGACACCCTCTACGCTGGCAATGCCGTTGTCCACTGTGATCAGAACATCTGCACCACTGGCTTTGACGCGTTCAGCGATGGGGGGCGTTAAGCCATAGCCGTCGACCACGCGGTCAGGGACTATGTAAGACACCTGTTGCGCACCCAACATACGCAATCCTTTTAGGGCCACTGCACATGCAGTAGCGCCATCGCAGTCATAGTCAGCAACGATGCAGAGTTTTTTGTTGGATGCAATCGCGTCTGCCAATAACTCAGCAGCTTGCGCAATGCCTTTCAAACCGCTGGGGGGTAGTAATTGCGCAAGAGATGTATCGAGTTGATGCGCTTCATGGATACCGCGCGCCGCATACAAACGCGCCAGCAACGGGTGCACACCAGCTTGTTCCAAAGCCCAAACACTGCGAGGAGCCACTTCGCGGGAAATAAATTGCATTACATATCCTCAGATTTGGGTGGAACAACTAAGCGTTCTCGCAACGCAGTAGCGCCAAATCGCTTTGCAATGCTTTGTAAAAGCGCATTGGATTGCCAAAGGTCTTGCCAACCTACGATAGCTTGCGCCCTACTCCAAGCGGATGCAGGACGTGTTTCATAAACATGTCTCTCATATTCACCGCACAACACCACCTGCATGGTTTCACCTTGTTGGACGCGTTTCAGTAAATCAGCAAAAAGCGTTTGGTCTAACGAGGCCCACGCCTGTGTCCATCCTTGCCAGTCTTGTTGCAAAGATGCGTTGCGTAAATCTGAAATGGCCTGTAACTGCGCTTCATTGAAAGTTTGCAGAGTTGAAGGCCGCGACAAGTTTGTTGGGTTTTCTTTTGCAAGACTAGTTTTCGCACTACCAGGCAAGGCGCCAGCACCATGCCACCACAAAGAGTTGATAGCTAGACCGCGGTTCGCATTAACCTCATGGGTATAGAGCAACATTTGCATTTCATTTTGCAAACGTCGCAGCAAGGTGGCAGGACCCGTCGGCGTTGCACCGCCGACTAACCATGGATCAATGTTGCGGCCAATCACCCGATCGAGCGAGGCGGTTGGCAAATTGGCAAATACATCGGATTGGGCTAACCACTGTCCGGGTGCGTATGGGTACAGCGCAATACCGTCTTGCGCAAAAAAACCTTGCATCGCTTCAAAAAGTCGAGCATCAGTGTCTGCGTCAATCTGCAAATGCGCTGGGTCACCCATAGTGACTTGGCCATTGCTGACATGCCAATTGCACAGCGTGACAAAAGCCCAAGCGGATGTGTCGGCGCTTAAATGTTGTTCAGCTGCTGCATTTGCGGCCCATGGAACACAGCCGTCTGGAAAATCCCAGGCCAAAGCTTTCGCCTGCGCTTCTTCGTGGGGCATTGACAAACTGCTTGGTAATGAAGCGTTGGATACCTCGCGAGATGCTGCATGGATCACCGATGTACGGTGTATGCCACGTATCCATTGGCGCAAATGCGGCAAGGCATCGTTCGCTAGCCAGTTGGCTGGTGCGCGATGGTCAGACCACAGCGCATAAGGAACCACCCACGTGG
>DDPM01000099.1:0-128 GCA_002342165.1 Hylemonella sp. UBA2468
AAGCCGGTTGAAATTACCGTAGGTTTTGCCCCCGGCGGCGGGGTGGACATTTTGGCTCGCCTGATTGCGCAGCATTTGAGCGGGCAGGGGCAAGCCATTGTGGTGGAAAACCGCCCGGGCGCGGGCAG
>DDPM01000099.1:198-9844 GCA_002342165.1 Hylemonella sp. UBA2468
ATTGCGCCTGCCATCTTCAAAAACCTGAGCTATGACCCTAAAAAAGACCTTGAGGCCGTGACCATGGTGGCCTCAGCCCCCATGTTGCTTTTGGTGTCGGCCCAATCGCCTTACAAGTCGGTGGCCGATCTGGTGGCAGCTGCGCGCGTAAGGGACGCCAAAATGTTTTACGCCTCTTGTGGCACTGGCACCAGCCCGCATCTGGCGGGCGCAATGTTCAATTTGGCATTTGGCGTGAGCCTCACGCACATTCCTTACAAAGGCTGTGGCCCGGCTCTGATTGACATGCTGGGCGGTCAGGTGGACATTGGCTTCATCACCATTTCCGGCGCAATTCCCCATGTGAGGTCTGGCAAATTGCGAGCGCTCGCTATCACGTCTAAGCAGCGTTCTCAGGTGTTGCCCGATGTGCCAACGCTGGCTCAAAGTGGCGCGAGCGACTTTCAGTTGGTGCAATGGCAGGGCTTGGCCGTGCCTGAGGGGGTGCCAGAAAGCATGAAGCTGGCCATTCACGATCGGGTGTCCAAAATCATGAAGCTCGACGAGGTGCAGAAAAAAATGACCGATCTGGGCTATTTGCAAGCCAACGAAGGGCCCGAGGCTTTTCAAAAAATTGTCAACCAAGACATAGACCGCTTCACCAAGTTGGGGCGGCAAATTGGCTTGCGTCTGGACTGAGTTGCGTTAAGTGACCCATATGCAATTCAAAGACCAGGTGGTGTTGGTCACCGGTGCAAGCCGCGGAATTGGCGCTGCCATTGCGCGTGCTTTTGCCGCTGAGGGTGCATTTGTGGTGGTGAATTACCTGAGTCATCACACCCAAGCGCAGGCGGTAGAGGCCGGTTGCCGCCAAGCAGGGGGCGATGCCTGGGCTTTGGCTGCAGACGTTAGATCTAAATCGGCGGTGGACGAGATGGTTCAGCGCGTTGTGGCCGAACTGGGTCGCGTGGATGTGCTTGTGAACAACGCATTTGCGCCCTACCGTTTTGATCCCGAACAGCGTCAGAGGTTTTGGGAGCTTGGTTGGGGCGCCTATCAAGCTCAAATCGACGGGGCAGTGCAGTCTTGTTTTCACATGTGTCAGGCGGTTTTGCCAGCCATGCGGCAGCGCCTTAAAGGCAGCATCATCAATCTGGTGTCTGACCTGGTGGAGCAGCCCGTGGTGCCTTATCACGACTACGCTACAGCCAAGTCGGCTCTTGTGGGTTTTAGCCGGCATTTGGCGGCGGAGTTAGGCCCTTTGGGCATACGTGTCAACTGCGTCGCCCCAGGCCTAGTGGTGCCCACTGATTCCAGCCGCGCCACGCGTGAGGCTGTTCAGAGCAGCATTGCAGCTCAAACACCCCTTCGCCGCTTGGCCACTCCAGAAGATGTGGCTGGCCCAGTGCTTTTTTTGGCCAGCGAATGGAGCTCTTTCATCACGGGACAAACTTTGCTGGTGGATGGCGGATTGGTGATGCGATGAGTGTTCGGGTGCTCGGAATTGAGTCGTCTTGTGACGAAACCGGGGTGGCTTTGGTGCAAACCCGTTCGGGCCAAGTGCCCCAGTTGCTGGGGCAGGCCTTGTACAGCCAAATTCAAATGCACCAAGCCTATGGCGGCGTGGTGCCCGAGCTCGCCAGCCGCGACCACATTCGCCGAGTGCTGCCCCTTACCCAACAAGTGCTGCAAGACACGCAACTTCAACTGCACGATATTGATGTGTTTGCTTTTACCCGCGGCCCAGGACTGGCGGGNNGCATTGCTGGTCGGAGCTGGAGTAGCCTGCGGTTTGGCGGCGGCTCTGGTTAAGCCAGTGCTTGGAGTTCACCACTTGGAGGGGCATTTGCTTTCTCCGTTTTTAAGCGCTGATCCCCCTGAATTTCCATTTGTGGCTTTGTTGGTTTCGGGCGGTCACACCCAGTTGATGCGGGTGCAGGACGTTGGTCACTACGAGCTGCTGGGCGAAACCGTGGACGACGCGGCCGGAGAGGCGTTTGACAANNTATCCTGGCGGAGCGGCCTTGTCCAAGCTGGCAGAGAAGGGCGACCCAAAAGCTTTCAAGCTCCCTCGCCCTTTGTTGCACAGCAGGGACCTGGACTTTTCTTTTGCCGGCCTAAAAACAGCAGTGTTGACCCAGGTTCAAAAAGCCGGAAATGAACAGTCCATGTCCAATGACGCTGAACAAGAGAGTTTTCGTTGTAACTTGGCGGCTTCCACACAGGCAGCCATTGTGGAGGTGTTGATCAAAAAATCGCTCTTAGCACTGGAGCAAACGGGCCTCAAGCGTTTAGTGGTGGCTGGAGGCGTGGGGGCCAACCGCGTTTTGCGTGAGCAGCTTCAACACAACTGCGCCGCCCGTGGCATTCGGGTGCATTACCCGGAGTTGCATTTGTGTACAGATAACGGCGCCATGATTGCCCTTGCGGCGGCTATGCGGATTGAAGCGGGCGTGGAGTCGCCCCAAGTCGACTACAACTTTGAAGTCAAACCCCGCTGGCCCTTGCAGACATTGTCAAAAGAAGCATTCAATTAAGTGGATTGCTCAATCGAAGTCGCTTGTACGGCACATCAACGGCACGTCATGGTCGATCAATCTTCAATTTACTTGTGAGCTACAATCAACGGTTCTGACAAAAATACAAATTTTTGTAGAAAGCACGTCAGTTGCAGTTCCAGCGGCTGTCGCAAGTTCAACCGGAACCTTCTACCCCTTCAATTCAGCGGGCTTGGTTTCATTTAAGGAAAACACATGATTGCATCCAGTATCAAGGCTGAAGTGATTCAGGCCAACGCCCGTCAGGCCGGTGACACCGGTAGTCCCGAAGTTCAAGTAGCTTTGTTGACGGCACGTATCAACGAGTTGACTCCCCATTTCAAAACTCACGCCAAAGACCATCACGGTCGTCGCGGCTTGTTGCGTATGGTGAGCCGTCGTCGCAAGTTGTTGGACTATTTGAAAGACCGCGATGCCGACCGTTACACGGCCTTGATTGCCAAGTTGGGTCTGCGCAAGTAATTTTTGCCACACCATGAACTTTCAAGCGTCTGAGTTGGCAAGCTGGCTCAGGCGCTTTGTTGTTTAAATGGTGGGCAAGTCGGAGAGGCGAAAACAGAGCGAAGCTGTGTCATTCCAAAGTGGTTCTGCAATATCTTTGTAGGAATACCTCTGGAATGGCATCGTGTTCTGAGTCGTTTGCTCCGGGCTTTGGGAGGTGGCCTGCACCGCCCTTGATTGTTCAGGAGTATACAAATGACGATGTTTAATAAAGTCACCAAAACTTTCCAGTGGGGCCAACACTCGGTCACTATGGAAACCGGCGAAATCGCTCGCCAATCAACCGGCGCTGTGTTGCTGGATATGGAAGGCACCGTGGTGCTGGCCACAGTGGTGGCATCCAAGTCGGCCAAGCCCGGTCAAGACTTTTTCCCTTTGACGGTGGATTACATTGAAAAAACCTACGCTGCGGGCAAGATCCCCGGCAGCTTTTTCAAGCGAGAAGCCAAACCCAGCGAGCTGGAAACCCTGACCAGCCGATTAATAGATCGTCCCATTCGCCCTCTGTTTCCCGAAGGGTTCTTGAACGAAGTGCATGTGGTTATTCACACACTGTCGCTCAACCCCGAAGTGGATGCTGACATTGCCGCCATGATTGCCGTGTCTGCCGCTTTGGGCGTCTCGGGAATTCCATTCAGTGGCCCTCTGGGTGCGGCTCGCGTGGGTTATGTCAATGGTGAATATGTGCTCAACCCTGGCCAAACCCAACGCAAAGACAGCCTCTTGGATTTGGTGGTGGCGGGTACTGAAGCCGCGGTACTGATGGTGGAGTCTGAAGCGCAGCAACTGTCAGAAGAAGTAATGTTGGGTGCTGTGGTTTTTGGACACGAGCAAGGTAAAGTGGCTATTAATGCCATTCACGACCTGATTCGTGATGGCGGCAAAACCGCTTGGGACTGGCAGCCTGCTTCACGCGACAGCGACCTAGACGCCAAAGTCTTGGCTTTAGCCGATGACAAGCTGCGTGCGGCATACCAAATTCGCAACAAACAAGCCCGTACACAAGCTTGCCGTGAAGCATACGCCGCCATCAAAGCTGGTTTGGTCGAGCAAGGTGTTGAGGTGGAGGGCTCTAAGGTCGAAGGTTTGCTGTTTGAAATCGAAGCCCGCATCGTGCGCAGCCAAATTTTGTCGGGCGAGCCCCGCATTGACGGCCGAGACACCCGTACCGTTCGCCCCATCGAGATCCGTCACGGTGTGTTGCCTCGTACCCACGGCTCAGCTTTGTTCACACGCGGTGAAACCCAAGCTTTGGTGGTGACCACTTTAGGTACCGAGCGCGATGCGCAACGCATTGACGCCTTGGCTGGCGAGTTTGAAGACCGCTTCATGTTCCACTACAACATGCCGCCCTTTGCCACCGGCGAGGTAGGCCGTATGGGTTCGACCAAGCGCCGCGAAATCGGCCATGGCCGATTGGCCAAGCGTGCTTTGGTGGCTTGTTTGCCTACCAAGGAAGAATTCCCTTACACCCTGCGTGTAGTGTCTGAAATCACCGAGTCCAATGGCTCTTCTTCCATGGCTTCTGTGTGCGGCGGCTGCTTGTCTCTCATGGATGCGGGTGTGCCCATGAAAGCGCACGTGGCTGGCATTGCCATGGGTTTGATCAAAGAAGGCAACCGCTTTGCGGTGTTGACCGATATTTTGGGTGACGAAGATCACCTGGGCGATATGGACTTCAAGGTAGCCGGTACCACCAACGGCATTACTGCCTTGCAAATGGACATCAAAATCCAAGGCATTACCAAGGAGATCATGCAAGTGGCGCTGGCTCAGGCCAAGGAAGCCCGCATGCATATCTTGGGTAAGATGCAAGAAGCCATGGGCCAAGCCAATACCCAGGTGAGCAACTTTGCACCCCGCCTGTACACCATGAAGATCCATCCGGACAAGATCCGCGACGTGATCGGCAAAGGTGGCGCAGTGATTCGTGCTTTGACCGAAGAAACCGGTACCCAAATTGACATTTCTGAAGACGGCACCATCACCATTGCCTCCACAGACGGAGGCAAGGCAGACGAAGCCAAGCGCCGTATTGAAGAAATCACTGCTGAAGTGGAAATTGGCAAGGTGTATGAAGGTCCCATCACGAAAATTCTGGACTTTGGAGCCTTGGTTAATTTGTTGCCGGGCAAAGACGGCTTGCTGCACATCAGCCAAATTGCACACGAACGTGTGGAAAAAGTCACCGACTACTTGTCTGAAGGTCAGATCGTCAAGGTCAAGGTTTTGGAAACCGACGAAAAAGGGCGCATTAAGTTGTCTATGAAGGCCTTGATTGAGCGCCCCCAACCCCAAGAGGGTGCAGAGCAGGGGTGATGGTCCTGATGCCAATTTGGTGACGTCTTCATGGCTCTATAAAAATGAAAGCTGTAGAAATTTCCTCGTTTGGAGGTCCGGAGGTATTGCGACTGGTGGATCGACCTGATCCCCTGCCGCAAGCTGGTGAGTTGCTGATTCAGGTGGCCGCCAGCGGCGTGAACCGCCCCGACGTGGTACAGCGTACCGGTCATTACCCCGTGCCTCAGGGTGCTTCAGACATTCCAGGCCTTGAAGTTGCCGGTGTGGTGGTGGGTGGAGATTCGGCAGAACTGGCCCAAGCCGGGCTGAAGTTGGGTGACCGGGTATGCGCCCTGGTGGCTGGAGGCGGCTATGCACAGCTCTGCACTGCGCCTATTGCCCAATGCTTGCCTTACCCGCAAGGCTTGAGTGATGTGGAGGCGGCTTCTCTCCCTGAAACTTTTTTTACGGTATGGAGCAATGTGTTCGACCGCGCCGCCCTTCAAGCTGGTGAAGCCTTGTTGATTCAAGGGGGCTCCAGTGGTATTGGTGTTACCGCCATTCAACTGGCCAAGGCGCGCGGCGCACGGGTGCTGGTCACGGCAGGCAGCGACGCAAAATGCGAAGCCTGCCTTAAATTGGGTGCAGATCACGCCATCAACTACAAATCGAAAGATTTCAAAGAAGAAGTCAAACGCCTGACTGATGGGGCTGGCGTGAACGTGATTTTGGATATGGTGGCTGGCGGCTATGTGGCCCGTGAGGTGGAGTGCTTGGCCGAAGATGGTCGACTCGTCATCATTGCCGTACAAGGCGGCACCAAGGCCGAATTCAATGCGGCTTTGGTGTTGCGCAAGCGACTGACCATCACCGGTTCTACTTTGCGTCCGCGACCCATTGCGTTCAAGCAACGTATTGCCCAAGCTTGTCTGGAACAGGTTTGGCCCTTGTTGGCCAACCGAACCATCAAGCCGGTGATCCACACCACCTTTGCTGCCCAGGATGCGCAAGACCCCACAGGCAGCGGAGCCGCAAAAGCCCACAGTCTTATGGAGTCCAATCAACACATTGGCAAAATTGTTTTGACTTGGTAAATGGCGTGCTCACTATGAACCAGTCCAATCCGCACAAGCTCATCGTGGGCAACTGGAAAATGAACGGCAGCCTCGCTGGCAATGCGGCGCTGATTCAAGACCTGTTGATAGGTTGGCCTAAGTCTCAAGCCTCTGGTCGAGTTCAGGCTGCGGTGTGTGTGCCCTCTGTTTATTTGACACCATGCTCTGGGCTCTTGCACCATTCGGCTGTGGATTTGGGTGCGCAAGATGTATCCGCGCATGAGGCAGGTGCCTACACTGGTGAAGTGTCGGCCGCTATGTTGCGAGATGTTGGGGTACGGTACGTCATCGTAGGTCATTCGGAGCGCCGCCAATACCATGCTGAAACCGATCAATTGGTGGCTCAAAAGGCTCAAAAGGCTCTGGCAGTTGGCATCACACCTGTCGTGTGCGTAGGCGAGACTTTGTTGGAGCGTCAAGCTGGGCAAACAGCAGATGTGGTCAAGCGGCAGCTGGCTGCAGTAATTCAGCTCAACGGTCATTGCGTGAGCGAAATTGTGGTGGCCTATGAGCCTGTGTGGGCAATTGGCACGGGTCAAACCGCTACGGCTGAGCAGGCCCAAGAGGTGCATGACTTGTTGCGCGCTCAACTGAAGGCGGCGGTATCCATGCATGAGCGCATTTGTATTTTGTATGGTGGCAGCATGAACGCTGGCAACGCCAAATCGTTGTTATCCACCCCGGGAATTGATGGCGGGTTGATTGGCGGAGCTTCCCTCAAGGCGACTGATTTTCTGTCCATCTTGGCTGATGCAGAAGCTGTCAGCAAGGTTTAAATTGTTTTAGGAGAGATGAAATGAGTGTGGTGGTCACAATTTTGTTGGTGGTACAGGTGCTGTCTGCACTTGCCATGATTGGGTTGATTTTGATACAGCAAGGCAAGGGTGCTGATATGGGGGCTGCGTTTGGTAGCGGGTCTTCGGGCAGCCTGTTTGGTGCATCTGGTAGCGCTAATTTTTTATCGCGCACCACAGGAGCTTTGGCTGCGGTGTTTTTTGTGTCCACTTTGCTTTTGGCTTATTTTGGTAATGTGCGTCCTACGGGCGGCACCAGCGTGTTGGAAGGTGCTGTGGTCAACACGCCCGTGCCTGCTGCGGCGCAGCAAATTCCGGGCAACCAGCCTGTGGTTGGGGGATCAGACAACTCCATTCCGGCGTCTGCCGGCAGCGTACCTGCCAGCTCAGGAGCTGCCAGTCAAATACCAACTAAATAACAAGTTCATCCACAAAGCAAAGGCTTTGATAAACAGCACCACATAAAGGATCGTCCAAGACCGACATATTTACAATGTAAACTCGTAGGCTGCCCAATTCGCAAAATCCTCTTGGCATGCGGGCGACGAGTTGAAGCCGTCGTGGTGAAATTGGTAGACACGCTATCTTGAGGGGGTAGTGGCGAAAGCTGTGCGAGTTCGAGTCTCGCCGACGGCACCATCAGCAGGTTGATGTGCAGAAATGCCCTCAACTAGGTGAAACCTAGATTTTTTTGAGATGAACTTAGATCAGTATCTGCCAGTCCTTCTGTTCATCTTGGTGGGTATCCTTGTGGGTATCTTGCCTCAGATTATTGGGTCTATTTTGGGCCCTAATCGTCCTGACGCCGCCAAAAACTCCCCCTATGAATGTGGCTTTGAAGCGTTTGAGGACGCTCGCATGAAATTTGACGTGCGCTACTACTTGGTAGCCATTCTGTTCATCTTGTTTGATTTAGAAATTGCCTTTCTCTTTCCTTGGGCTGTCGCCCTTAAAGATGTCGGGGCATATGGTTTTTGGGCTGCCATGGTGTTTATTGCCATTCTGGTCGTGGGCTTTGCCTACGAGTGGAAAAAAGGTGCCCTCGATTGGGAATGATCAGGAGCTTGCATGTCGATTGAAGGCGTCTTGAAAGAAGGTTTCATCACCACCAGTTACGACACGGTGGTGAACTGGGCCAAAACGGGCTCTTTGTGGCCCATGACATTTGGCTTGGCCTGTTGTGCGGTCGAGATGATGCACGCCGCTACGGCACGTTATGACTTGGCGCGGTTTGGCGCAGAAGTTTTTCGTGCAAGCCCCCGTCAGTCTGATTTGATGATAGTGGCTGGCACGCTGTGCAACAAAATGGCTCCCGCTTTGCGTAAGGTTTACGACCAAATGAGCGAGCCGCGTTGGGTTTTGTCTATGGGTTCATGCGCCAATGGTGGTGGCTACTACCACTATAGTTATTCAGTGGTGCGGGGCTGTGACCGCATTGTCCCCGTAGATGTCTATGTGCCTGGTTGCCCGCCCACTGCGGAGGCTCTGATTTACGGAATCATTCAGCTGCAACAAAAAATTCGGCGTACCCAAACCATTGCCCGCGTCTAAAGCATGACCACATTTGCCATTACCCCCGAAGCAACCTTAGAGCATGTGGTGACAGCGTTGGGTGACAAGGTTAAAAACACCTCAATTCATTTGGGTGAAGTGACGGTAGAAGTTTCAGCTGCCGATTACTTCCAAGCAGCTCAAATTTTAAATTCAGCGCCTGGCTGTAACTTTGAGCAGTTGATGGACCTGTGTGGTCTCGATTATTCAGCCTATGGAAACGATATCTGGGAGGGCGCTCGTTACGGCGTTACCTTGCATTTGCTTTCCATTTCTCTGAACCAGCGTTTACGCTTGAAAGTCTTTGCAACAGATGATGAATTTCCCGTGCTCGATTCTGTTAACAGCATTTGGAATTCGGCCAACTGGTACGAGCGCGAGGCCTTTGATTTGTTTGGCATCGTGTTTGAAGGGCATGACGATTTGCGCCGCATCCTGACCGACTACGGCTTTATTGGGCACCCCTTCCGCAAAGACTTCCCACTCAGCGGTCAGGTGGAAATGCGTTACGACGCTGAACTCAAGCGCGTGGTCTACCAGCCTGTGAGCATTGAGCCGCGTGAAATCACACCCCGCATCATTCGCGAAGACAACTATGGAGGTTTGCACTGAGCTTGTGTCTCAGGCTACTCCCCACCCCTATGGCTGAAATTAAAAACTACACCCTCAACTTTGGGCCGCAGCATCCTGCCGCGCACGGTGTGTTGCGTTTGGTGTTGGAGTTGGACGGTGAAGTGGTTCAGCGTGCTGACCCGCACATCGGTTTGTTGCACCGCGCCACTGAAAAACTCGCCGAGCACAAAACCTACATTCAGTCGCTTCCCTACATGGATCGCTTGGACTACGTGTCCATGATGTGCAACGAGCA
>DDPM01000099.1:9912-10619 GCA_002342165.1 Hylemonella sp. UBA2468
TACATCCGCACCATGTTTGGCGAAATCACCCGCCTTCTGAACCACCTGATGTGGTTGGGCTCTCATGGCAATGATTGCGGCAGCTCCACCATTCTCATTTACACCTTCCGTGAGCGTGAAGATCTGTTTGACATGTATGAGGCGGTGTCCGGTGCGCGAATGCATGCAGCCTACTTCCGCCCAGGTGGTGTGTACCGCGATCTGCCGGAGCAAATGGCGCAGTACAAGCCCAACAAGATTCGCAACGCCAAAGCCATTGCCGAGTTAAACACCAACCGCCAAGGCTCCTTGCTCGACTTTATTGAAGACTTTACGCAGCGTTTCCCCAAGTGCGTGGACGAATATGAAACCTTGCTTACCGACAACCGCATTTGGAAGCAGCGAACCGTCGGCATTGGTGTGGTCAGCCCTGAGCGCGCCTTGAACTTGGGTATGTCCGGCCCCATGCTCAGGGGCTCCGGTGTTGCGTGGGACCTGCGTAAAAAGCAACCCTATGACGCCTACGCCTTGGTGGACTTTGACATACCTGTGGGTAAAACCGGTGACAGTTATGACCGGTATTTGGTGCGTGTGCGTGAGATGCGCGAGTCCAACAAAATCATTCAGCAGTGTGTGAAATGGTTGCGTGCGAACCCTGGACCTGTGATTGTGGACAACCACAAAGTTGCGCCACCCGCCCGCGAATCCATGAAGTCCAACATGGAAGA
>DDPM01000204.1:0-8423 GCA_002342165.1 Hylemonella sp. UBA2468
ATTTGCAATTGCCTTGACGTTAGCGCCAGCGCCATAAAAGAGCATCTTGTGAGTTGCCAAGGTTCCCCACAAGACCGCCTGACATCGCTGCAAAAAAAGTTGGGCTGCGGCACCCAGTGCGGGTCCTGCGTACCCGAGTTGAAGCGCCTGATCAGCATCAGCCCATAAGCTCTCTGCTTATCCGAAATCGTTAAAAACGCACACAATCTGCACCAGAACACACAGACACCCTTGGGTAAAAGACCATGAGCATCAGCGCTTACATTCGTGAAATCGGCCGCGGCAAAGACGGGGCCCGTGCGCTGGCACGCGATCAAGCTGCCGACTTAATGGGCCAAGTGCTGGACGATCAGGTAAGCGACCTAGAGTTGGGCGCCTTTTGTTTGGCCATGCGCATCAAGGGCGAAACCCCTGAAGAAATGGCCGGTTTTCTAGACGCCACAGAAAGTCGCCTGAACCGCACAGCGCCCGCTTCCAGCCCGGTGGTGGTTTTGCCAAGCTACAACGGTGCCCGCAAATTGCCCGGGCTGCTGCCGCTGCTGGGCCTGCTGCTGGCTCAGCGCGGCTTGCCGGTGTTGATTCATGGTTGCGCCACCGAATCCAGCCGTGTTTACACGTCTGAGGTGCTCAAGGCCTTGGGCATAGAAATACCCCCATGTGTACCCGCGCCTGAACTTGGGAAGGTGCGCTTTGTGCCCACAACCCTTTTGAGCCCCGCTTTGTTCAAGCTGCTGGAAGTGCGCCGCGTAGTGGGTTTGCGCAATCCTGGGCACAGTTTGGTCAAGCTGATGAACCCAGTGGCGGGGCCCGCCCTGCTGGTGAGCAGCTACACCCACCCCGAATACGCCCATGCCATGTCTGCCACCTTGGCCTTAAGACAAGCGCACGCCCTGTTGCTGCGCGGTACAGAAGGTGAACCCGTGGCCGACCCAAGGCGCACGCCACATATGGAAGGCTTTTTATCTGGCAAGCCCGTGGTTTTAGAGCCCCCACAAACCGGCACCATGTTAAACCTGCCTCCCTTGCCGCCAGGCCCAGAGGCGCAAGCCACTGCGGTTTATATTCGCTCTGTACTGGATGGTGAGCAAAAAGTCCCAGACTCAATTGCTATTCAGGTGGCTCATATTGTGCAACTGCACGCACAAATTTCGCACGCTCAAATTTCATAAATAGCAACCAAGCAACAAGCCCATCAACCGCCCGTGAAGCCTAGCAACGCCCTTATCCCCGCCAACCCCTTAGGTACCTGCACCTTGGTAGGCGCCGGACCTGGCGACCCCGAGCTGCTCACACTCAAAGCCGTCAAGGTCATTGGCCAAGCCACCGTGTTGTTTGTGGACGATTTGGTCAACGAGGAGGTATTGACCCACGCCGCCCCAAAGGCTCGCATCGTGCACGTGGGCAAGCGTGGTGGGTGCCAATCCACACCCCAAGCGTTTATTGAAAAACTCATGATTCACGCGGTTCAACAAGGTGAGCGCGTGGTGCGCCTTAAGGGCGGGGACCCATTTATCTTTGGGCGCGGCGGCGAAGAGGTTGAACACCTTCAAGCTGCGGGCATAGAGGTTAAGGTGGTTAACGGCATTACCTCAGGTTTGGCAGCTTTGTCGTCATTGGGCGTACCCCTGACCCACCGCGAACATGCACATGGCGTGGTGTTTTTAACCGGCCACGCCAAACCAGGCGATGGCGGCGCCAATTGGGCCGAAATAGCTGTAACCGCTCTCAAATCAAAACTGACACTAGTGATTTATATGGGGGTAGCCAGTGCTGCGCATATTCAGCAAGGATTGCTCAAAGGTCTGCCCGGCGATACACCTGTGGCACTCATCCAAAATGCCAGCCTACCCAACCAGCGCCACACCACCACCACGCTAAACCAACTTCATACCACTTTGATACAAAAGCAATTTGCCAGTCCTTGTGTGATTGTGGTGGGGGATGTGTTATTGGGGCAGATAGAGATGGTGAAGCAGTCGCAAGGTGAATCGGCTCTGCTTGCTGCGGCTCAAGTAGCTTGAAAGCCTCCATCCCATAAAGCGCCTATCAAGCACAATGCCTGATGCAGAAATTTGATGTTGCAGTTGTAGGCGCTGGGGCTGCTGGTCTTTTTTGCGCTGGTGTGGCGGGTCAATTGGGACTTAAAGTTTTGGTGCTGGACCACAGCGCCAAAGTGGCAGAAAAAATTCGTATTTCAGGCGGTGGGCGTTGCAACTTCACCAACCGCGACTTGGATTCCCGCTCAGCTCACAAACACTTCATCAGCCAAAACTCAAATTTTTGTCGCTCGGCGCTTTCGCGCTACACACCCCAAGACTTTTTAGATTTGCTGCAACGCCACGGCATCGCGTTTCATGAAAAACACAAAGGTCAGCTGTTTTGCGACCGCTCTGCCGACGACATCATCCAGATGCTGCTACGCGAATGCGATGCTGGCCAAGTGACGCGGCGCCAGCCCTGTGCTGTTCGTGCGGTGCGACATTCCAATGGCATTTACGAGCTCGACACCGATGCGGGTACGGTTCAAAGTTCAGCCTTGGTGGTTGGAACTGGCGGTCTCTCTATACCCAAAATTGGTGCCACCTCTTGGGGCTATGACATCGCCAACCTGTTTGGTTTGCGCATGGTGCCCACACGTGCCGCTTTGGTGCCGCTGACCTTTGATGCAGCCTCTTGGGCGCCCTATGCCCAGTTGGCGGGCTTGTCCTTGCCTGTCCATATTGAAACGGGCCCCAAAACCAACCAGATGGGTTTTATGGAAGATTTGCTCTTCACCCATCGGGGCTTGTCAGGGCCTGGCGTGCTGCAAATTTCCAGTTATTGGCAAGACAAAACCCCCATTCGCATCAATCTGGCGCCTGAACTAAGCCTGACCGACCAGCTTTTGCAAGCCAAACAGCGGTCCCAAAAGCTCATTAGCAATGAGCTTGGAGCTTGGCTGCCCCACCGCCTTGCCGAAACTTGGGTGCAACATGACGCTGCATGGCAACGCGCCATCAACCAAGCAACGGACAAAGCTCTGATGCATTTGGGGCAGTCGCTCAGTAGCTGGGCGCTCACCCCATCAGGCACCGAGGGCTATGCCAAAGCCGAAGTCACCGCTGGCGGCGTGGACACCCGAGATTTGTCCAGCCAAACCATGGAATCTAAGCAAAAGGGCTTGTATTTCATTGGAGAAGTGGTGGATGTGACCGGATGGCTGGGCGGCTACAACTTTCAGTGGGCTTGGGCCAGTGCCTATGCATGTGCACAGGCACTGGCACACCAGCATGCCAAAACTTAAGAAAACCCAAAACAGTTGTTCATATAAACGCTATAATTTACGGCTTTTCTGGCATGACCTCTGCCGGCCACAAAATTTTAGGCAGAGGATGTTTTGCACACATGGCGGTTGGGTCCGATCTTCCTAATCACCCGCTGTGGGCCCCTTTCGGTAACCAATTGAATGACAACCATCCGCGTTAAAGAGAACGAACCCTTTGATGTAGCCTTGCGCCGCTTCAAACGAACTATTGAAAAGCTGGGTCTTTTGACTGACCTGCGTGCTCGCGAGTTTTATGAAAAACCCACCGCAGAGCGCAAGCGCAAAAAAGCTGCAGCTGTTAAGCGCAACTACAAGCGCATTCGCTCGATGCAATTGCCTAAGAAGATGTACTGATTCTTCTTAAGCCTGCATTTTGGAACCCGCGCACAGCCAGACTGACGCGGGTTTTGTTATTTAAGGGTGTTGTTTATATAAGGAGCTCCACATGAGCCTCAAAGACCAAATCAACGAAGACATGAAGTCCGCCATGCGCGCCAAAGAGGCTGAGCGCCTAGGCACCATCCGCCTGCTGCTGTCTGCTATGAAGCAAAAAGAGGTGGACGAGCGCATCACACTAGACGACGCGGCCGTGATTGCCATTGTGGACAAGCTCATCAAGCAGCGCAAAGATTCGGTGGCTGCCTATGCACAAGCCCAGCGCGAAGACCTAGCCGACATTGAGCGCAAAGAAATTGTGGTGTTAGAGACCTACCTGCCGCAACGCATGAGCGCTGAAGAAATTACAACCGCAGTTCAGGCCTTGGTAGCTGAATTGGGCGCGAGCGGCCCGGGTGATATGGGCAAGGTCATGGGTGCGGTCAAAACCCGGCTCGCAGGTAAAGCGGATATGGGTTTGGTTTCGGCTGCAGTTAAGGCTGCGCTAAATTGAGACGCAAACCTAGGCGGCTTACCGGCAGAAATTAACTGCCAGCCAATTTCATCCGGTTGATCAAAATGGACCCTACGGTTTTGGCGCCATAGGTGTAGGCATCTGACCCGACGGCCTCAATACCTGCGAGCATGTCTTTCATGTTTCCGGCAATGGTGATCTCATGAACCGGGAAAGCTATGCGGCCTTGCTCAACCCAAAAACCGCTGGCTCCACGCGAATAATCGCCGGTGACGTAATTCACACCCTGCCCCATGAGCTCGGTCACAAACAGCCCTGTACCTAACTTAACCAGCATGGCGTTGAGGTCATCACTGGGCTGCGTCAGGCTCGAAGTCAGCACGAGATTGTGGGAGCCGCCAGCATTGCCAGTGGTGCGCATGCCCAGTTTTCGGGCGGAATAACTGCCTAAAAAATACCCTTGCACCCGTCCATCCTCAATCACAGAGCGCGCCTGCACCTTCACACCTTCATCGTCAAAAGGTGAGCTGCCCTTTCCACGCTGAATGGTGGGATCCTCCAGCAACTGAATATGTTTAGGCAGCATCCGTTTGCCTAAGCTGTCCAGTAAAAAAGTGCTTTTACGGTAGAGCGCGCTACCGCTTATGGCCTGCACCAAAGCACCTAACAAGCCAGAGGCCAGAGGTGACTCAAATAAAACTGGGCACTCGGTGGTCGCTATTTTTCTACTGCCCAAACGGCTCAGTGACCGCTCCGCCGCATACCGCCCCACCGCTGCAGGAGACGCCAAATCCTCCGAACGTCTCTGCGAGCTGAACCAGTAATCACGCTGCATGTCATCACCAAAACCTGCAATGGGTGAAACCGACAAGGTATGCCTGGAGCTGGCATAGCCGCCTCTAAAACCATGGGTGTGTGCGCTGAAAAAATGCGATTGCTGCGCAGATACCGAAGCGCCCTCGCTATTGGTGATACGGCTGTCAGTGTCGAAGGCAGCGGCCTCAGCTGCGCGGGCCAAATCGGCAGCCTCAGGACTTTGAATGGTCCAGGGATGAAACAAATCCAGATCACGTGAGGCCTCTTGGAGGGACACCACATCACACTCATCGGGCAAGCCTGCCGCTGGATCTTCAGCCGTAAAACGGGCAATATCAAACGCGGCCTGAACCGTTTGCTCAATGGCACGCATGGAAAAATCTGAGGTACTCGCGTTACCGCGTCGGTTGCCCACATACACCGTCACGCCTAACGATTTGTCTCGGTTGCGCTCCACGTTTTCTAGATCGCCTTTGCGCACCGACACGCTCAACCCACAGCCTTCTGAGGCTTCCGCACCTGCGTCGCTTGCGCCTAATTTTTTGGCGTGCGCCAAAGCTGCATCTACCAGATCGGCAAAAAAATCACGGCTGTAGCTGAAACCGTTGTTGCCAGTAGTTGATGCGGTAGTAGACATATCAAATTGGCCAGCAGAAGGCCCAAGGTTGTTCATAGCGAGGACTATGATACTTGGCGAAACCATTCTCACCTCCATGTCCAGAAAACCCAAAAAAGGCTATTACGTCAAAGGTCAGTTTGTTGCAGAAGGCAGCGAATTAGATTTAGAGCTCAAACGCGAACTCAAAGGCGACACAGAGGTCAGCAGAACCGACCTCAAACGCGAAAGCACTGAACTCCAAAAGCTGGGCGAAGACCTCATGCATTTGCGTGCTGACTTGATGGTCAAATTGAATCTGCCCGAAAAATTGTCAGACGCCATTGCAGCAGCCAAAAAAATCACCAACTTTGAAGGCAAACGAAGGCAAATGCAGTTGATCGGCAAACTGATGCGCCAACTGGATCCCGAGTTGATTGAAGCCGCCAAACGCAGCTTGGCTGAGCAATATGCTCCGTCTATTCAAGACACTTTGATACTGCACCAGTCAGAACAATGGCGCGACCGATTGATTGCTGACGATGACGCCTTGGCTTTATGGATCACGCAGCACCCTGACAATGACAGCCAGCAGCTGCGCGCATTGGTGCGGCAAGCGCGCAAAGACGCTATCACGCCAGATGCAGCAGCTGTTAGCAAAGGGCTGGCTCCCAGACAGGGTAAAGCCTATAGAGAATTGTTTCAATTGGTCAGACAAACTTTGCAAAACACATGCTCAACACCCCTTTAAGCCACGCCTCTCATGTCCAATACGAGCCAGTGCATATTGGCATCGTGTCTGTCAGCGACCGCGCTTCCAGCGGCGTCTACGAAGACAAAGGCTTACCCGCCCTCAAAGAATGGTTGGGCCGAGCACTCAAAAATCCCTTAACTTTTGAAGAGAGACTGATTCCTGATGAGCAAGGGCAAATCAGCAAAGCGCTGATCCAACTGGTGGAGTCGGGTTGCTGTTTGGTGCTGACCACCGGCGGGACAGGCCCAGCCCTGCGTGATGTCACGCCTGAGGCCACACTGGCCGTGGCACACAAAGAAATGCCAGGCTTTGGAGAGCAAATGCGGCAAATCAGCTTAAGGTTTGTGCCCACGGCCATTTTGTCGCGACAGGTGGCCGTGGTGCGTGATCACTGTCTCATCATCAATCTGCCTGGCCAGCCCAAGTCGATTCAAGAAACCTTAGAAGGCCTCAAGGCTGACGATGGCACCCAAGTGGTACCGGGTATTTTTGCAGCGGTGCCTTATTGCATTGATTTGATTGGCGGGCCCTACCTAGAAACTGACGATGCTGTGTGTAAAGCATTCAGACCCAAATCCGCCCAACGCACGGCCCCTGCGTCTGTCGTGCACTGATCAGCTGGCCTGCTGTTGTAGCGTCCTGTTCATCATCAACCGCTTCATCATCAAAGCGGCACAGTCGGGGCTGGATAACACGGGGCAAGTTGATACTGCTTGTGCTTGAGACAACGCGCCAGACATTGAAAACTGCGCCAACATGACCACATCCACTTCAGGCAATAACTTCAAGGCTTGAACCACTTTACGGTGATGCGCTTCAGTTTGACCCTGCGCTAAGTCTTCCATCGCACCTGAGGCCAATTGGCTGTGAACTGAAACTTTGAGGCCACGGCTTTGCACCAAAGCTTCGAACTCTTGGGTCAGCGCAGGAATGGTGGCTGCAAAAGTCGCCACCATGCCCACCCGCCAAGTTTTTCCTGTTTGCGCACCCGCCAAGGCGTCTTCAAACATGGCCTCGTTGGGCTTAAGGGTGAGGAGGCCTGTGGCACGCTGCGCCGCCTCAATAGCCGGACCAAACGCAGAACAGGTGAACAAAATACCTTCAGTGCCCTGCCTTTGGGAATACAAAGCTAAGTCTTCAAACCGCTGGACCATAGCAGGTGTCAAGCTGCCCGCTTTGGCCAAATCTTGAGACAAGGTGTTGTCTAAAAGATGCATGGCATCGGCCTGGGGCCAATGCTGTGCAAATGCTCTAGAAATAGGGTCCATGGCCAACGGCGTGGCATGGATAAGGGCAATGCGAGGCGAGTTCGAGTGCAAGAAACTTAGGGCGTATTGAGCAAAGGTATGGCAGTGTAGTCGGGGCCTTTGGGTATGGACTTCAAGTAGGCATGTAAGTCAGCCATGTCTTGAGCGGACAGTACTTTTTCGCTGTAAGGCGGCATGATGCCTCGGGTATTGCGCACAAAGGCGTTGAAGTACTCCAAAGGCTTGGTTTCAGGCGCCAATTTAGGGCCCGCAATTCCGCCCTGCCCTTCAAAGCCGTGGCAACCCCAGCAGCCGTTTTGCACGTAAGCGGTTTTTCCTCTAACGGCATCAGCATGGACTTGTGAGCTTAGTAAAGTAAAAGAAAGTGGCAGACACGTTACCAACAAGGTACGAGCGATAAGTTTGCATTGGAGTTTCATAAATAGAGTTCCTTTGGGTTTAGCGGGGTTGAGTCCACACGTTCAACAAAGCGGGCTGGCCAGACTTGACCACTTCTACCGCCTCTTTGAGCGCTGCGCGCAATTGCGCTGGCTCTTTGATGGGACCCTTGGCCCACCAGCCCATGGATTCAGCCAGCTTGTGGTACTCAATGTCCGGCCGCTCAATGCTGGTGCCCACTGGGCCCATGTCGCCACCCAAATTGACCTTGCGGTTGCGGAAGTTGGCCAACCGCTGAAGGTGCATGACCTCTTGGTGGTAGCCCCGGTTGTTGTGCATGACCGAGAGCAACGGGATTTTGTGTTTGGCGGCTGTCCACAAGACTCCTGGGGCGTACATCAAGTCGCCATCCGACTGAATGGACACTGAGAACCTACCTAGGTCGCGATTGGCCAAGG
>DDPM01000204.1:8428-8747 GCA_002342165.1 Hylemonella sp. UBA2468
CGTAGCCACCTGACCGACCAAGCCAGTGGTAATGCTTTTCCACGGGCCACAAACGGTTAGGCCAGTTGCTCACGTTGCCCTCTGAGGCCACAAGGGACCAGTCCAAATGTTTGATGGCATCAAAGGTTTCCATGCACAAACGCGCCGTGCTGATTGGGCTGGCGTCCCAACCTAAAGCTGCGGCCGTTCGGGTTCTTACCCGATCTTCCATATGGACTTTTTGAAGCGCGGAAGTTCGGCTTGAAATCAAAGCTTTTCGTTCTGGTGTCATAGCCTTACGTACCGCCTCAATCAAGGCTGGCAATGTGGCCTGGGCATC
>DDPM01000019.1 GCA_002342165.1 Hylemonella sp. UBA2468
GTTCGAGCCGAACGCCAGCTGAACTTGCAAAACTTTTTGGATCCGGCTATCCTGTTTTTTCTGATTGGTGCCTTGGCAGGGGCCGTCAAATCCAATTTGGAGGTGCCCTATCCCATTGCCCGGTTTTTGTCGCTGTATCTGTTGATGGCCTTGGGGCTCAAGGGCGGATTTGCGTTACAAAAGTCCGGCTTCACCCTTGAAATTGGTTTGGCCCTTGGCCTGGCAGTGTTTTTGGCTACGCTTGTTCCGTTGATGGGCTACCTGTTTTTAAGAACCCGCTTGGGTCCTTTGGATTCGGCGGCAGTGGCGGCCACCTATGGGTCGGTGAGTGCGGTCACTTTTATTACGGCCACCCAGGCACTCGACCAATCTGCAATTGCCTACGGAGGTTACATGGCGGCGGCGATGGCCTTAATGGAGTCGCCTGCCATTATTTTGTCGGTGCTGCTGGCCAAAAAGGCCAGAGCTGCCACGGCCCACAACCCGCAAGCTGTGGGCATGTCCAAGATTCTTCACGAGTCGTTTACCGATGGCGGGCAATTCTTGTTGCTGGGCAGCATGGTGGTGGGTTTACTCAGTGGCGCCTCAGGCGAGCAAATCATGGCGCCGTTTTCCATAGACCTTTTTAAAGGCATGTTGGCCTTTTTCTTGCTCGATATGGGGTTGATGGCGGCTAAAAACTTTGGGGGTTTCAAAGACCAGCCGTCCATCATCTGGCTTTACGCGCTGGGTGCGCCCCTGGTGCATGCGGTCTTGGCGCTGGGATTGAGCAAATGCCTGGGCTTGCCTTTGGGCGATACGGTGTTGCTGATGGTGTTGGCCGCCAGCGCCTCTTACATCGCAGTACCTGCGGTGTTGCGCCACGCCATGCCCGAGGTCAACCCTGCTTTGTATATGGGCATGTCCCTGGGGGTGACTTTTCCTTTTAACATCATTTTGGGGATCCCGCTTTACACCTTTGTAGCCAAGTTGACTTACTGACTCAGAGGGTGCTGATGCCGTCAAATTCAGTTCTTGAATAAATCTAGGATATTTTTCTTCTCGTCTACGGCAGGTAAGCTTTGCGGTGTTGTTGAACCACTGGCGGTGCCTGTATCTGCGGCGCTGTCGCCCACCCCCACTTGCTGGATGCCTTGGCCACGGGCGTATTCGTCGTAGATCCACTCGGCACCTACCTGAGTCAAACCCACGGGCACTGGAGGCTCAGAGACGGGCACGTTTTTGAGGGCATGTTCCATGTAACTGATCCAAATGGGCAGGCTCAAACCGCCGCCGGTTTCGCGGTCGCCCAGTTTGCGTGGGGTGTCGTAGCCCACCCACACCACTGCCGTGAGGGTGGGGTGGTAGCCCGCAAACCAGGTGTCCATGGAATCGTTGGTCGTGCCAGTTTTGCCGTAAATGTCTTGGCGTTTGAGCAGAGCTTGCGCTCGTGCTGCAGTGCCTGAGCGTGTCACTTCTTGCAGTAGGCTGGTCATCACATAGGCGTTGCGGGCGTCAATGGCGCGTTCATAGTCGCCTGCAACCGGAATGGGTGCCTTAGCCAGCAATTTGCCGGTTTTTTGTTCGGTGACCTTGGTGATGAGCCAAGGGTTCACGCGGTAGCCCCCGTTGGCAAACACCGAATACCCGGTGGCCATTTGCATGGGGGTGACCGAACCTGCGCCCAGTGCCATGGTGAGGTAGGGGGGATGTTTGTCGGCATCAAACCCAAAGCGGGTAATCCAGTCTTGTGCGTTTTGGGCGCCCACAGCTTGGAGCACCCGAATGGAAATCATGTTTTTGGACTTGGCCAATCCCCGTCGCAGCGTCATGGGGCCATCAAAAGTGCCGTCGTAGTTCTTGGGTTCCCACGCCTGACTGCCGGTCACATCGGAGCTGAAAAACAGTGGTGCGTCGTTCACCACGGTGCTTGGGGTGAAGCCTTTTTCAAGCGCAGCCGAGTAAATGAAAGGTTTGAAGCTGGAGCCCGGCTGCCGCCAGGCTTGTGTCACGTGGTTGAACTTGTTTTTTAAAAAGTCAAACCCTCCAACCAAAGATTTGATCGAACCGTCGCGCGGGTCCAGCGACACAAACGCTCCCTCTACCTCGGGCAGTTGGGTGATTTCCCAGGTGTTTTTGGGCGTTTTGGCCACCCGAATCACGGCGCCGCGGCGGATTTTGATGTGTGCCGGCGCTTTGGCTGAAAGTCCTGAGGTGGCTGGGCGCAGGCCTTCACCGGTGATTTCAAGCTGTTCGCCGTTTTGGCGCACCGCCAAAATCTTCTTGGGGTCGGCTTCAAGCACCACGGCCGACATCACGTCGCCGTTATCGGGGTGGCTTTCCAGGGCGTCGTCTATGGCCTCATCCTGTTCTTGCGGGTTGGTGGGAAGGGTGACGAATTTTTCTGGCCCACGGTAAATCTGGCGGCGCTCAAAGTCCATGATGCCTCGGCGCAAGGCTTTGTAGGCCACATCCTGGTCGGAGGCGCGCAAGGTGGTGTACACGTTCAAGCCACGGGTGTAGGTTTCGTCGCCGTACTGCGCAAACATGAGCTGGCGCACCATTTCGGCCGCAAACTCGGCATGCACACGGTCGGAGGCCGGGCCAGACTTGATGCGCAGCTCTTGCTTTTTGGCAGCTGCTTCTTGCGCGGGGGTGATGAACCCGTTGTCCAGCATGCGTTCAATGATGTAGAGCTGCCGCGCCCGCGCCCGCTTGGGGTTGCTGATGGGGTTGTAAGCAGACGGCGCCTTGGGCAAGCCCGCCAACATGGCCGCCTCTGCCACGGTGATGTCTTTGAGCGGTTTGCCAAAGTAGGCTTCTGAAGCGGCCGCAAACCCGTAGGCGCGGTTGCCCAGAAAAATTTGGTTCATGTAGATCTCCAAAATCTGGTCTTTGCTCAAGGCATGTTCCAGCTTGAAGGTCAGCAAAATTTCGTAAAGCTTGCGGGTGAAGGTTTTTTCGGACGACAAATACACATTGCGCGCCACCTGCATGGTGATGGTGGAGGCCCCTTGGCTTTTGGCGCGGCTCACGTTGGCCAAGCCCGCGCGAATCACCCCTAAATAGTCCACGCCGCTGTGTTGGTAAAAGCGCGCGTCTTCAATGGCCAGTACCGCGTCAATCATCACGTCGGGAATGTTATCGATGGGGGTGAGCGTGCGGCGCTCTTCTCCAAATTCACCCAATAAATCGCCCTCGGCCGAGTAAATGCGCAGCGGCAACTTGGGGCGGTAGTCGGACAAGTCCGACAGATCGGGCAAGTTGGGAAACGCCACCGCCAAGCCTATGGCCACCAACATCACCACGCTGAGCACCCCAGCAGCCACCAGCCCCACGGCCCAGATAAACAACTTGGTCAGTGCACGGCTCCAAGTGGTGGTAGAGGAGGCGGAGCCGCTATCGGATTTGGGTGGTGGGGTGGGTTTGGTAGCCATAAACGTCGCAATTTGGATCGCCATTTTCAGGCATTGCAGGAATTGTCACGGTAGCCCCCTACATTCGACTGAAATTTGTTGTCCCTGTCTGCCCAACGGAGCCTGTTTTGATCTCATTGAGGTCGCTCTTTAACCGCCAAGCCGAGCCATTATTGGGTTTGGACATCAGCTCCTCCAGCATCAAGCTGGTGGAGTTGGGGCTTATGGGCAAACGCATGCCCCCTCGAAGGTTTCTCCACAACGACCATGTTGCAGACCCCAGCCATTGGGTGCTGGAGCGCTGTGCCATGGAAACGTTGGACCGCCCTTGGGTGGTGGACGGCCATATTGAGCAGATGGAACCCTTGGCCGAAGCCTTGGGCCGCCTGCTGCAACGCTGCGGTGCGTCCGCCAAACGCGTGGCCATGGCCTTGCCGCCGTCTTCGGTCATTACCAAAAAAATCAATTTACCCGCGGGCCTCAATGACGCCGAAATGGAAGCGATGGTGCAGGTAGAGGCCAACCAATACATTCCGTTTCCGCTTGAAGAGGTGAGTCTGGACTTTTGCGTCGTGGGGCCCAGTGCGGTGTCTGCCGCCGACGTGGAGGTGCTGATTGCCGCTGCCCGGCGTGAAAAAGTGCAAGACCTGCAAGCCTTGGCCGAATCTGTGGGGCTGGACCCCGTGACGGTGGATGTGGAGTCCTATGCCGCGCGCCGTGCGGCGTGGACGGCCATTCAAAGCGTGCCGTTTAACGGCGAACCGCCTATGGTGGCTTTGCTGGAACTTGGGGCTAACACCAGCAGCTTGCAGGTGCTGCGGCAAGGTGAGGTGGTGTTTGAACGTGACCAAGCTTTTGGCGGCGCGGCCTTGACGCAAGCCATTGCACAGCAGTATGGCTTTAGCCTAGAAGAAGCTGAAGCACGCAAGCGTAAAGGCGATTTGCCGGATACCTACGCCGCTGAAGTGTTGCCCGCGTTTTTGGACAGTTTGGCGCAAGAAGTGGCGCGTGCCCTGAAGTACTTTTTTACCAGCACGCCTTACCACCGAGTGGATCAGATGTTGTTGGCTGGAGGTTGCGCCACCCTGCCAGGCTTGCCGCAGGCGCTGAACCAATGGGTGCAAACGCCAGCTCAAGTGCTCAACCCCTTTGCGGGCATGGCTTTGGGGGCTGGGCTGAGTACTTCCATGGGGACTTCTTTGGGTTCTAGCCCTTTGCATCAGCGGCAAGCGCCTTCGTTTTTAACGGCGTGTGGCTTGGCTATGAGGCGCGCGTCATGATCCTCATCAACCTGTTGCCCCATCGTGAGCGGGCGCGTCAAGAGCGCCTGGAGGCTTTCAAATTGTGGCTTGCGGGTGCGGGCTTGTTGGGGGTGGTGCTGGCCGCCATGGTGTACCTGTGGCTGGAGTTTCAGTTAAGCCACCAACAGGCCCAAAACCAGGTGCTTCAGTCTGAAATTCAACAGCTGGAGCAGCAAATTCAAAGCATTGCGGGACAAGAATCCGAAATTGCTGCCCTCAAAGCGCGTCAAAAAGCGGTAGAAGATTTGCAGGCCGACCGCAATTTGCCCGTGTTTTTTTTGACCGATTTGGCACGGCTCATGCCCGAGGGCATGTACTTGACCAGCCTCAAGCAAACCGAGCAGATGGTGATGCTTCAAGGTGCGGCGCAGTCCAATGAACGGGTGTCGGAGTTTTTGCGCCACTTGGCCAACAGCTCGCCTTATTTTTCAAAGCCCGAGTTGGTGGAAATCACCACAGCCACCACCCCATTGAGTGCACGTGAAGCCCGCCGGGTGGCCAACTTTTCGATTAGGGTGCAGTTGCAGCGCACCCAATCGGGGCTTGTTACGCCGCCTACAGGGCCTGAAGGCCCCAAACCGTCCGCAGATTCCAAAGGTTTTCCAACCTTGTCTTTGGGCAATTTGCTGCCAGGGGTCAAGCCATGAGTGGGTCCTTCAACTCGCAAGCTCCTCAAGAGGCCAGAGCGACACAGGCACCGCAGGCACTCAGTTGGACCCAAATGGATGTGGGCGAGCTTTTGCGTGCAATGGGTGGGGCAAAATGGGCAGGGCAGCTTAAGGGGCTGGATCCTCAGAAGCCCCAAGAGTGGCCTGCTTTACCCAGATACCTGTTGCTGGTGGCCGTGGGCTTGGCTGTGGCGACGCTGTTGTGGTGGGTGTGGCTGTCCTCCACCTACGGCGCTTACCAGACCGAGGTGCTCAAGGAATCCCAACTGCGAGCAGAGTTCCAGAGCAAGCAAAACCAGGCCGTCAACCTGGACAGCTTGAAGTTGCAGCGCGAGCAGGTTTTTCAGTATGTGACGCAGCTGGAACAACAACTTCCCAGCACCTCGGACATCGGCATGTTGCTGGCCGACATCAACCAAGCCGGTCAGGGCCGCAGCTTGCAATTTGAATTGCTTCGGCCAGGTCAAGTGGTGCTCAGGGATTACCACGCTGAGCTGCCTATTGAGCTGAAGGTGAGTGGACGTTTTCACAATATTGGTTTTTTTGCCTCAGATGTGGCGCAGTTTTCCCGCATCGTCACACTCAACAACCTGAGCATCAGCACCGTCAAGGATCCGCAGGGCAAGGACACCACGATCAAAGATCAGGCCCTTGCAGCAGGTGCAGACAAAGGTGTGCTGCTGACCATGGAAGCCACGGCCAAAACCTTTCGCTACTTAGACGGGGAAGAACTCAAGGCGCAAAGCCTGAATAAGGCAGGCAAAAAATGAACTCTCCCGCATCTTTGGTTCGGTCTGGCTCAAACGCCTTGCTGCTGGCAACCGCTTGCTTGCTGATGCACGGATGCGGCGCGGACTCATCTGAAGACGTGCAGAAATGGATTGCCGAACAAAAGCTCAGCGCGCAGCCCTTGGCCACCCAAATCACGGAGCCTAAAAAGTTTGCGCCCGCACCCTATGTGCCGCAAGGGGAGCTGGACCCGTTCAATAAGGAAAAATTGGTGCGGTCATTGCGGCAAGAGGCTGCATCGAGTCCCCAGGCCCAACTGATCAATCCCGAGCTGGCGCGCCGCAAAGAGGCGTTGGAGTCTTTTCCGCTGGACTCTATGGAAATGGTGGGCAGCATGTCGCGCGCGGGCAAGCCGGTGGCGCTCATCAAGATCCAAAACACCCTGTATTCGGTGCGCCCTGGTCAGTACCTCGGGCCAAATTTTGGCCGGGTGACCCGGATCACCCCAAGCGAAGTGGTGCTGCGCGAACTGGTGGAAGAGGGCGCAGGTGAATGGGTGGAACGCATGGTGAGTTTGCAAATTCAAGAGAGGTCCCCATGAGTGTCAGATTCAATTGGATGGTGCTTGCAGCATGTGCGTTGATCCCGTTGTTTCCTAGGTCGCTGGTTCATGCTCAGGCCTTGAACAGCATCCAGTCGGTGCAGGCCTCGGTGCAGAGGGGCTTGGATGTGGTGAGGGTGGAGATGGCGCAGCCTTTGGCGGCGGCGCCCGCGGGGTGGAGTGTGCAAACGCCGCCCCGCATTGCGTTTGACTTCCCCGCCACCGCCAACGCTGGAGGACCTGCTTTTCAGGAACTGAATCTGGGCAATGTGCGCTCACTGGCGGTGGCGCAGGCGGGAGACAAAACCCGCTTGGTGCTGAACCTTAAAACCCCTGCGGCTTATCAAACGGTGCTCCAACACAATGCCGTCCTGATTTACCTGCAACCGCCGACAGACATGACCAAAGCGGCAACGGCGCCGCAAGCAGGTAGTCCTACGGCGATGACTGTTGCGGCTCATGAGGCTCAGCTGTCGCCTTTGATGGATGTGGACTTCCGCCTGGGCGCTCAAGGAGCGGGTCGGGTGGAGGTCAAGCTCTCCAACCCCCAGGTGGAGGTGGAGGTGCGCCAGCGTGGCCAGTCTTTGGTGGTGGAGTTTCAAAAGTCCAGCTTGCCCACCAATTTGAGACGCCGATTGGATGTGACCGACTTCAACACGCCGGTACAGTCGGTGTCCACCTCAGCGGAAGGCGACCGGGTGCGTATGTTGGTGGAGGCCAAAGGCGCTTGGGAACATACGGTGTTTCAAACCGACGGTGTGCTGGTGGTGGAAGTCAAGCCGCAGCGCATTGATCCGACCAAGCTCACTCAAGGACCGGGATACACCGGCGAGAAGTTGTCGCTGAATTTCCAAAACATTGAAATCCGTTCCTTGTTGCAGGTGATTGCCGACTTCACCAAGTTCAACATCGTCACCTCGGACTCCGTGACAGGCTCCGTAACCTTGCGTTTGCAGGACGTGCCCTGGGATCAGGCGCTGGACATCATTTTGCAAGCCAAGTCTTTGGGCATGCGCAAAAGCGGCAATGTGCTGTGGGTGGCGCCCAACGAAGAAATCGTGGTCAAAGAAAAGTTGGAGCGCGAGGCCTATTTGACTTTGGAGAGTTTGGAACCTCTGCGCACCCAATCGTTTCAGCTGAACTACGCCAAGGCGTCTGAGGTGTCCCGCCAACTGATGGGGCAACCCACTCAGGGCAGTGGCGCGGCATCCGGCAAATTGCTCAGCAGCCGCGGCAGTGTGATTGCCGAGCCCCGCACCAACCAGCTGTTTGTGACCGACGTTGTAGCCCGATTGGAGCAAGTGCGCGAGCTGATTCAAAAGCTGGATGTGTCGGTCAAGCAGGTCATGATTGAGGCGCGCATTGTGGAGGCTGATGATTCGTTTGGAAAAGCCATTGGCGTGCGATTGGGGGGTGGAGGAATCCCTGCCGGCGCTCCAACCACAACGCCCGGCGGGGTGAATTTCGGCGCCACCTACAGCGGCACCAGTGCCGGTGTCACGGCCGGAAACTTCATCAACATGCCCGCCACTGCTCCAACGGGCGTGTCCTTCATGAACGGTTCTGTGCCCGCTTTTGCCCTGTCCATCTTCAGCGAGGGGGCAGCACAGTTTTTAAACCTGGAGCTTTCAGCTCTGGAGGCCGACAACAAGGGCAAAGTGATTTCCAGCCCCCGCGTGATCACGGCCGACAAGGTGAAGGCTTTGATTGAGCAGGGCACCGAATTGCCTTATCAGGTAGCCACTTCAAGTGGAGCGACCTCCATTGCATTTCGCAAGGCCAACCTGAAGCTGGAGGTGACGCCTCAAATCACGCCGGAAGGCAGCATCATTTTGGAGCTGGATGTGAACAAAGACACAGTGGGTCAGTCCACTACGGCGGGTTTTGCCATTGACACCAAGCACATCCAAACCCAGGTGCTGGTGGAAAACGGCGGCACGGTCGTGATTGGCGGTATTTTCACGATGGACGAGGTCGACCAGGAAACCAAAGTGCCCATGTTGGGCGATGTGCCGGTGCTGGGCTGGTTGTTCAAGACCAAGTCCAAAAAATCCATCAAAAAAGAAATGCTGGTCTTCATCACGCCCAAAACCTTGGCGGAACGCACGGCTTCGCGCTGAACATACCCCCAATCTCTGGTTCATACTCGGGCTTTGTTTGAATTTAAAGCCCCCAAGCGGGCAAGGCAAGTGTGACGTGTTGATCAGTCTGGTGGGTTTGCCGGGCTCTGGCAAATCCACCGTGGGTCGCCAGTTGGCCAGGCGTTTGAAAGTTCCGTTTGTCGATGCCGATCAGGCGCTGGAAATGCGCTTGGGCTGCAGCATTCGCAGTTATTTTGAAATGCAGGGCGAAGAGCGCTTTCGCGACCAAGAAGCGCACATGATCGACGAACTGACGCAAGCCTTCCAAGGGGTGCTCTCCACAGGGGGTGGCGCGGTTTTGCGGGCGGCCAACCGCGCCTTTTTAAAAGAGCGCACCCTAGTGGTGTACCTGAAATCCACCCCCGATGAACTGTTCAAGCGCTTGCGACACGACAAGCAGCGTCCCCTGCTGCAAGTGGCCGACCCGCAAGCGCGGCTGAAGGAGCTGTTTGAAGTCCGCGACCCCCTGTACCGCGAAACTGCCCACTTTGTGATTGAAACCGGCCGCCCCAATGTCTCGCATTTGGTCAATATGATTCAAATGCAGCTCGAACTGTCGCCCCCACCCACACCAAAGGCCCCATCTGACCAAGGCCACTCGCCTAAACTTGACTGAATTTTGCTGACCTGTTTTTTGGCCTGAGGACATCACTTGACCGTCAATTCTTTACACCCTTTGCCCCCCAAACCTTTTAGCGTGGTGCGCATTGAACTGGGTGATCGCAGTTACGACATCGTCATTGGCACGGGTCTGATTCACCAAGCTTCCAGTTACGCAGGTTTGCCTGCAGCTCGGCAGGCTTGGGTGGTGACCAACACCACGGTGGGTCCTTTGTACGCCGCAGGTGTAAAAGCCGCGCTGCGGGCGCACTATGCCCAAGTGCATGTGCTGGAACTGCCTGATGGCGAGGCTTACAAAAACGCCGACACCCTGAATCTGATTTTTGATGCTTTGCTGCAGCACGCTGCCGACCGCAAAACCGTGCTCTTTGCGCTGGGTGGTGGTGTGGTGGGCGACATGACCGGCTTTGCAGCCGCTTGTTTCATGCGAGGTGTGCCCTTTGTGCAGTTGCCCACCACCTTGCTGGCACAGGTGGATTCGTCGGTGGGGGGCAAAACCGCCATCAACCACCCGCTGGGCAAAAACATGATCGGTGCGTTCTACCAGCCCCAACGTGTGTGGTGCGACCTGGACACCCTGCGCACCTTGCCACCGCGAGAGTTGGCGGCAGGTCTGGCCGAGGTCATCAAATACGGCCCCATAGCCGATATGGCATTTATGGACTGGATTGAGGCGCACATGCCCGATTTGGTGGCGCGCGACGCGGATGCTCTCGCCTATGCGGTGCAGCGCAGCTGCGAAATCAAGGCCCATGTGGTGGGGCAAGACGAGCGTGAATCCGGCTTGCGCGCCATCTTGAACTTTGGCCACACCTTTGGCCACGCCATTGAAGCCGGTATGGGTTATGGGCAGTGGTTGCATGGCGAGGCCGTGGGTTGCGGCTTGGTGATGGCAGCAGAGTTGTCACTGCGTTTGGGCTTGATTGATGCGGCATTTGCCCAGCGCATCCGCCGTATGGTGGCCGCAGCCGGACTGCCAACGGTAGGGCCCATCTTGCCCGGCGCTGACAACGCCGAGCGCTACATGGCCCTGATGCGCGTGGACAAAAAAGCCGAGGATGGCGAAATTCGGTTTGTGGTGATCGATGCACCGGGCCGCGCTGCCGTGCGCCCCGCCCCTGATGCGCTGGTGCGCGAGGTGATTGATGCCTGCTGCTTACGCGAGTGAACCGAAGCGCTCGCGTGGGCGGCGCTATCCCGAGCCCGCACCGCCCACCCGAACCGAATACCAGCGCGACCGCGACCGCATCGTCCATTCCACCGCGTTCAGGCGGCTGGTTTACAAAACCCAAGTCTTTCTGAACCACGAAGGCGATTTGTTTCGCACCCGCCTGACGCACTCGCTGGAAGTGGCGCAACTGGGGCGTTCCATAGCCCGATCCTTGGCGCTGAACGAAGACTTGGTAGAAGCCATTGCGCTGGCGCACGACTTGGGCCACACCCCCTTTGGGCACGCAGGGCAAGACGCCTTGAACGACTGCATGTCAGGCCATGGCGGTTTTGAGCACAACCTGCAAAGCCTGCGGGTTGTGGACTACCTTGAAGTCCGCTACCCTGCATTTGACGGCTTGAACCTCACTTTTGAAACCCGCGAAGGCGTGCTCAAACATTGTTCGCGTGCCAACGCCGAGCGCCTGGAGGCGGCAGAGCCCCAGGGTGTAGCTCACCGATTTTTGGCGCGCACCCAACCCAGTTTAGAAGCCCAGTTGTGCAATTTGGCAGATGAAATTGCCTACAACGCGCACGACATTGACGACGGCGTGCGCTCAGGCCTTATCACCATGGAGCAGCTTCAGGCGGTGCCCTTGTTTGAAAACTTTAGGCTTCAGACCCTGCAGGAATTTCCGCAGCTGCTGGAGCAGCGGTCGCACCGCAAGCTCCTTTACGAATCCATTCGCCGCATGCTCAGTGCGCAGGTGTACGACGTGATCTACAGCACCCAAGAAGTTCTTAATGCCCACACCTTGCCGGATGCTCAAGCGGTGCGCCAGTGTCCGCCATTGGTGTGCTTTAGTGCCGCCATGCGCGAACAATCCACCGAGCTCAAACAGTTTTTGTATGCCAATTTGTACCGGCACCCCCAAGTCATGGCCACTACAGCGCAAGCGCGGCAGGTCATTCGAGATTTGTTTGAGGTGTACCGCCAACGCCACACCGAAATGCCCATGGCCTTTGCCGAGCGTGCCCAGCAAGCCCTATCTGAGGGCGGCATGCTGAGGGTGGTTTCGGACTTTATTGCCGGTATGACCGATCGTTTTGCCTGGCGCGAGCATGAACGCCTAACGGGCTTGAGGCTGCTTGCATGAGCCTTCACCGCGCGCGCTGGGTGGTGGGGGCGGGAGTATGCGCAGCCCTGCATGTGTGCAAATTACCGCCCGCTTTGCCCCTGTTGCAAACCGAGCTGGGTATCAGCTTGGTGCAGGCGGGGTTTTTGTTGTCGTTCGTGCAGCTGGCCGGAATGTCCTTGGGCTTGTTGGTGGGTCTGATGGCTGACCGTTGGGGTTTGCGGCGCAGCCTGCTGTGGGGCTTGGTGCTTTTGGGTGTGGCGTCGGTTTTAGGGGTTTGGGCCCATTCGGTATGGGCGCTCTTGGGCTTGCGCGCAGTGGAAGGGCTGGGGTTCTTGTTGGTCACCATGCCCGCACCCGCCTTGATCAGGCGACTGGTCCCAGTGCAACGCATGAGCGCCATGCTGGGCTGGTGGGGCACCTTCATGCCCCTGGGGGCCATGCTGGCATTGCTGCTGGGGCCGTGGTGGATGGGCCTTGTGGGTTGGCAGGGTTTGTGGCTCACACTGGGGGTGTTGACCCTGGGTGTGGTGCTTAGGCTTTGGCTGCTGTTGCCTGCCGATGTGGGAGTTGGGGCCGGTAAAGATTCCCGAAATGAGGCCAGTAATGACCCAACAAGTGCTGCGGATTGGTGGTTGCGCTTGTCCCAAACGCTCACCCAAGCCGGGCCTTGGCTGGTGGCGGGGTGCTTTGCGGTCTATTCATGCCAATGGATGGCGGTGATTGGTTTTTTGCCCACTATCTACCTGCAAGCGGGTTACAGCACAGACAGCACTGCGCTGCTCACCGCCGTGGTGGCGGGCAGCAATATGCTGGGTAATGTGGCTTCCGGCTGGTTGCTGGGGCGCGGCATAGCTGCTCGAAGCGTGTTGTGGATGGGCTTTGGCGTCATGGGTCTGGGCACGATAGGCGCATATTCGGGGGTCTTGGGCGCGCTGCCACTTGAGATGGAGTTGGCGGGGCGTTTTGTGTCGGTGCTGTTGTTTTCAGCCGTGGGTGGGGTGGTTCCTGGCACGCTTTACACCTTGGCGGTGCGGGTGGCTCCGAATGAGCGCACCATTTCCACGACGGTGGGGTGGATGCAGCAATGGTCCGCTCTGGGACAGTTTTCTGGCGCACCGCTGGTGGCCGCCACGGCAGCTTTCATGGGTGGCTGGCAGTGGACTTGGTGCATCACCGCAGCTTGTGCCTGCGTGGGCCTGGTGCTGGCGTGGCGCCTTGGTCAGCGGGGGCAGGCATGAACTCCAAAACGTCCAAGTCAGCGCTTCAAAAAGTGCAGCCCAAGCTTCAATCACCTCTGATGGATTTGGAATTGCGCGAGGGGCAGTCGCTTGAGCTTTTAAAAGAACTGCACATCCTCACCCGTGANNCGCAAGCTCAAGCAGGTGCAGCATTTGGTTCAATTTATTGAAAAAATTCTGCTCGAACTGCAAGCTGAACATCACCATGCATTAACCCTAGCGGACCATGGAGCGGGCAAATCGTATTTGGGTTTTGTGTTGTACGACCTGTTTTTTAAACCCCAACAGGTCGGCCATGTATACGGCATTGAGTCCCGCTCGGACTTGGTGGCTCAAGCGCAAGTTTTGGCCCAGCGTTTGGGTTTTGAGCGCATGACGTTCTTAAACCTCACTGTGGCGCAGGCCAGCCACAGCCCGGATTTGCCGCAGCGGCTGGATGTGGTCACGGCCTTGCATGCTTGTGACACCGCCACCGACGATGCCTTGGCCTTTGGGTTGCTCAAAAAGGCCCGCTGGATGGTGCTCGTGCCTTGTTGCCAAGCCGAGGTGGCGCGCCATTTGAATTCGGGTAAAGCCTTGTCTTTGGCGCGAACCAGCTTGGCTGAACTTTGGCGGCACCCCTTGCACACCCGCGAAATGGGCAGCCACTTGACCAATGTCATGCGCTGCCTGTATCTGGAGGCTTGTGGCTACCAAGTCACCGTGACCGAGCTGGTGGGCTGGGAGCACAGCATGAAAAACGAGCTCAT
>DDPM01000072.1 GCA_002342165.1 Hylemonella sp. UBA2468
TGCGCGAGGCTTCCAGCCGCCACATGATTCGCGAGCTGATTGCGCGCGGCGCACGCATCCAAGCGCACGACCCCGTAGCCATGCCTGCGGCTCAACACGCCTTGACCGAAGATTTGGCAGACATTTCGGGGGGTATCGACCGCGTGCACATGGTGGACACCCCCAACGCAGCACTTGTGGGCGCTGACGCCTTGGTGGTACTGACCGAATGGAAACAGTTCCACAACCCGGACTTTGCGCTGATCAAACAACAATTGCGCCAAGCTGTGATTTTTGATGGGCGCAACCTGTACGACCCCGAGCAATTGCAGGACCTGGGCATTGCCTACCAAGGCATAGGGCGCGGCAATGTATTGGCGCGTCAAACCGCCACCACACCCTCCGCCACCTAACCTTTCACATGCAAGACCGCTTGCCACGCGGCTTTTCTTGGCTGATTTCGGCACAGTTCATCTCGGCCTTGGCCGACCACGCGCTGTTGATTGTGGCCATTGCACATTTGCAGTTTTTGAATGCGCCCGAGTGGTGGGCGCCGCTGCTCAAATTTGCTTTTACCTTGGCTTATGTGTTTTTGGCGCCTTTTATTGGCAACTTGGCCGATCGGGTGTGCAAGCGCCGCCTTATGGCGTGGATGAACGCGCTCAAGTGGGTAGGCGCTGCCGCCATGCTTGCGGGTGCGCCGCCCATGCTGGCGTTTGCCTTGGTAGGCATGGGCGCATCGGCCTACGCCCCTGCCAAATACGGCCTCATCACCGAAAGCGTTCCCCCTTCACGCTTGGTGTCTGCCAACGGCTGGATTGAATGTGCGGTGGTCATGTCCGTTCTGCTGGGCACAGGGCTGGGCGGGGCGCTGGTCTCTTCCATATGGCTGCAGTCTGATCTGGTGAGCTTTGTGGCAACTCTGTGGCCGCTCACTTTAGGGGCATCCTCCGCCAGCCTGAATGTGTCGCTCGTGGTCATCTTGATGCTCTATGTGGTTGCGGGCTTTCTCAATTTAGGCATCGTACCCAGTGGTGCGGTGTACCCTCGAAGACCTCTGAGCGTGTGGCATATGACTTCAGACTTTTGGAAGGCCAACCGCACGCTTTGGCGTGATCGCTCAGGCGGCTTGTCTTTGTTGCTCACCACCGTGTTTTGGGGCGTGGGTGCGCTGCTCCAGTTTGCCGTGTTGCACTGGTCGGTTCAGTTTTTGGGACTCACACTCGACAAAGCCGCCTTCATGCAAGGCATTGTAGCGCTGGGCGTGGTGGTCGGGGCCGTGTGGGTGGCCACACGCTTGCGCTTAAAGCACGCCACATCGGTGCTTCCTGTGGGCATCTTGATGGGCAGCGTGTTGCTGATGTCTTTGTGGATCCCTACCTGGCAGCTGGCCGTACCCTCTTTGCTGATACTGGGCGCACTTGGGGGTATTTTGGTGGTGCCCATGAACGCCTTGCTCCAGCACCGTGGTCACCGCTTGTTGACGGCGGGTCAGTCCATTGCGGTGCAGGGCTTTAACGAGAACCTGAGCGTTTTGATCACCATGGGGGTGTACTCCGCGCTGATTGCGGCAGACACACCAGTGCGGGCGGTGATGGCGTTTGTGGGCTTAGCTTTGGCCGGCACCATCGCCTACATCCTGATGCGCAGAATGCCTCAAAGACAGGGGTTTAAGCCCCTGATGCGCCACATTCGCCACGGTGGTGGCTGAAACGCCACGGACAATCCAACTGGGAACGGGTTTTACGGGAACGCCAAAGCCTGCAGCATCACAGACTCAACTTGCGCAACGATTTGTTGCCAGTCCCAGCTTTGCACGGTCACGCGGCCCGCTTGGCGCAGTCGTTGCACCCGGTCGGGCTCTACGGTGAGTTCCACCACACGCTGCACAAAACCTTCATCGTCATTCAGCCTTGCCAGTAGGCCGTTTTGACCATGCTGAATGGTTTCGGCGGCTGCGGCGTAATCAAATGCCACCACAGCCAGTCCGCTGGACATGCCTTCAAGCACCACATTGCCAAAAGTTTCAGTTTGGCTGGGAAAACCAAAAATATCGGCGGAGGCATAGTGCTCAGACAAGGCCTGCCCAGTTTGAACGCCTGTAAAAATAGCATCAGGCGCGAGGCCTTTGAGCTCTGCACGGGCGGGGCCGTCGCCCACCAGCACCAGTTTCACATCAGGGCGCACCAGTTTGGCTTGGGCATAAGCCCGCACCAGCAACTGAAGATTTTTTTCGCTGGCCAAACGCGAGACACACATGATTACAGGAGTATCAGGCTTGGCGCCCCAAGAAGTGCGAAGTGTCTCGCTGCGGTGCGCGGGGTCAAAACGCTGCAGATCTACACCGCGAGGCACAACATTTAAACGCAAAAAACCAGCGTCTGACAATCTTTTGGACAAACTGGCGGTAGGCACCATGGTGCAAGCCGTTTGGTTGTGAAAGCGCTTGAGGTACGCCATGATGGGCTTGCTCAACCAGCCCACGCCGTAATGGCTGCTGTACGAATGGAAGTTGGTTCTGAAGTCAGACGTGACGGGGATTTTGAGTTTGCGCGCTACCTTCAAGGCAGACCAACCCAACGGGCCTTCGGTGGCAATGTGCACCACATCTGGGCGCTTGAGCGTCCATAAAGGCTCCAAACGCTTTCTGGAAGGCAGGCCCAACTGCAAGTTGGGATAGCGCGGAATGGGCATGCCGCGCAACAACACGTCTTGGTTGGCGCCTGCACCTGCCACCGCGGGTTCGCGCATCACGCCCGCATCGGATTTAGGCTGACGCGGACGCACCAACTGCACCTGGTGCCCCCGCTCGCGCAGACCATCCACGACCTTTTTCAGCGACAATGACACACCGTTGATTTCGGGGGGATACGTTTCTGTCACCACCGCCACCCGTAACTGCGGCCGGTTGCCGGGCAAATCTTCAACCCAAAGGTCTGTCGCATCTTGCTTCATATAACCACTTTCTCATGTCAAGATCACAAAACCATGACACAACTGTCATTTAAGATTGTAATTGTGTGAAAACAACGTGACACTCAAAATCATGTCATCGTAATTTCATAATTAAAACCGACCATAGCCGAGCGATAATCTGAGCTTTGACCGATTTGCCTCAAAGTTTGTCCTCGCAATTTGTTCAGAATTTTTTCTGTTGAATTTTTTTCAGGAGTCCATGTGAGTTCTTTTTTAGAAACTTTGCGCGTCCAGCGTTGGGATGACCACCGTTATTACCATCACAGCCGCATCAATCAGTCTTTGCACCTGATCAGCGCCCTCTCTTTCTTGGCTTCCTATGTGATGTTGTTCATCAACCCAGCCATCGCCGCCCTCATGGCATGGCTGGTGTCGATGACCAGTCGTCAAGCCGGTCATTTCTTCTTCGAACCCAAGGGCTACGACCACATCAACCAAGCCACGAATGAATACAAAGAAGAAATCAAAGTGGGCTACAACATCAAACGCAAGATTGTGCTCATGGCCATTTGGGCGGCCTCACCCGTATTTGTGTACCTTGAACCCGATCTGTTCGGTTTGGTTGAGGCGCACACCAACCTGTACGAGTTCATGATCAATGTGGGCTGGGTTTGGTTGTTCATTGGTGTGGGTGGCTTGGTGTTCCGCGTGTTTCAGCTTTATGTCCAGCAAGACCTGAGGACTGGTTTGGTTTGGGCTATCAAAATCATCACCGACCCCTTCCATGACGTGAAGCTGTATTGCAAATCTCCTTTGTATTTGCTCAAGGGCGAGCTGATTGACCAGAGCAACCTGGAAAGCCGCCATGTTTGACGAGGGTTTGACATTGAACTTGGTTTAATGCCAAGTTAATCAAGTCACAAAAAAGGGGAAGATTTATCTTCCCCTTTTTTTGTTCGATTGGTTCAAGCCTAGCGCCCCATATGGGCCAGCATTTCCTTCAATAAAGTGCGCTTGATCGATTTGTTGGTCAGCTCTGGTGAATGCCACCAGAAACCGTCTTGCTTCATTTGCTGCGCTGCGCGCACAAATCTATCGGTCACCTCGGCCATATCGTCTTCTGTGAAGTTCAGGGTAAAGATAAAACGTCCAGTTCCCACCCAGCTCAGAGCAAGTCCTGCATCACGCAAGTAGTACTGCAGCATCCAGTTGTAACGGGAAGGCTGGGTGTAACTCACGGTCCAAATGGACGACATATTGGCCACCTCCACAGGAATACCCTCAGATTTCATGCGGGTGTTAAACACCTCACGACGGTGGTTCCAACGCTCGTCTTGCCCCTCGTACAGGGCCTGTACCTCGGGGGTTTCTAATCGGCGTAAAAACTCGTTCATGGCGCCCATCACGTATGGGTGCGAATTGAAGGTGCCCCTTGCAAAGCACACATCTGCGGGACGCTTGTCGCGAAACCTTTGCATCAAGGCGCTTTTGCCGCAGACCACCCCCACGGGCAAACCGCCCCCCAGGGTTTTACCGTAGGTGACCATATCGGCCCGAACACCAAAATACTCTTGCGCGCCGCCGGGGGCCAGCCTAAAGCCCAAAAACACCTCATCAAAAATCAACACAATGCCGCGCTCGGTGCACACCTTGCGCACCTCGTGCAACCACTGGGTATAGGCTGCACGGTCATAGCCTGCTTGACGGCTGCTGTCGACCAAGGTGGAGTCACCTGGGGCATTTTTATTGGGGTGCAATGCCTGTAAGGGGTTAATGAGCACGCAGGCAATGTTTTTACGGGTGCGCAGCACGCGCAACGAAGCCTCGTGCATATCGCGCAAGGTGTAAGTTTCGCGCGGAGGTAAGGGGTTGCCCGGGCCGGGCTGTACGTCTTCCCACCAGCCGTGGTAAGCCCCGCAAAAGCGAACCAAATGGCGCTTGCCCGTGTGATAGCGGGCCAAACGCACCGCTTGCATTACCGCCTCGGTGCCGCTCATGTGGAAAGACACCGTGTCTTGTCCCGATATTTTTTTGAGCCGCTCCACGTTATCGGCCACGCAAGGGTGGTAGGCCCCCAGCACCATGCCTATATCGCGCGCAATGCTCACGCCCGCGTCAATGCAGGACTTGTAAAAGTCTGTGCCCATCACATTCACGCCGTAGGAACCGGTCAGGTCGATGTAGCGCTGGCCATCTAAATCTGTAACGGTCACACCTTCAGACGACTGAACAAAGCTGCCGGTTTTAAGGTGTTGGCGCACATAGGGGCTGAATTGGTAAGGCACACGGTATGCGCCGGTAAAGCGCAAATCGGGAATACTTTCACGGGCTTGTGCGGAAAGTTCTATCGATTTCGGCGACTTGGCTTGTAATCTTCCACCCAAGGCATGAAAACCAGCCTTGCGAGACTGCACAATGGTGTCTGGCGCTCCATCGCAATTGAAAAACATGGCTTCGTCGTAGGCGTAACCAGGAATCCAACCCGCCAAACGTTTGGCCATGCGCGAATGTCCCGTCAAAGAAGGGTGTTTGGCACGCGACAATTCAAGGCGACGCTTGATGGAGGGAAAGGCGGCGGCCAGTGCGCCAACCAATATTGCTGTTTCGTAGGCCATGTGATCCTGCTTAAGTTAACTTAACTTTTTATTGAAAATTTTTTACACGCTTGTGAAATATCCATGACTCTCAAAGAACTTCGTGACCGTATTTTGTTACAGGAAGACCTGAACTTTCTGCTAACCAACCGAATTCCCCGTATTGCCCTGACCCGCTGGATGGGCAAATTCAGCAAAATTAAAAACCCCATAGTTCGGGACGTTTCTATTGCACTTTGGAAAATGTGCTCTGATCTCGACCTTTCTGAAGCCAAAAAAAGCAAGTTTGAGAGTCTGCACGACTGTTTTATCAGGGAACTAAAACCTGGCCTGCGTTCTTTTGACCCCAACCCCAACACCATTTGCAGCCCTTGTGACGGCATCGTCGGCGCATGTGGCGCCATTGAAAACGACCAAATCTTTCAAGCCAAGGGCATGCCCTACAGCCTTAAAGAGCTGATGGGCAGCGATGAAGTAGCCAACCGCCACCGAAACGGCACTTACGTGACCCTGCGCCTTACCAGCAGCATGTACCACCGCTTCCATGCACCGGCCGACTGCTCGGTACAACGCGTGACGCACATTCAGGGAGACACTTGGAACGTCAACCCTATAGCGCTCAAGCGGGTCGAGCGCCTGTTTTGCCGCAACGAACGCGCGGTGATTGAAATGACATTAACTAAATCACAACAAGCGCTGACCCTGGTACCTGTGGGGGCTGTGCTGGTGGCCAGCGTCCGCCTGCACTGTCTGGACTTGCAGCTGCACCACGACTACACCGGCCCCCAAACGCTTACATGTAATGCGCAAGCACAAAAAGGTGAAGAAATGGGCTGGTTTGAACACGGCTCCACCATCATCGTGTTTGCCCCTGAGGGCATGCAGCTGGCCCAGGGCATTGAAAACGGCCACCGCATCAAACTGGGCGAACCCCTGCTCCAAATCGCGGCGTAACTTCAGTGCATCTTTAGTGCAGCGGGCTCTTTAAAGCTTCTGGCAACACCAAGGGCATTACGGCAATGCCCTCCTCCATCAAAGACTCAGTTTGCTCACGGGTGGCTTGGCCACGAATGCCGCGTTCTGCCGCCTCTCCGTAATGAATTTTTCTGGCTTCTTCAGCAAAGCGTTGACCCACATCTTCGGTGCTTTGCAACACCTGACGCGCCATTTGTAACCACGCAGCTTGCAAAGCCAAGTCGCAGGACCCCGCCACCACATCTGAAGAAGCTTGTTTTACCGCAGGAGTTGGTGTTGCGCTGGAAGCATCTGCTTGAGCCGAATCGTCAGCAGCGGGCTCTGAAGAACGGGCTCCAAAATTTAAACGCGGGGCACTGGGCAAGCGCACAATTTGCTTGCTGCTGCACACAGGACACTCCAAAAAACCGCGGGCTAATTGGTCGTCATAGTCGGCTTCTGAAGCAAACCAGCCCTCAAACCCGTGCTGGAGCTCGCAACCTAAGTTAAAGACTTTCATGAAGGAATTATGACTTACGAAAGATCATGGGTAGCCAAGATTGATTGGATACCACCACTACTTCAAATCTCTATAAAAGTTTACCTGTGGATCAAGCGCTAAACATCAACACAATAGACCGTGCGCACAACGCCATCAAGCCGCCAGGCATCAGCCCAAGCAGCAGCACCAAAACACCATTGATCGTCAGGACCACACGCACGTCCATAGGCGCGGCCACAGTGGTGGCGGTGATGGGTTCGTCAAAGTACATGACCTTGACCACGCGCAGGTAGTAAAAAGCGCCCACCAAAGACATAAGCACTGCAAATATGGCCATCCCAATGTACAGCGTTTGACCAGAGGTCACCAAGGCTTGCAACACAGACAACTTGGCATAAAAACCAACAAGCGGGGGAATACCCGCCAATGAAAACAGGCATATAGCCATGACCGCCGCATACAGCGGGCTGCGCTGGTTGAGCCCCGCAAAGTCGGAAATTTCCTCACTCTCAAAGCCATCACGGGCCAGCAACATGATGACGCCGAAAGTAGCCAAAGTCGTGAGCACATAAGTGATGACATAAAACATGGAAGAGCTGTAGGCATTGGCTGCAGACAGCACACTGCCGTTGACCACACCAGACACCAAGCCCAGCAGCACAAAGCCCATTTGCGAAATGGTAGAAAACGCCAACATGCGTTTGATATTGGATTGCATGATGGCGGCAAAGTTACCCACCGCCAGAGAGCCAATCGCCAGCAGCAACAACATTTGCTGCCAATCGATCGCCAAGGGCAACATACCTTCTACCAAGAGCCGCAACACAATGGCAAACGCCGCCAACTTGGGCGCGCCGCCAATCATTAGGGTCACGGCAGTAGGGGCGCCTTGGTACACGTCTGGAATCCACATGTGAAAAGGCACCACACCCAACTTAAAGGCCAAGCCCGCCACAACAAACACCAAGCCAAACACCAACACCTGATGGTTGATCACTCCAGAGTTGATGGCCCGAAACACCTCGCCCACTTCAAGTGAGCCAGTGGCGCCGTACATCATGGACATGCCGTAGAGCAAAAAGCCTGAGGCCAGCGCGCCAAGGACAAAGTACTTCATGGCGGCTTCAGTGGCGGTGGCATGGTCGCGGCGCAAGGCGACCAAGGCGTAACTGCTGAGCGTCAACAACTCCAAGCCGAGGTAGATAAGCAAAAAGTTGTTGCCAGAGATCATGATGTACATGCCTAGCAATGCAAACATACTCAAAGAAAACAGCTCGCCGCCCCGCAGCATGTCGCGGTCTGCCGCATAGGGACGTGAGTAAACCAAAGTCACCATCAAAGCCACAGTTGCAAAGCACTTGAGCCAATTACCCAAGGGGTCGCTTACTACCAAGTTGCCCAGCGCATAGAGGGTTTGTCCTTCGCTGGCATTCCAAGCGCACAAAGCGGCAACGCCACCTAAAGTCAGCAAGGACAGCGCATAAGTGAGGTCGCGCATACGCGACTTGACGCCAAGGTCGATAAGCGTGACAGCGCAGCCCATGACCAGAAGCACGATTTCTGGGTACACCGCAATCCAGCCGAGTGGTTGAGTCATCGTCGGTCTTTCGTAGTCAATTCAGCTTGGACACCGCCACATGGCGCAGCAGTTCGGCCACAGAGCTGTCCATCACATCGGTAAAAGGTTTGGGGTTGATGCCCATGGCCAATACAGCTGAAGCAAGCAGAGTCAGCATTAAAAATTCTCGGGCGTTGATATCGGTGAGGTGCTTCACGTGGTCATTGGCGATGGGTCCTAGGTACACGCGCTTGAACATCCACAGCGTGTAGGCTGCGCCAAAAATCAGGGCACTTGCGGCGG
>DDPM01000180.1 GCA_002342165.1 Hylemonella sp. UBA2468
GATGATCAAACAATCCCAAAGCAAGGGTACATCTATTAACTGTGATGTTTACCCCTACACAGCTGGAAGCAATCCTTTAAAGAATCTCATGCCGCAATGGGTTCAGGATGGAGGCGTAGGCGATATGCTGAGTCGCTTGAGTCAGCCTGAAGTTAGAGCACGCATCAAAATAGAGATAGAAAGGGATGGTTTAAACAACTGGGGGCGCATTCCTTCATGGAAAAGTATTCAAATTTCCATCAGCCCCAACCTCCCTGAGTATGCCGGCACTGACATTGAGGAAATTGCTTCTGCGTGGTCAATGGAGCCTGTAGATGCTATGTGTGAGTACTTGGTTCGTGATAAGGGTGCTACTCGGGTTTTTGTTCATTCAATATCTGAATCAGATATAGATGAAATTATCAAATCTTCTACATCCCTCATTGGTTCTGACGGGAATTGTGTCTGTAAAACAGGTATTACTGGGCAGGGAGTCCCTCACCCAAGGTTTTACGGAACCTTCCCGCGTATTTTGAGTCGATATGTGAGAGAGAAAAAGCTTCTGGACTTAGAAGAGGCCATTCATAAAATGACTGGCGCCACGGCAGCCGCACTCAAATTAAACCAACGCGGCCTTTTAAAGGCAGGGTATTTTGCAGACGTTGTGATTTTTGATCCCAATGATTTCGATGATCTGTCCACATACCAAGACCCTCACCAATACCCAAGTGGGTCCAGAACTATGGTTTTTGTGAATGGCGAATGCGTCATCAACCAATCAACCCACAACAAGGCACTGCCCGGTAAAGTGCTTATTCGAGACTCAACCGGTTTAGTAAGTTAAATAATGAATATTTGAAGAGCCCTTAGGGGAAACACGCTTGTGCATGTGGCTATGAGACCCAACAATTGCATCCCTGCTAGCAATTCTTTAGCTTTTAACCTGAGGTTTTCCTATGGTGATTTTGAACAGAATGGGGTTGAGATGGGTCTCTGTGCTTTGCACACTTTTTGCTCTACTCGTTCATACATCTAATTGGGCTCAACCTTCTGACTTTCCCAATCGCCCGATCACCATTGTGGTGCCGTTTCCACCCGGCGGAACGGCTGACATGTTGCCTAGGCTGGTAGCAGAAAAGCTTCCCGAGTTGCTTGGCCAACCCGTGGTGGTCACCAACAGGCCGGGGGCTGCTGGCATGCTGGGTGCTGAGTTTGTGTCTCGGGCCAACCCCGATGGTTACACACTGCTGGTGGTGCCGCCTCACTTTTTTATCAGTGATTTGCTTTACAAAATTTCGTTTGAGCCCACCAAGTTCATGCCCGTAAGTATTTTGGCGTCTTACCCCAATGTACTTTTAGGCAGTAACAAGTTGCCTGCTCAAAATATTGCACAGCTTTTGACCTATGCACGCAGCAGCCCAAAACCTTTGAATATTGCATCCGCAGGTAGCGGCACCAGCCAACACCTGACCGCAGAGCTTTTAAAGGAGATGGCCAAGGTGGACATGATGCATGTGCCCTACAAAGGTTCTTCTCCTGCCATGAATGATCTGATTGCCGGGCATGTGGACTTGATGTTTGACAACTTGATTGCGGCCACGCCCTTCATCCAGACGGGCAAACTCAAGTTGCTGGCCGTGGGCTCTTCGACCCGCAGCCGATTGTTTCCCGACACACCTGCGGTTCATGAGGTGCTGCCAGGGTTTGAATCGGTCACCTGGATGGGGTTGGTGACGCCCCCAGGTACGCCACCGGCAGTGGTTGATAAGCTCAGCCAAGCTGTTTCAGCAGCCATGAAAACACCCAAAATTCGCAAGCAAATTGAAGACCTCCAGGCGGAGCCTTTGGGCTCAACCGCTGCTGCCATGGCTGACGCCATCCGCAGAGATGGACAGCGTTGGTCGCAAGTCATTCGGTTCGCCAAGATCACAGTGGATTAGGTTTCGAGTGCTTTTATTTTGAGCGGTGTAATTCGTTGGGTGTGCCCTTAGTTTAGGGTTGGATGTGTGGCTCGAAGCTATAATTTAGGGCTATCTTTCCTTACATTGACTTTGAGGATCCCATGAGCGAACACAGCCAAGAAGAAGCCCACACAGGCCCAATCAAGACGCCCAAGCAATTGCTTTGGTATTCCATTTTGGCGTTTGTGCTTCCCGTTTTTGTGATCATTGGTCTTGTGTATTTCGTGTCTTCAGACAACAAAAAGGCACCAGGTTCCAATATGGAACAGTCCGTTGCCCAACGGATTCAAAAAGTGGGTTTGGTTGAGGTGCGTGATGCCAATCGCCCCTTAAAGTCAGGGGCTGAGGTTTACCAAGCCCAATGTGCAGCTTGCCATGCCATTGGTGCTGCTGGTTCACCTAAATTTGCCGATGCTGCAGCTTGGGCACCCCGCATTAAAACGGGTTTTGAATCCCTTTGGAATTCCGCCTTGAAGGGCAAGGGTGCTATGGCTGGTCAAGCCGGTGGCGATCACACTGACATTGAAATTGCACGCGCCGTAGTCCATATGACCAACGCTGCTGGTGCTAAATTTCCTGAGCCTAAGGCACCCGCTGCTGAAGCCAAGCCTTAACAGGATTTAAGGCTCAACCATGCCAGCACTTGTTCTGGCAATGATGTCGAGCCTTTCTTGCCTGCTGGAAATCCCACGTGCCCGCCTGTATCGGGTTGATAAACATCCATGCTGGGCCCGAGTTGTTCTGGTTTAGGTAGGCTATCCCGTGGAATAAACGGGTCATTGCGTGCATTGACCAATAGAGCCGGCACTTTGATGTTTGCAAGCTTATAGATGGCTGATGCTCGCCTCCAATAGTCTTGGGTATTATCAAACCCGTGTAACGGTGCTGTGAATGCATTGTCAAATTCGTACAGAGTTTGAGCAGACAGCACTTTCTGCAAATTGAACAGCTTGGGGTACTGCTGGTGTTTCAATAAAGCCTTTTGTTTCATGGTTTTGAGGAACATGGCGGTATAGACGTAGCGATTGAACCCTTTACCCAAATGCATTCCGCTTTTCCATAAATCTAAGGGCGCCGAAATGCTGGCAATAGCTTGTAAGGTTTTGCAAGCCTCTTGTCCTAGTTCCCCCGCCCATTTCATTAAGGCGTTGCCCCCTAGCGAAATACCGACGGCCATGATGGGACCGGTATGTTGTGACTTGATTTGGTTGAGCATCCAATCGATTTCAGCCACATCCCCAGAGTGGTAGGCGCGGGGGGCCAAGTTGATGGAGCCACTGCACCCCCTAAAGTGCGGCACGGCATAGGACCATCCTTTAGCTTGGGCGGCTTGCGCAAACGCCAAGGCATAGTGCCCTTGTGATGACCCTTCCAGCCCATGGAACAGCACCAGTAAGAAGTTGTGGGTTTTTTGCTTTGGGCCTGCTTGCTTGGCAGGTGCATGCACCCAATCTATATCGACAAAATCCTCATCTGGCGTGTACACACGCTGACGGGCGTAAATGATGTTGTGCCCGTGTTGTTGGCGCGATATTCTGGATGCCCATATGGTTTGCAAATGCCCACCGGGCAACCAAAACGGTGCTTTGTAGTGCATGGTTTGCTGAGTTCGGGCGCTATGTGGTGGATAAAAAAAGCCCCGAGCTTGTGGCAAGGGGCTTTGTTATTGATGGGCAAGGTGTGCCCATCAATTTCATTTGCTTATTTCTTTTGACGAAACTTGCGCAAAGCTGCAATTTGGGCAGCCATGATGGCCAGTTCGGACTGGGCCTTGGCCAAATCCAGATCGCTTTTGGCATTTTTAAGTGCCTCTTCGGCTGCGCGCTTGGCTTCATTGGCTTTTTCTTCGTCCAGGTCTTTGCCACGAACTGCGGTGTCAGAAAGTACGGTCACGCAGTTGGGCTGAACTTCAAGCAGGCCTCCGGCAACAAACACAAACTCTTCACTTCCATCGGCCATTTCTATACGAACCGAGCCTGGACGAATGCGTGTAATTAGTGGGGTGTGCCTGGGAAAAATACCCAGTTCTCCCGTTTCACCTGGCAAAGCCACAAAACGCGCCTCGCCGGAGAAGATGCTTTCTTCGGCGCTGACCACATCAACATGGATGGTGTTCATTTAGGTTCCGTTCGCCTGTGAATTAAATCTTTTTGGCTTTTTCGAAGGCTTCGTCAATGGTGCCCACCATATAGAACGCCTGCTCAGGCAGGTGGTCGCACTCGCCAGCGGCAATCATTTTGAAGCCGCGAATGGTTTCGCTCAAAGTAACGTACTTACCAGGTGCTCCGGTAAACACTTCGGCTACGTGGAAGGGCTGAGACAAAAAGCGCTGGATCTTACGAGCACGCGCCACAGTAAGTTTGTCTTCAGGGGCCAATTCGTCCATTCCCAAAATGGCAATGATGTCGCGCAATTCTTTATACCGCTGCAAAGTGCCTTGCACCGCACGCGCCACGCCGTAGTGCTCTTCGCCCACCACTTGGGGGTCGAGCTGGCGGCTTGTGGAATCCAAAGGGTCCACTGCTGGGTAAATACCCAAAGCAGCAATGTCTCGAGATAACACCACTGTGGAGTCCAAGTGGGCAAAGGTGGTGGCAGGGGATGGATCGGTCAAGTCGTCCGCAGGCACGTACACGGCCTGAATGGAGGTGATGGAACCCACTTTGGTAGAGGTAATGCGTTCTTGCAAGCGGCCCATTTCTTCAGCCAATGTAGGCTGATAGCCCACAGCTGACGGCATACGACCCAACAGGGCGGACACTTCGGTACCGGCCAAGGTGTAGCGGTAGATGTTGTCCACAAAAAACAGCACGTCGCGACCTTCGTCACGGAAAGATTCGGCAATGGTCAGGCCAGTCAGGGCCACACGCAAACGGTTGCCTGGGGGCTCGTTCATCTGACCGTACACCATGGAAACCTTGGATTCGGGCAGGTTCTCAAGGTTCACCACGCCAGAATCGGCCATCTCGTGATAAAAGTCATTGCCCTCACGAGTACGCTCCCCCACACCTGCAAACACCGACAAGCCTGAGTGGGCTTTGGCAATGTTGTTAATAAGTTCCATCATGTTCACGGTTTTACCTACACCGGCACCACCAAACAATCCCACCTTGCCGCCTTTAGCGAAAGGGCAAACCAAGTCGATCACCTTGATGCCAGTTTCCAGGAGTTCCTGCGAAGGAGAGAGTTCGTCGTACGCAGGAGCCTTTCGGTGGATGGGGGCCGTCAGAGCCTGATCCACAGGACCACGCTCGTCGATAGGATTACCCAACACGTCCATGATCCGGCCCAGAGTGGATTTACCAACCGGAACGGTGATGGCGGAACCGGTGTTGTGCACCATCATGCCGCGGCGCAGGCCGTCAGATGAGCCTAGGGCAATGGTTCGCACCACGCCGTCCCCCAGTTGCTGCTGCACTTCAAGGGTCAGTGCAGAGCCTTCCATTTTGAGGGCGTCGTAGACGTGGGGCATATGCGTACGGGGAAACTCCACGTCCACCACAGCACCGATACATTGGACAATTTTGCCTTGAACTTGCATTTCAGCTTGAGCCATCGTTTGCTCCAATAATTGAATCTGTAAAACTTTTATGGATGCGCGGTTTAAACCGCTGCCGCACCCGCCACAATTTCAGACAGTTCTTTGGTAATACCTGCCTGACGGGTTTTGTTGTAAACAAGCTTGAGCTCGCTGATCACATTACCCGCGTTATCTGTTGCCGCCTTCATGGCGACCATGCGCGCTGACTGCTCAGACGCCATGTTTTCTGCCACCGCCTGGTACACCAATGCTTCTACGTAGCGCACCAGCAATTCGTCAATCACTGCTTGGGCATCAGGTTCGTAGAGGTAATCCCAATCGTGCTGGGGTCCTCTGGCTTGTGCGTCGGACTGAATTTGCTCTGCAGACAAGGGCAGCAGTTTTTCAAGCACGGGCTCTTGTTTCATGGTGTTGATGAACTTGGTGTAGCTTAAGTACACCGCACTCAGTTCACCACGAGCATAAGCATCAAGCAGCACTTTCACGGGGCCAATGAGCTTATCCAAATGAGGCGTGTCTCCCAAATGCGTGACATGCGAGACCACTTGAGCGCCAATGCGGTTTAAAAAACCCAAGCCTTTGTTGCCAATGGCCACCGCTTGCGCTTTGACGCCATTGGCTTGCAGGTCGCGCAACTTGTTGGTGACGCCACGCAGGACGTTGGTATTTAAGCCGCCGCACAGACCCTTGTCCGTGGTGACCACAATGACGCCCACCGACTTGGCGTCGTTGGTTTGCATAAAGGGGTGCACGTATTCCGGATTGGCCTTACCCAAATTGGCGGCAATATTGCGAATTTTGTCGCTGTAAGGCCGCGCCGCATGCATGCGCTGCTGAGCCTTGCGCATTTTGGAAGCGGCCACCATTTCCATGGCTTTGGTGATCTTCTTGGTGTTTTCCACCGATTTGATCTTGCCGCGTATTTCCTTGCCTGCTGCCATATATGTGTCCTTAAGTCGTCAGGCCAGATTCAAGCAAACGACTTTTTAAACGCAGCAATGGCCGTGTTCAATTCAGCTTCAGCATCTTTGTCCATGGCTTTGTCAGCCTCAAGCTTGCTTAATAGTGCGGCATGTTTGTCTTTTAAGTAGCTGTGCAAGCCATGCTCAAAGGGCAACACGCGCTTGACTTCGATGTCGTCCAAGTAGCCTTTGTTGACGGCGAACAAGGTGGAAGCCATCAAGCTGATGGGCAGCGGGGAGTATTGGGGCTGCTTGAGCAATTCGGTCACTCGGGCACCGCGGTCGAGCTGCTTGCGAGTGGCTTCGTCCAGGTCGGAGGCAAACTGAGCAAAGGCTGCCAATTCGCGGTACTGAGCCAAGTCGGTACGAATACCACCCGACAAGCTCTTGATGAGCTTGGTTTGTGCGGCACCACCCACACGAGACACCGAAATACCGGCGTTGATAGCAGGGCGCACGCCCGCGTTGAACAAACTGGTCTCCAAGAAGATTTGACCATCGGTGATCGAAATCACGTTGGTAGGCACGAAGGCCGACACGTCGCCTGCTTGGGTTTCAATAATGGGCAGAGCTGTCAAAGAGCCTGTTTTGCCTTTGACTTCACCTTTGGTGAAGGCCTCAACGTATTCAGCATTCACGCGGGCTGCACGCTCAAGCAAACGGCTGTGCAAATAGAACACATCGCCTGGGTAGGCTTCGCGGCCTGGCGGGCGACGCAACAGCAAAGACACCTGACGGTAAGCCACGGCCTGCTTGGACAAATCGTCGTAAATAATCAGCGCATCTTGTCCACGGTCACGGAAGTATTCGCCCATGGTGCAGCCAGAGTAAGCAGACACAAACTGCATGGCTGCAGATTCCGAAGCGGTAGCCGCCACCACAATGGTGTAGCTCATGGCTCCAGACTGCTCTAGGGCACGCACCACGTTTTTAACGGACGACGCCTTTTGACCAATCGCCACGTAGATGCAGGTCATGTTTTGACCTTTTTGATTGATGATGGTGTCAATTGCGACGGCGGTTTTACCGGTTTGGCGGTCACCAATGATCAATTCNNTCGCGCTGTCCACGACCAATCGGCACCATGGAGTCAATGGCCTTCAAGCCAGACTGCATGGGCTGATCCACCGATTTACGCGCAATCACGCCTGGCGCGACTTTTTCAATCACGTCGGTCAT
>DDPM01000162.1 GCA_002342165.1 Hylemonella sp. UBA2468
CATGTTCAGCGTGATGTTGCCATTCGATGGGGCTCCCGCCACAGTGGGAAATGGTGCCATGGTCGCGTTGCAAGCTGACAACGAAGAGTTGGTTCAGCGTGTGCACGCCAAAGCCTTAGAGCTTGGTGGTCAAGATGAAGGAGCACCAGGCTCCCGCAATGGCAGCTTTTACGGTGCCTATTTTCGTGATTTGGACGGCAATAAGTTGGCCATTTACTGCATGACAGGCAGTAACTGAGCTTTGAGGTCTGACGAAACCTTCATGCGCCTGGCCATAGAGCAGGCGAGGAGGGCAGCATCACTTGGTGAGGTTCCCGTAGGCTGCGTGGTGGTCAGGGATGGCGACGTTATCTCTATGGGCCACAACCACTCTATTGGCTTGCTTGACCCCACCGCCCATGCCGAAATTTTGGCGCTGAGATCCGCGGCGCTGTATGTCAACAATTACCGCTTAGAAGGTTGTGATATTTTTGTAACGCTAGAGCCCTGTGCCATGTGTGCGGGTGCCATGCTCCATGCCCGTGTTCGCCGCGTCGTCTTTGGAGCCTTAGAGCCCAAAACTGGCGCAGCTGGCTCCATGATCAATTTATTTGAACACCCAAGTCTCAACCACCATGCCACCTGTACAAGTGGCATCTTGGCATCAGAATGTTTGGAGTTGATACAAGCTTTTTTTAAGACCAGACGCCATCTTTCTAATTCAAGATCTTCTCTTCAACCATGAATTCACACGTTTACGTCATATCTCCCTCGGGCGCAGTTCGTGACAAAGCAGGTCTGAGACGTGGGGTTCGTTATTTAGAAGGTTTGGGCTTACAAGTAGAAATGGATTCCGGCGCCTTGAGCTCCCATTTGCGATTTGCCGGTGACGATGCCAGCCGACTTGCTTGTCTGGATCGGGCCATTGCCAGCGGGGCAGATTGGGTGATGCTGTCTCGCGGGGGCTATGGACTCACGCGTTTGTTACAGCAAATCTCTTTTAAACGTATGGCCAAAGCGGTCGCTCGTGGCACTCAGTTCATGGGTTTTAGCGACTTTACATCCGTACAAATGGCACTGCTGGCCCAAACTGGAGCTTGCACATGGGCTGGCCCATCAGTTGTGGAGAGTTTTGGGCCAGTTGATGGCCCCGACGATGTTCTGGAATCTTGTTTTATCGACGTATTGAACCATCGTTTTGAGGGCACTGGCTGGCGTCAGCCTTTTGAAAAACTGCCTTCAGGCCTAAGGTACGAGCAGTTCCATTCCAAACGGCTTGGAGCGGATGCCTCTTTTCATCTTAAAGACGGCGTAGTTTGGGGCGGCAACTTGTCTGTGCTCTGTTCCATGTTGGGAACGCCTTATTTTCCTCAAGTGGAAGGTGGATTTTTGTTTTTAGAGGATGTGGGTGAGCATCCGTATCGGGTGGAGCGTTTGTTGACACAATTGATGCATGCTGGAGTTTTGGCCAATCAACAAGCTGTTTTGATGGGTCAATTTTCTGACTACCGGCTCACGCCGCATGATCGTGGTTACAACTTAAAAACCGTTATAAACTGGTTGCGCAGTCAACTAAAAGTGCCGGTGATCTCGGGTTTGCCTTTTGGTCATGTGCCTAGAAAAGTACTTTTGCCGGTGGGTTGCCTCGCTGATTTGGTGGTTCAGGGCAGAGAAGTGTTGTTGCTTTGGGGTAATGACGTCGATTAAGGGTTGTGCCGATTGGTGGGGAAGATTGCTTGGTTTGATGTTTTGGTTGGCTTGCTGTTTCCAAACTCATGATCACAAGCTAAGATCTGAATCTTATACTTAACATAATATACATCGTATGATGTTAGTAATGGGTTCAACCAAAGCATCTCCTGGGTCACTTAGACCTAGCCTGCAAAAAAGCCTGAATCAGTGCTGCAGATTCCTGATTGCTCTCCCTAAGCGCGAAATCAATTGCCGACAAACCCAAATCATTTTTTATGGTGGGGTCAGCTCCTGCTTCAAGTAGCAGCTTCACAGCCGATGGCGTACCGTACATGGCCGCCATCATCAAAGGTGTGGTGCCATTAGGTGAAGGCGCATCAATATAAGCATGATGGTCAAGCAACAAATTCATCACAACCAGTCGGCCGCTTGTGGCCGCATAATGAAGCGGCGTCCAAGCTGTCTTGTTGACATCTGCGTTTCGATCTATCAAAAGCTTAGCCAAGACATCCATGCCTCTGATGGAGGCCATCATCAATGGTGTTTCATCATGTGCGTTGCGCAAGTCAATTTTGGTGGCGGGTGCTTGGGCCAAAGTTTGAGCAACCCTGGGGGCAGGAACGTTAATGGCCGCAAACAAGGGATGAAGGCCCTGTGGACTCGGGGTGTTGGTGTCAAAGCCAAGCCTAATCAGTCGAGCTACTGTGGGGGCATCGTCGCGCTCAATGGCACTGAAAAAATCTTCATATGAGCCTGCGGACACAGGGCCATAAAAGATAAAAAATACATATAAAACAATGTACTTTATAGCTTTATTAAAGTAAATCATTAGAGAAAGCAAAGTCGAATAATCTAGATTAGCCAAACTCAGTTTGGCATAAACAGCTTGTCAAAGTTGCGGCTGGTGGTTTCGGCAATGTCCGAAACATCTCTTGACTTCAGCTCAGCGATACATTTCGCCACGAGTGGCACATACGAAGGATTGTTGGTTTTACCGCGGTGGGGCGCAGGTGCCAAATAGGGACTGTCGGTTTCAATCAGCAGGCGGTCCAATGGCACAAATTGGGCCGTGCCCCTTAAATCCGCAGCGTTTTTAAAGGTCAGAATGCCCGAAAACGAAATGTAAAATCCTAAGTCCAAAGCGGCACGGGCCACGGCTTGGCTTTCGGTAAAACAATGAAACACCCCGCCCGCGCTATCCAAAGACCCGTCTTCACCCTCTTCCCGCAAGATGGCCAACGTGTCATCTGAAGCTTGGCGGGTGTGTATCACCAGAGGCTTCTGCAGTTGTCTCGCCGCCCTGATGTGCACCCTAAACCGCTCACGCTGCCAGTTCATGTCATGCACCGAGCGATCTCCAAGTCGGTAGTAGTCCAACCCCGTTTCCCCTATCCCAAGCACTTTGGGCAGGGTCGCTAGGCGAGTTAAATCTTCTAAGCTGGGCTCCAACAGGTTTTCATAGTCAGGATGAACGCCCGCTGTGGCCCAGAAATTGTCGTATTGGGTAGCCAGCGCATGCACTTGGGGAAATTCTTCTAAGGTGGTGCAAATGCACAAAGCGCGAGTCACTTGAGCTTCGGCCATTTTGTGTCTGATTGCAGTAAGATCCGACAAAAGCGACGGATCGTTCAAATGACAGTGCGAGTCCGTGAACACGGCCAATCAATCCAAAACCAATTAAAGCGTCTGGGTGGGTCGATCAGAACCCAATTGAATCCCCAACAACGTTTCAATTTTGATTTTGAGCTGCCGGGCATCGTCGGAATCAGTAAACCGCACACCCACCCCCTGCAACCTTTGATGGGCAGATCGAGCGGGGGTGACCCAAACCACTTTACCCACAAAAGGGTGCATTTGAGGGTCATCGGGCAACTTCAACAACACATACACATCGTCACCCAGACGATGCGGGCGTTCAGTTGGCACAAACACGCCGCCTTCTGACATCCAATCCATATAAGCGGCGTAAAGCTCTGAGTTGTCCTTAAAGACAAGTTGGCTCACGCTGGGTTTGGCAGGATTCATGTTCAAGAGTTTAAAACGACCCGTGCTCGAGACAGGAGGTGCTCCAAAAATAAACCTTGGTTAAAAGCATGTTCGGCGACGGCGCGGTCAGACATCAGCTCCTTGGACCATGGCGCCAACACCTCCAGTGGTGGGGAGGGCGTGAGGCTACTGGGCTCAAAAAACCGCCCCGCCACGCCGCAGCGACTCACCAAATGGTCGTGGCAAACCTTTTGCAGCACGTCTATCACTTGCAATATAGGCCAATCTTTGAAGCAGTCTCCCTGGCCTTTGGCTACCGCCTTGGGCAGTTGCGCCCAAAACGCAGCATCTAGTCCACCTTGCGCCATTTGTAGAGCCTGCTCAGCAGGTGGCCATTTCAGGGCATAACTCAGGCAGCGGCTGCGAATTGTGGGCAGCAGTTGGTGCGGTGCAAGACTGGCCAACACAAATCGCACTTCACCAGGCGGCTCTTCTAGTGTTTTGAGAAGCGAATTGGCCGTGTAATGGTTCATATGCTCCGCTGGAAACACCAAAATCACCTTACCTTGGCCACGGGAGCTGGTGCGCTGGGCGAACTCTATGGCGTGCTTCATGTCGTCCACGCGGATTTCTTTGCTGGGCTTACGCTTTTTGTCGTCCAGGTCAGATTGGCTTTTTTCGTCCAATGGCCAGCCCAGCTCTAACATGGCCAGCTCGGGCATCAACACACACAGGTCTGCATGGGTGCGCACCTCAATGGCATGGCAACTCGCACAAGTGCCACAAACCAAGCCCTCATTTGGCGATTCACACAGCCAGGTTGCCGCCAAGGCCAACGCCAGGTCGTATTGGCCCAAACCCGCAGGACCATGAATCAACCATGCGTGCCCTCTCCTAGTGGCCAAGTCTTTTAGCTGCGGTCGCAGCCAAGGCGCTAGGTTCATTTACAGGTACCCCCTGGATTGAACTGCAAGCAACACCCTAGCCCATACCTCGTCCCGTTGGCCTAAAGCGTCCACCCGCACCATGCGCTTTGGTTCGGCCTGTTCGCGTTTGGCGTATCCAGCCACCACTTGCTCAAAAAATGCCACCGGTTGTGACTCAAACTTGTCAGGTACACGTGCACCGGCCAAGCGCTTGGCCGCTATTTGGGGGCTTAATTCAAACCACAGGGTCATGTCGGGGGCCCGGGTCTGCACCCACGTTTCCAGCTGAGTCAGCACCGCCCAGTCAAAACTGCGCCCGCCGCCTTGGTAGGCAAAAGTGGCATCGGTAAAGCGGTCGCACAGCACCACTTGCCCTTTTGCCAGGGCTGGTTCTATGCAGTGCTGAATGTGGTCGCGCCGCGCGGCAAACACCAACAGGGCTTCCGTCATGGCGTCCATGGGGTCGTTGAGCACTATGTGCCTGATTTTTTCAGCCAAGTCGGTACCGCCAGGTTCACGCGTGGTCAGCACCTGACGCCCAGCAGCCTTAAAAGCTTGGGCCAAAGACTCAATGTGAGAGGACTTGCCCGCCCCGTCTATGCCCTCAAAGCTTATAAACAGCCCGGCGCTTTTGGATGCAGCTTCTGTGGTGCTCATCATCTTAGGGCCTTCCGCGTTGATACCGGTTGACGGCTCGGTTGTGTTCATCCAGTGAAGTGCTAAAGGCACTGCTGCCGTCTCCTCGTGCCACAAAATACAAAGCTGTGCTTGCCTTAGGCTGAACTGCCGCCAAAAGGGACGCCTTGCCGGGCATGGCTATGGGGGTGGGCGGCAAGCCCACGCGGGTGTAGGTGTTCCAAGGGGTGTCTTGCCGCAAATCGTTTTTGCGCAAATTGCCGTCAAAGCTGGCGCCCATGCCGTAGATCACGGTAGGGTCGGTTTGCAACATCATGCCCAAGCGCAACCGATTGTGAAAAACCGCTGAAATTTCAGCTCGGTCTGAGGCTTGGCCGGTTTCTTTTTCCACAATGCTGGCCAAAATCAAGGCTTCTTCTGGGGTTTTCAGGGCAATAGCGGGGTTTCGCGCCTGCCAAACCGTGTCTAGACGTCTATCCATGGCATTCATGGCGCGGCGTAGCACTTCCAGGTCACTGCTGCCTTTGGCATAGGCGTAGGTGTCGGGAAAAAACCGACCCTCGGGGTGTACCTGCGGTCTGCCCAAGCGCACCATGATGTCTTCGTCCTCAAGGGTCTGGGTGTCGGGCTTGAGCTGCTCTGCCTTAGCCAAGGCTTGCCGCACTTGCCTAAAGCTCCAACCCTCTACCAAGGTGATGGTGCGCAACGACTCTTCGCCCCGTACCAGCTTTTGCAACAAGCTCTGGGGCGTTGCCCCCAAAGCCAACTCGTAACTGCCCGCCTTTAAGGCCCGTGCATGACCAGACAGCCGAAACCATGCATACAAAAGAGTGGGGTTCACCTGCACGCCTGCTTGCACGAAGGTTTGGGCCACCTCTTTGGCCGAAGACCCCGGGTCTATGGATACCTCTAAGGTAGGGGCGCTCAAGCTTACGGCGTGCTGAGTCCAAGCCCAAAAGCCGACTCCAGTAACTAAAACCAACGCCAGCGTCGCCGAAATAAGCCACCCGACGAACTGAAACGGTGTGGGCTTAGATGTTGATTTTGGGCGAACTTTTTTAACCAAAATGTGATCACGGGTCACCCCGCCTGATTTAGAAACTTGATGGGCATGATAATTCAGCCATGTCTCAAGAGCCCACCCCCGCATCCCAACTTCAAGGCCGCTGCCACTTGACCCATCTAGGAGTCATCCAGGCCCAAGGCCCGGACGCGGCCCAGTTTTTGCACAACCAGCTCTCGCAAGACTTTTTGTTGCTGGGCTCCTCTTACCCGACTGCGGCCCGTCTGGCAGCCTTTTGTTCGGCTAAAGGGAGGGTTCAAGCCAGTTTTATTGCTTGGAAGCCTGCGCCTGATACCGTTTATTTGCTGTGCAGCCAAGACCTCTTGGCCAACACCCTCAAGCGTTTGTCCATGTTTGTTCTGCGCTCTAAGGTCAAACTTTCTGATGCCAGCAGTCAGTTCCAAGTTTGGGGTTGGGCCGGAGATGCGCTTGAGGCTGCCTGCCCAGCCGCCATACCTTGGAGCACTTTCTGTCTGCAAAACAAAAGCTCCATGCAAGTTCAGGGCGTAAAGCTTTACCCGGCATTGGGCGCGCCCCGTGCCCTCTTGTTGTTACCAGCAGAGTTACTTTCTTCAGACCCACCTTTACCTGAGCTTTTGAACCAAGTCCCGCTGTTGCCAAACGACCTGTGGTTGTGGTCTGAGGTTCAGAGTGGTGTGGCCACCGTTTCAGCGCCCTTGATTGACGCTTTGGTGCCCCAAATGCTCAATTACGAATCTGTGGGCGGTGTCAACTTCAAAAAAGGTTGTTACCCAGGGCAAGAAGTGGTGGCACGCAGCCAATTCAGAGGCACCCTTAAGCGCCGCACCTATTTGGCGCACCTTGATGCACAAGACCTTCCCTTATCCATCAAAGC
>DDPM01000060.1:0-157 GCA_002342165.1 Hylemonella sp. UBA2468
TGCAACACCAAGACGGCTCCAGCCACTTGGTGGCGGCCACCATTCCCAACTGCAAAGCTTGGGACCCTGCTTTTGCAGGCGAGCTGGCCGTTATTTTGGACCAAGGCATGCGCGATATGCTGATCGAACAGAAAGACGTGTTTTATTACATCACCCT
>DDPM01000060.1:227-5154 GCA_002342165.1 Hylemonella sp. UBA2468
CCTGCTGCAAGGCTGCTACCGCCTGATGCAGCTCGCACCGTCCAACCAACCTTCTTCTTCGAAGCCCCCCAAAGCCATCACGCTTATGGGGTCCGGCGCCATCTTGACGGAAGTCATTCAGGCGGGCGAGCGGCTGTGCGCGCAAGGTGTTGCGGTGAATATTTACAGCGTCACCAGCTGGAGCGAGCTGTCTCGCAACGGGCACCAGTACTTTGAACACCGGTTGTTTGGCACACCAACAGACTCAAAAGCGCTTGATCTGCCGTTTATCACCCGACAATTGAACCAAAGCGTTGGGCCCATCTTGGCGGCCAGCGACTATGTGCGCGCGGTGCCCGAGAGCATTCGAGCCTTTGTACCCGAAGGGCGTGCGTACTTGGCGCTGGGCACCGATGGCTTTGGCCNNCCAGCATTGAGCATGCTGCCTTAAACATGTTGGGTTTAGCTACCTAAAAAGAGGGCGTCGCTTAAGTTAAAGCCCCCAAGTCAACCAAGGGTAATTCCCGAATTCAAAAGCCAAGGGCTGTGGTTTGATTTGGTTTATGACTTCATCGACCAAGCCCAAAGAATCACGCAGAAGCTTTTTAGCCCATTCGGCCCTAGGTTCTGCACTAGGTTCCAGCCTCTTAACTGCTGGTGCCTTCACCCCCCTAGAGACCAGCGCCCAGACCTCTGCGGGGCCCGCCCCATCCGTGGTGGGCCAAGTGCACTGGACGTACAAAAAAGTGGGCTCCGAATCGGTAAAGCTCTTTATGTGGAACAAAAAGCTGACCCATGCGCCAGTGGCGTTCAAAGGCACCATCGTGTTTGTGCATGGTTCCTCCATGGCCTCTACCCCCGTGTTTGATTTGCAGATCCCTGGCCGAGAGGATTCGTCTTTGATGGATTGGTTTGCTCGGCAAGGTTACGACACGTGGTGCTTTGACTGCGAAGGTTATGGCCGCTCCGACAAAACCCGCAACGTCAATGCCAATGTTGCCTGCGGCGCCGACGACTTGGCGGCCGTGAGCGAATACATCATGAAGCTCAATGGCGGCAAAAAATTGCTCACCTACGGCGCTTCGTCGGGTGCACTGCGCACCGCCCTATTTGCCCAAAAACACCCAGAACGCATTGCCCGTATGGTGCTGGATGCCATGGTCTGGACAGGCCAAGGCAGCCCCACATTGGCCGAACGTAAAAAGCGTCTCCCGGCCTATTTGGCCAGCAACCGCAGAGCCATCGACCGCGACATGATCCGCAGCATCTTCACGCGCGATCACCCCGGTACCAGTGACCTCGGCGTGGTAGAGGCCTTTGCCGATGCGGTGCTGGCGCTGGACAACTCGGTACCCACCGGCACCTACATCGACATGTCGGCCCACCTGCCAGTCTGCGACCCCGAAAAAATCAACGTGCCCACGCTGATCCTGCGCGGTCAGTACGACGGCATTGCCAGCTTTCAGGACTTGGCGGCGTTTTTTGAGCGCTTGGCCCACCCTGACAAGCAGTTTGTGGTGATGCCCGGCATTGCGCACACCAGCACACGCTCTAAAAATTACGCATTGGTCTACCACCTGTTGGCCAACTACTTTGCCCAACCCGATCCGGTGTACACCGGCGCCTGAGGCACGATGCGCTCGAACTTGATTTACGAATATTTGAAACCATTAGCCCTCTACTCAGGGCTCTTGGGTTCCTCCCTCCTATGCGCAACAGGTCCAACACAAGCTCAGACGCCTGAGCAGGACTACCGCAACAAATGCAGCGTCTGCCATGATGGTGGTGCGGGTCAGGCTCCCAGAATTGACGACACCGCCGCTTGGTCCACCCGCAGTCAAAAGGGTTTGCAATCTCTTTACAAGTCTGCCATTTCAGGCGTGGCCAACACCGCAATGGCCGCAAAAGGCGGGTATGTAGAACTGAGCGACAACCAAGTGAAAGCGATTGTGGACTTCATGCTCCAACGTTCGGGCATAGCCAGGACGTCCACACTCGCTGCCATGCCCACCGAGGCACCACCTTTTGCACGCAAGGTAACCGCACCACATAACCTAGCAAACACCACACTGCCGATTCAAGACATTGAAATCAGCCGCTCCCTCGGCCAACATTTGCTCAAGCAACTTGGAAGCCCAGAGGCGCGTTTGGACGAATACCAAGGCGTGATCACCGTGCGCGGCTTAGGCATTAAGGTCCAGACTCTAGCGGGTGTTGCCACCTTGAGCGGTACCGTTAAAGAGGGGCCTATCAGCAGCCAAGCCGAACACATTGCCATCTCCACTCCCGGCGTGAGACAAGTGGTCAACCGCATGATTTCTGCTGCTTTGTTTGAATGGGATTGACCGTTTTGGAGTTTTGTTTTTTTTCAACCCGGCACCTCGAGTGCTCAATATAAGGAGATATCACCATGGGTTTTTTAACTGAAGACGAACTGTCCAAATTGGATGGAGCGGAGACGGCGCTCTTTCCCTCTCCCATTCCTGTTCAGTGTGTTTCGAGCGATGAGTTCATGCCCTCGCGTCAAACGCCGAAGCAAAAAGAATATGAAGCCCGAGTCAAAGCCATAGGCTCTGAAATGGCCAAAAAACTGGGTACCACACGCCGCAAATTTTTCAAGAGCGCTTCGGGCATGGCGGCCGCTTTTGTCGCCATGAACGACACCTACGGCCCGATTTTTGGTGTTTCCAAAGCAGAGGCCCAAACGCCTGACATGGCCAACGAACGCGCCAAGAAGCTCTCGGGTCAGTTCATCATGGACATGCACACCCACTTCTTGCGCGACGACACGCGCATCCAGACCTTCATCTTGCAACGCGAAGCCGTGGGCAAAGCAGGCTGGAACCCTGCCATCAAAACCGGTGCGCAAACCATTGAGGACCTGAAGTTTGCCAACTACCTCAAGGAAATTTACCTCGACAGCGACACCAAGGTGGCCTGTATCAGCGGCGCGCCCTCCGAAATTCCAGGCGACTGGTTCCTGACCAATGAAATGAAAATGCGCTGCAAAGCCACCATCAACTCCATTGCAGGCAGCAAGCGGTCGATGTCGCACGCCATTTTCACCCCCGGCTATCCCGGTTGGATGGAAGAAATCGACAAGGCCATTGAACTGCTCAAGCCCGACTCCATGAAGGGTTACACCATTGGCGACAACACCAACAAACACCTCTCCAAACACCCGTGGCTGATGGACGACGAAAAACTGGTGTATCCCGCTTACGAAAAGTTTGCCAAAGCAGGGCTCAAAAATGTGTGCGTGCACAAGGGTTTGTTTCCGCCTTCAGTGGAAAAACAATTTCCTCACCTGCTCAGGCATTCTCGGGTGGACGACGTGGCCAAAGCCGCCAAGGACTGGCCGCAGCTCAATTTTGTGATTTACCACGGGGGCTACCGATACGCTGGCGGTGGTCGCGCTGAAGACGCATGGGAGCAATTTGAACGCACCGGCCGCATCGACTGGATCACCGACTTGGCCGAAATGCCCGCCAAATATGGCGTGAAAAACATTTACGCCGACTTAGGACAGTTGTTTGCCCAAACCACCATCGTGGAGCCGCGTTTGGCCGCTGTGATGCTGGGTCAGTTGATCAAAGGGCTGGGGTTGTCCAACGTGGTGTGGGGTACCGACGCCATTTGGACGGGAGCTCCGCAGTGGCAAATTGAGGCCTTACGCCGCATTGAAATCCCTGAAGAAATTCAGCGTAAATACGGCTACGCTCCCTTGGGCGCGGCAGATGGTCGCGTAAAAAATGCGATTTTTGGTGAGAACAACGCCCGCATTTACAACTACAAGCCTGAACAACGCGCCGAGTTGGTCAACGACCAAATTGCCTACAACAAAGCCATCTATGAAAAACATGGCGAAGGACGCACCAATTTGGCCTATGGTTACGTGAACAAAACCGCCTAAACGTTTTGGCTGTCACACAGGGGTGCTTGTTCAAGCACCCTTTTTTTATGTACCTTGTAAAAACTGTTCCAATTCAGGAATGAGCAAAAAAGTATTCATCAAAACCTTCGGTTGCCAAATGAACGAGTACGACTCGGACAAAATGGCCGACGTCTTGAACGCTGCCCAAGGCTATGAGCCCACGCAAGACCCTGAAGAAGCCGATTTGATTTTGTTCAACACCTGCTCGGTGCGAGAAAAAGCGCAAGAAAAGGTGTTTTCAGACCTGGGGCGGGTGCAGCACCTCAAGAAAAAAGGCGTCAAGATTGGTGTCGGTGGTTGTGTGGCCAGCCAAGAGGGCGCCGAAATCATCCGCCGCGCGCCCTATGTGGACGTAGTCTTCGGCCCGCAAACTCTGCACCGCCTTCCAGACCTGCTCAATGCCCGCGAGCAACTGGGTCGCCCGCAAGTGGACATCAGCTTTCCAGAAATTGAAAAGTTTGACCACCTGCCGCCTGCCAAGGTGCAAGGGGCCACTGCGTTTGTGAGCATCATGGAAGGCTGCTCCAAATACTGCAGCTACTGTGTGGTGCCCTACACCCGTGGCGAAGAAGTGAGCCGCCCATTCGAAGACGTGTTGGTGGAGGTGGCAGGCTTGGCCCAACAAGGCGTACTGGAAGTGAACTTGCTGGGCCAAAATGTCAACGCCTACCGAGCCCCTATGGGCGGCAGCGCCGAGGTGGCGGACTTTGCCACGTTGCTGGACTATGTGGCCGATATTCCGGGCATAGAGCGCATCCGCTACACCACCAGCCACCCCAATGAATTTACCCCAGCTCTCATTGCGGCATATGAGCGCCTACCCAAGTTGGTCAACCACCTGCACTTGCCGGTACAACATGGCTCTGACCGCATTTTGATGGCCATGAAACGTGGCTATACGGCCATGGAATACAAATCTACGGTGCGTAAATTGCGCGCCATTCGGCCAGACCTATCCATGAGCAGCGACTTTATTGTGGGTTTTCCGGGAGAAACCGAGGAAGACTTTGCCAA
>DDPM01000060.1:5180-6314 GCA_002342165.1 Hylemonella sp. UBA2468
AAGCGCTTGCAGCAGCTTCAGTCAGCGATTGATTCAAGCATGCGCAGCATCAGTGAGTCGCGCTTGGGTACCTGGCAGCGCATTTTGGTGGAAGGTCCTTCGCGACGAGACGCCTCTGAACTGATGGGGCGTACCGAATGCAATCGGGTGGTGAACTTTGAGGCGCCCACCAAGCTCAAGGACAAGCTGGTGGGTAAGTTGGTTGATGTGCGCATCACCGAGGTGATGCACTACAGCTTGAAGGGGTCTTTGGTCTAAGTCTTTGGCCTAAGCCTCAGCCTCTAAGGTGGCGCCTTGCGCTTGGGTGCGCAGGGTCACGGCGTCCAATTCGGCTAAGGTGCGGTCTCCATCAGCCAAGCGGAATACCTGAATAGAACTGTGCACCACGCCCACTTGCTGGTCCATAGAGCTGGCGGCAGCAGCCAGCTCTTCCACCATGGCAGCGTTTTGCTGGGTTAAAGAGTCGAGGTGGCTGACCGCATCGTTCACCTGGGACACGCCCGCCTCTTGTTCAGCGGTGGCATTTTTAATTTCTTGCAACAGCATCACGGTTTTTTCCACCAAGGTCATGGCTTCATCCATGCGCACTTGGGCTTGAGACGTTTGGCGGGTGCCGTCTTCCACGTGGGAAAGTGACTCCTCAATCAGCTGTTTCACTTCGCGTGAGGCGGACGTGGTACGTTGCGCCAAAGCCCGCACTTCGGCGGCCACCACAGCAAAGCCGCGACCCTGCTCACCGGCCCGCGCGGCTTCCACTGCAGCATTCAAGGCCAAGATGTTGGTTTGGAAGGCCACCCCTTCAATGACCTGAATGATGCTGCCAATCTTGCCGGAAGAGTGGGCGATGTCTTTCATGGTGGTGGCGACCGTGGTCACCGCAGCCTGACTGCGCTTGGACACCTCGGCAGTTTCAAACGCCAAACTGCCCCCCTGACTGGCCAGGTGTGAAGTCTGTTTGATGGTGCCGTTGATTTGCTCCATGGACGCAGCGGTTTGTTCTAGGCTGCTGGCCTGAGACTCGGTACGGGACGACAAATCGTGGTTGCCCGTGGCAATCTCTCGCGAACCTACGCTCAGGTTGGCCACCTCTTTTCGCACATCCAGCACCACGGTTTTGATCGACATGGCCATTTG
>DDPM01000061.1:0-2944 GCA_002342165.1 Hylemonella sp. UBA2468
ACCACCGCCACACCACTTGCCGCGCCTTCGGGTTGGTCTAGAAGTCCCTCAATGGCGCCAGCTTCTCCGCGCCAAGTGATACGTTGGGTTTGTGAATTCATCGGCCAACATCGGGGCTCAAGCGCAAGCGCTCGACCACTTGGCCGTTTTTCAAATGGCTGTTGACGATGTCGTCGATGTCGGCATGGTCAACAAAGGTGTACCAAACACCTTCGGGGTATACCACGGCAACAGGGCCGCCTGCGCAACGGTCTAGGCAACCCGCCTTGTTGACGCGAACTCCGCCCGCACCAGTTAGTCCAGCCGCTTTCACTTGGGCCTTGCAATGCGCAAAGGCCTCTTGCGCGCCCTGGTCAGCACAACAAGATTCTCCCGACTCACGTTGGTTCAGGCAGAAAAAAATATGGTGTTTGTAATAAGCGTTTTGTGTCATGTGGCCATTCTAAATTTCGTGCGCGTTGTTTTGGCTTGTGCCTGTGAGACGTGCAATGGCATACAGCAATACGGTGTAAGGCCAAAGCCATCCGAGCCACTGAACCAAACCGTTGAAGCGAATGAAGCGGCCCTGCTCCCAGGTCTGCAAGGTTTGGGCAAAGTAAGGGCTCTCAGGCGATTGGTTCAACACGCTTTGCTGCACGATCAGAGCAAGCAGTAAAAAAACCCAACATGTGCGAGCTGACAGCATCACGAAAAAAAAGCCCAGCACGCAACCGCATACCAAACCCCACACGACAGGCACGCCCAGCCAACTCCATGCATGGCTAGGGCCATAACTCAAAGCGGCAGACAGGGCGCTCACACCCAAGCCACAGGCCAACACCAGCACCATATAAAACAGCCGCTGGCCAAATTGCCGAATCACGCCAAAACCCAGCAGACATGGAATCAAAAGGCCCAGCACCACACACAACAACTCAGCACCAGGCAACAAAGGCTCGAGTTCAAACGAGCGCATCGGAATCCAATGCTCGAAAGCGGTACCGTCTAAGGCGTAAGTCAGCGCATCTTCCAATCGCTCCCACACTTGGCCCAAGCCAAGAGGTACCGCGACGGGAAACAAAAGCGCCAGCGGCCAGACCGCCATCAGCACCAAGGCGAAATGCGCATCACGCACAAACCAACGCTTGCGAAACTGGCTCCACCGATACAGCAAACCCATTTGCTCCATGCCACTAGATAGACAAGCGCCGAGCCAAGCACCCAACACATTCAGTAAAAAATCCGCCAATGAAGGCACACGTGAAGGCAAGTAACTTTGTATACCCTCCATGAGCAACGAAACGGCGGCGGCTGCGCAGGTGCTCAACACGATGGCGCTGCGTCCCCAGCCCATACGCATCGCGCTCAGGCCCCACAAAAACCCAAGCGGGGCGTAGCCTAAAACATTGGATGCGACGTCAAAGCCGGTCCAGTATTTTGGCCATGGTGCGCTTAAAAATTCCCAAGTAAAAATGCCTTGGTCGCGCCATTGGTCAAACGGATACAGGCTGGCGTAGACGATTACCGCCAGATAAATATGCGACATCGGCCAAGCGGAGGTTTGTCGCATAAGAGTTGTGTCTTAGAAAGGCTTGACCACCACCAAGATCACGGTGAGGGTCAGCAACGCCACAGGTAACTCGTTGAACCAACGAAACCAGACATGGCTTTTTTGGTTGGCGTGCGCCTCAAACTTGCGCAGCATCGCCCCACACATATGGTGGTAACCGACCGCCAACACCACCAAGGCGAGTTTGGCGTGCATCCAGCCGTTGCCCTCGCCTTGGCCGATGCCATAGACCAGCCACAAGACAAAACCCAACACCAAAGCGGGGATCATCAAAAGTGTGGTGAAACGCATCAGTTTGCGCGCCATCAGCAGCAAACGCTGCTCTTCTGACACGGACTCTGGCGGCACCATGGCCAGATTGACAAAAATGCGCGGCAAATAAAACAAGCCGGCGAACCAGCTTGCCACAAAAATAATATGAAACGATTTAATCCAAAGCATTTTGGGAGTTTAGCTGTGTCTTAATTGCTCGCTTCGCCATTCACCAGCAGTTCGGCAGCGGGCCTTGTAAAGCGCCTTAAGCCAAATGCTCTTCGAAAAACGCCAACGTGCGTTCACGCGCCAAGTCAGCGGAAGCCTTTTGGTAGGACCCGCGGTGGTCGCAATTAAAACCGTGGTCCGCCTCATACAAATGCACGGCCGCCACTGGGTGGGCTTTGGCAAACGCGTCCACGGTGTCTAAGCCAATCCAATGGTCTTGTTTGGCATAGTGCGCCATCACGGGGCACTTGGGGTGACGGGCGATTTCCTCCGAAGTGGTGGAACCACCGCCGTAATAAGGAACAGCCGCACTTAAACCCTCTACCAAGGCAGCAGATCGCCAAGCCAATAAACCTCCCCAGCAGTAGCCCACTATTCCCACTTTGGCGCCGGAGTTATGTAGCGCGTACTTCACTGCTGCTTGGATATCGGCCATGAAAGCCATGTCTGGCAAAGCCTCGATGGCAGCCTTCAAGGCCATACCGGCTTGCATATCGTCTGGCGTGTAGCCCAGTTCTACGCCGTGCTTGGCGCGGTGGAACATGGCAGGGGCAATCGCAAAGTAGCCGGCAGAGGCATATCCATCGGTCACTTCACGGATATGGGGATTCACGCCAAAAATCTCTTGGATCACCACCACGGCGCCTTTTGGCGTGCCCTTGGGTTGCGCCACGTAGGCGGGGCATTCGAATCCATCGGAGGCTTTTAATCGAACGGTGGTCATGAGAACTCCTGGTAAGTTACAAAAATTAGGAGCGCCAAGAATACGCCCTTGTATTGAGTGCGCCAAGGATAACCCCCCGTGTCTAAGACGTTACTCGGGGTAAGCCACGCCCGTGCTATCGTGCGCGCTCTATTAAAAAGTCTCAGGCCCCAAGGAAAAAACCCATGAAACCCGTTCTATTAGTCACAGGC
>DDPM01000061.1:2951-3626 GCA_002342165.1 Hylemonella sp. UBA2468
CCAAAACTCTGCCGCCGCTGAGGCCGTGGTGAAACAAATCAAAGCAGAAAGCGGTCAAGCCGTCAGCATCCAGGCTGACGTCGGCGACGAGGCGCAAATCAAACACTTGTTTTCGCAAGTGGATGCACAACTGGGTCGCCTCACAGGTTTTGTGAACAACGCTGGCGTGCTCGACGTCGCTGTGCGGGTAGACGAATTAAGTTGGGAGCGCCTGCAGCGCATGATGCGCATCAACGTAATCGGCGCCATGTTTTGCGCACGTGAAGCCATTTTGCGCATGAGCACCAAACACGGTGGCAAAGGCGGCTCTATTGTCAATCTCAGCAGCGTGGCCGCCCGCATGGGCGCGCCTGGCCAGTATGTAGATTACGCCGCCAGCAAAGGCGCCATCGACACCTTCAACGCTGGTTTGGCCAAAGAAGTGGCGGCTGAAGGTATTCGCGTCAATGCGGTTCGCCCTGGCATCATTGATACCGACATCCATGCAAGCGGTGGCATTCCAGATCGCGCCAAAACCATGGCGCCGATGATTCCCATGTTGCGCCCTGGATCCGCTGACGAAGTTGCACAATCTATTGTGTGGCTATTGAGTGATGCAGCCAGCTATGTGACTGGCGCCAACTTAGACGTGACCGGCGGTCGATAGCCAAGCGGCTTTTCTCAAGCCAGCGAAAA
>DDPM01000104.1 GCA_002342165.1 Hylemonella sp. UBA2468
TTAGCAGGATTTACACTGGCGGGTCAGAAGGGATTGTATAAATAACTTGCTCAGTTTTCTGCCCCCCTGTTTTTGGTGGGGTCGGGGATTCGAACCTTTTGGGCACACCCCTTCACGAATGAATGAACGTCAGATAGACACTCGCGTTCCCAACTCCACAACAGCATTTCCCGGTAATCGGAAGAACTCCACCACACCGCTAGCGTTTTGGCTCATGGTCGCGAAGAGCCTTTCCCGCCAATTGGCCATCCCGCCGCCTGGGGTGGGCACAACGGTTTCGCGACTGAGGAAATAGCTGGTGTCAAAGAGTGACACCTGCAATCCGTGAGAAGCCGTCAGCTCCAATGCCTTGGGCACGTCAGGCGTGTTCATAAACCCATAGTTCACCTGCACACGCCAGAAGCTGTGACCCAACGGCTTTACATCGACCCTGCGCTCCATGGGGACCCAAGGAACATCATGAAAGTGCACTGTGAGGATCACGTTGCGGGCATGGAGAACCTGGTTGTGTTTTAAGTTGTGAAGCAGCGCCTGAGGCACCGTTTCTGCATCGGCCGCTGCGTAGACCGCAGTTCGCTCGGCCTTGTTCACACTGCGCGGATCGATTTGATCAATGAAGTCTTGCAGCGAAAGCCCGTCCCGACGCGTACTTTCCATGAGCAGTTCTCGACCTCGCCGCCAGGTGCTCATCAAAATAAATAAAGCCAAACCCAATGCCAGCGGGAACCAGCCGCCATCAAAAAACTTGATTGCACAGCCAGCCACAAGCAGCGCGTCGACAACTAGAAAAAATGCCGTTGCACCAATAGCCAGAGGTGCTGGCATATGCCAAGTCTCTTTGACAACAAAATAGTTCAAAAGGGTCGTGATCATCATTGTCAGGGTCACAGCGATTCCATACGCACTCGCCAGTGCCGACGAACTTCCGAAAAACAAAACGACGGCCAATACACCAAGCAACAGTGCCCAATTGACAGCGGGCATGTAAATCTGACCAATCTCGCGGGCGCTGGTGTATTGAACGCGCATACGGGGTAAAAATCCCAATTGCATCGCTTGTTTCGTCAAGGAATAAGCACCCGAGATAACGGCCTGCGAAGCGATGATGGCGGCCAATGTAGCCAGTACAAGGGCAGGAATAATCCAAGAATCTGGAAAGAGTCGATAGAACGGGTTATCGATCGCTGAGGGATCCCCCATCAGCAGTGCGCCTTGTCCCAAGTAGTTCAAAGCCAGGCCAGGCAACACCAGTCCAGTCCACGCGATTTGGATGGGTTTTCGGCCGAAGTGCCCCATGTCTGCGTACAGTGCTTCGGCACCGGTCAATGCCAGCACAATTGCGCCGACGGCCGCAAACACATGCCATCCACGCGAGGATAGAAATTCCCATGCGCGTAGCGGATTCAAAGCAGCAAGAATTGCAGGCTGTTGAGCGATGTGCCAAATGCCTATGACGCCCAACACGCCAAACCAGAGAACAATGATTGGTCCAAAAAATCGCCCCACCACCGCCGTGCCGACACGCTGAACCATAAAGAGTCCAATCAAGATCGCCACAGTCGCTGGTACCACATAGGGTTTCAGCGCAGGTGTGACCACCTCCAACCCCTCCATGGCACCCAGCACCGAAATGGCTGGTGTGATCAGGCTGTCACCGTAAAACAAGGTTGCACCGAAAACACCTAGCAATAGGAGCCCTTTTCGAAGAGCGGGGCGATGCTCGACCGCACGAGCCGCCAGGGCGGTCAATGCCAGCCCGCCCCCCTCTCCGTGATTGTCTGCGCGAAGAATCAAAATGACGTACTTGAGCGTCACGACAAGCATGAGCGCCCAAAAGATGGCAGAAACAGCCCCAATCAGATGAATCGCGTCCAGTGGAACACCCGTATGAGGGGCAAAGATTTCCTTGACGGTATACAGTGGGCTGGTGCCAATATCCCCATAAACGACACCGATCGCAGCCAGCGTGAGGGCTGCCATGCCTTGTTTACCTGCGATATGCGTATCCGCACCAGGCATGGGGGTAGTTTTGCCGTTTTGCATAGTATTCCTGTGACTGAAGATAGCTGCCACGATGCCTGACAGCGCATCAGGAACGCATAAGTATCCGGGTCGGTTCAGTCTGTGGCATCCGATTCAGCCAATCGGTAACCTACGCCAGGCTCAGTCAGCAAGTGCTGCGGATCGGCGCTGTTCACCTCCAGTTTGGCGCGTAGCTGACCCATATAAAGTCGGAGGTAATGGGTCTGATCAACATGTTCAGCACCCCACACGTCAGCCAGTAATTGACGATGCGTTACCACTTGACCTGCTTGGCGCACTAGCCTGGCCATCAAGGCGTACTCAGTTGGTGTGAGATGCACTTCCACCTTGGAAAGCTGCACCTTGCGGGCTTTAAGATCTACTTCAAGAGCCCCATGGCAATAATGCAGAACCGCTGGTTCTATGTTGTGCCCACGATGGCGTAAGGCGACGCGCATTCGAGCTAGAAGTTCGCCAATACCAAAAGGTTTGACCAAATAGTCGTCAGCACCCTGATCCAGCAATTGAATCTTTTGCCCCTCTGCCTCCCGAGCAGAAATGACGATCACTGGCGTATGGCCACTCTGACGCAACTCAGCCAACAATGACTGGCCCTCACCATCTGGAAGTCCTAAATCAAGTACGACCAAGTCTATGGTTTTACCCATAGGTAAATTGCGCAGCTGGGCTCTGGCATCAGCCAGGCTGGCGGCTGTTTTCAGATCGTACCCTTCAACCGAAAGCGCTTCACGCAATGAATTGCGCAATGCCCGATCATCCTCTACCAACAGCACACTTCGACTCATTGTTGTGCTTCCGGCACTTGAACGTCTGGCAAGGATTGACCATGGCCACGCAGCGGTAATCTGCACTCAAAACAACACCCTCCTTCGCCCCTTGCGAGTAACAATAACTCACCTTGATGCGCTCGGGCAATTGCTCGGCATACAGCCAAGCCGACACCAGCGCCACGATCAATGTCAGGACGATCATGGGAATTAGATGAATCACCACGCTGAAAGACCTCGAATACTTTTTCGCGCCAAGCAGGTGCAATGCCAGGACCGTTGTCGGAGACAGTCAATATCAAATCATCTCTTTCGATTTTGGCGTGGAGTTCGACAGGTGTCTCTGCAGGGCTGTACTTCAGCGCGTTGTCAATCAAGTTGTCCAAGAGTTGCGAGACCAACATCGCGTCGCACCTTAACAAAGGCAGGCTAGGCTCCACCCATGCACGCACCCGGTTGCCCTCGGGTCTCTGTCGTAAGCGCCGAACCACTGCGCCCACGATTTCTTCAGCAGATTCCCAGTCACATCGTAATGACACAGATGGGGCATCAAGACGCGCCAATTGCAATGTGTTTTCAGTGAGACGCGCGAGGCGTTCGCTTTCTTCAACAATATCGTGTGCAAGCTGTTGGCGCTGTTTTACATCCAATCGATCGCCTTGCTGCTGCAAGGCAGATGCTGCACCCATGATGGTCGCAAGTGGTGTTCGGTAGTCATGTGATATGGCAGCCAAAAGAGCATTGCGTGTGGCTTGCAGCTGAGCCTCTTCACGAGCCTGTTGCTCTTGTGCGGCAATGAGGGAACGTTGCAGGGCACTGCCCATCTGATCGCACAGCGCCTGCAGATGGGGTAGCAGTTGTTCCCTACCCGCATGGCGACCTAAGCCAATCAACAGGGTAGCGCCCAGAGTTGCACCTCGACCACGCAACGGCAAGTAGACATCGGGCAACTGTTCATAACGCCCGCTCGAAGCGCCCATGGCTCGCCCCTCCCGCAAACAGAGCGCCATTCCAGATCGCTGTTCTTTATTTGGTTCACCCACTTGCAAGGCTGTGGTCTCAGCGGCTTGGTCATGGAGTGAGCGCAGCACAAGAACCACCACATCAGAACCTGTCGTTTGCTGAAGGACATCGCGCAGGGCTGCCGCGTGCGCAGATGGATCACTGGCATCGCGCAGCGTATCTCCCCATTGGCGCAACCGCGCCTCTCGCGNNTGCCAGAGCATGAGCTGACTCTGCCAGCCGACGCTGCCGAATCATCAAGCCAGCGATGATCCAGTTCACCAAAAGAAGCACGACAAGTAGAAGTGCGTTCTGGTAAAGATCGACAGAGAACGCAAACTTCGGCGGGACAAAAAACCAATTGAAGGCAACCACTGCCACGGCACTGATGACCACGCTGGCCCAGCCTGGAAGCCAGATGGCGGACAGCGCAGAAGCCAGCACCATCAACATGGCCAGGTTGGCAAGGTCCAGTTTCTGCTCGAGTGCGAACATGGTTGCCCAGGCGATCGTCCAAGCCAGCATCGCAAACCCATAGCGCTGAATACTTTTTGAGTCCATGTTCAGAGCGTAACGCAGACGTCATTAGGAAGTCATATGGGCATATGCCAAAGAATTGGGCGTAAGTAAGCGCAGAAAACCCATTTGTCGTGGAGTTCGAATCCCCACCGCTCAAA
>DDPM01000086.1 GCA_002342165.1 Hylemonella sp. UBA2468
GCCCCATTGCGCCCCACCAAGCCCACTTTTTCTCCGGGGTTGATGGTGACCGAGGCGCCATCAAGCAGGGCCCGAGTACCACGTCTTAGGGTGATATTTTTGAGGGTGATCACGCAGGCTGTTCCAGGGTAATTTTTAAGGGGTCATTTCAAAAGGGCTTCTCGGGTGATCAACATCACTTGGTCAAAGCCTGCACTGGTTTCAAGCCACACCACCTCCAGCTCAGGAAAGGCTGAATCAAAGTGCTCGCGCTCGTTGCCAATTTCCAGCACTAAGACGCCTTGGGGATTTAGGTAGCGCTCAGGATGCGAGCGCAGGGTGCTGAGCAAAGGGCGCACAAAGTCCATGCCGTCGTCTTGTCCCTGCGTATTGCCATCCAGCGCCAGTGCGGGTTCGGCCAAAAACTCGGGCGGCAACGCAGCCATGCTGCGGGCATTGACGTATGGCGGGTTGCACAAGATCAGGTCGTAGGGTCCCTGAACTTGGGTCAAGCCATCTGAAGTGATGAGGCGAATGCGTTGATCCAGCTGATGCCGCTGCAAATTGACCGCCGCAACTTCTAAAGCTGCTGGCGAAACATCGGCCGCATCCACCTCAAGCTCGGGCCAGGCCATGGCAGCCAATACGGCCAAGCTGCCATTGCCTGTGCACAAGTCCAATGCCCTGCGCGTTTGGGCATGGAGCCAAGGGTCGATGCTGGCGTCAGCAATGAGCTCGGCAATAAAACTGCGCGGCACGATGCTGCGTTGGTCCACAAAAAAGGGCACGCCCTGCAACCAGGCTTCTTGCGTCAAGTAGGCCGCAGGCTGTCGCGTGGTAATGCGGGTTTGAATCAGTTGCTGCACAGCTTGGGCTTGGTCTTCAGAGACTGGCAAAGGCCCGACGGTGTCTAAATCGTCAAGCGGTAGCCCCAGCTTCCAGAGCACCAGCCACACCGCTTCGTCCCAGGCATTGATGGTGCCTTGGCCAAAAGCCAAGCCCGCAGCCTGCATTTGGGCACTGGCGCCCTCAATCAACTCCAGCACAGAGGCCATTTAGGCAGCAGCTTTCTGAGCGTTAGGGAGGTTGAGCTTGGGGTCGAGTTTTTCCAAGATGCGGCGGTAAATGTTTTTCAGAGGCTCTATGTCGGCCACGCGCACGTGCTCATCCAGTTTATGAATGGTGGCGTTGGGCGGGCCCAGTTCAATCACCTGCGGACAGATTTGCGCGATGAAGCGGCCGTCGCTGGTGCCACCCGTGGTGGAGAGCTCGGTATGAAGTTGGGTTTCTTCATGAATGGCAGTGCGCACGGCATCCACCAAGGTGCCGGGTGGCGTTAGAAATGGTAAACCACCTAACACCCACTCCAGCTGGAACTGCAACCCGTGGCGTTCGAGCAATTCAATCACACGGGTTTTCAAGCCATCGGGCGTGGACTCGGTGCAAAACCTGAAATTAAAGTCCACCACCAAACTGCCTGGAATGACATTACCCACGCCGGTGCCCGCATGAATGTTGCTGATTTGAAAGGTGGTGGGCGGAAAAAAAGCATTGCCAGAGTCCCAAGTGGTGGCCGCAAGCTCTGCCAGCGCAGGTGCGAACTGGTGGATGGGATTGTGTGCCAACTGCGGGTAAGCCACATGACCCTGAACGCCCTGCACGGTAAGCTTGCCACTTAAGCTGCCACGGCGTCCGTTTTTGATCATGTCGCCGGTTTGGTTGACCGAGGTCGGCTCACCCACGATGCAATAGTCCAGCTGCTCCCCACGGGCTTGCAGCTGCTTGCACACTACCACCGTGCCATCTAAGGCTGGGCCTTCTTCATCACTGGTGAGCAAAAACGCAATGTTGAGTCCGGTATGGGGGTGCTGGGCCAAGAACTCCTCGGTGGCTACCACAAACGCCGCCAAAGAGGTTTTCATGTCGCTGGCGCCACGACCAAACAATTTGCCGTCGCGGTGGGTTGGTACAAAGGGGTCACTGTTCCACTGCACCACCGGACCTGTGGGCACCACATCAGTGTGGCCCGCCCACACCAATGTGGTCGCACTTGAAGCCAACGAATCTTGAACTTTGCGCTTAGCCCATAGGTTATGCACCCTAAAGTGCTCAGGGCCACTGGTGATGGTTTCAAGCTCAAAGCCCAAGGGCTTCAATCGCGCTGCAATCAGGTCTTGGCAGCCCGCATCGTCCGGGGTTACCGAAGCCCTGCTGATCAGTTGCTCTGCAAGGGCCAGTGTGGCGCTCATGATCAGTCGCGCAGCAGGTCGTTGAGGCTGGTTTTGGCGCGGGTTTGTGCGTCAACCTTCTTCACAATCACTGCGCAGTACAGGCTGTACTTGCCGTCAGCACTGGGCAAATTGCCAGACACCACCACAGAACCTGCAGGTACGCGACCGTAAATCACTTCTCCCGTAGCGCGGTCGTAAATTTTGGTGCTTTGACCAATGTACACACCCATGGAGATCACGGAGTTTTCCTCCACGATGACGCCCTCCACAATTTCAGAGCGGGCGCCAATGAAGCAGTTGTCTTCAATGATGGTGGGATTGGCCTGAAGTGGCTCGAGCACACCGCCTAAACCCACGCCACCGGACAAATGCACGTTTTTACCCACCTGAGCACAAGAGCCGACGGTAGCCCATGTGTCGACCATGGTGCCTTCATCCACAAAGGCGCCAATGTTCACGTAGCTGGGCATCAAAATGGCACCTTTGGCTATATAGCTGCCTCGGCGTGCCACGGCTGGTGGCACCACGCGCACACCGCTGGCCTTGAGCTGCTCTTCGCTCATCTTGGAAAACTTGGTGGACACCTTGTCGTAAAAGCCCAAGTCACCCGCCTTGATGACTTCGTTGTCTTTCAGGCGAAACGACAGCAAAACCGCTTTTTTGATCCACTGGTGCACCGTCCATTTGCCCACGCTCTCTCGGGTGGCCACACGCAATTCACCCCGATTGAGCAGGTTGATCACATGCTCCACCGAATCCATCACTTCATTTGAAGCAGATTGGGGGTTGAGGTTGGCGCGGTCTTCCCAAGCGGTGTCGATGATGTGTTGGAGCTGTTGTGTCATGGTTAAGTTTTGGAGTGGTTGATAAATTCTGCAATGCGTTGGGCCGCTTCAAGGCATTCTGAGGTTTCGGCCACCAACGCCATTCGGATCCGTCCTGCGCCCGGGTTGAACCCCCGAACTTCGCGCGCCAGATAACTTCCTGGCAACACCGTCACATTGTATTGAGCTAGTAAATCGCGGGCAAAGTCGGTGTCAGAGGTGTAGCCTGCGGGTGCCACACCTGCCCAAAGGTAAAACGCCGCGTCGGGCAGGGCGACATCAAGCACCGCACTGAGCACAGGGGTCACTTGGGCAAATTTGGCACGGTATTGGTTGCGGTTTTCAATGACATGCTGCTCATCGTTCCATGCGGCAATGCTGGCGGCTTGCACCACCGTGCTCATCGCGCTGCCGTGGTAGGTGCGGTAGACCAAAAAAGGTTTGATCAGCTTCGCATCTCCGGCCACAAAACCGCTTCGCATGCCGGGTACATTGCTGCGCTTGGAGAGACTGGTCAGGGCGATGAGGTTTTTAAAGTCGGTCCGGCCCAGCTTGGCGGCGGCCTCCAAGCCGCCCAGCGGCGGTTCGTCCCGAAAATAAATCTCGCTGTAGCACTCATCAGAGGCCACCACAAAGCCATAGCGGTCGCTCAGCTCAAACAGCATGCGCCACTCGTCCAGCGGCATCACCGCCCCCGTAGGGTTTCCAGGAGAGCACACAAAAATCAGTTGGGTGCGCTGCCACACGCTCTCGGGCACGCTACCCCAATCCACAGCAAAGTTGCGTGCCGGATCGCTCGGCACGAAGTAGGGCGTTGCACCAGCCAAAAAGGCTGCGCCCTCGTAGATTTGATAGAAAGGGTTGGGGCATAACACATAAGCCCCATCCTCAGGACCCCTTGGTGCGCCATCCACCACGGTTTGGGTCAGGGCAAACAAGGCCTCGCGCGACCCGTTGACCGGCAAAATTTGGGTGACTGGATCGACCTTCAAGCCATATCGCCTCTGTAGCCAACCCGACGCAGCCTCGCGTAGAGCAGGTTCACCCGCTGTGGGTGGGTAGACCGACAAGCCCTGCATATTGGCAATCAGGGCATCGGTAATCAATTGAGGGGTGGCGTGCTTGGGCTCCCCAATGCCCAAGCTGATGGGGCGGTATTTTGAGTTGGGCGTGACACCTGCAAAAAGCTGCTTCAACCGCTCAAAGGGATAAGGCTGTAATTTGGAGAGAAGGGGGTTCATGGGCTGGATTATCATGCTGCCTCGCTCTCCCGACTGAACCCACTGTGCGCCTCACCTCCATCAAACTCTCCGGCTTTAAGTCGTTTGCAGAACCCACCAACTTTGTCTTGCCTGGTCAGTTGGTAGGAGTGGTGGGGCCGAATGGGTGTGGCAAGTCCAACATCATGGATGCGGTGCGTTGGGTACTGGGCGAAAGCCGCGCCAGCGAGTTGCGTGGCGAGTCCATGCAGGACGTTATTTTTAACGGTACCACCACACGTAAACCCGCCAGCCGCGCCAGCGTAGAACTGGTGTTTGACAATGCCGACCACCGAGCCGGAGGGCAGTGGGGGCAATACGCTGAAGTGGCTGTAAAGCGTGTGCTCACGCGAGACGGCACATCCAGTTACTACATCAATAACCAGCCGGTGCGTCGCCGCGACGTGCAAGACGTGTTTTTGGGTACAGGCTTGGGCCCGCGTGCTTACGCCATCATTGGTCAAGGCACCATCAGCCGCATTATTGAAAGCAAGCCCGAAGAGCTCAGGCTGTTTTTAGAAGAAGCTGCTGGTGTATCCAAATACAAAGAACGTCGACGCGAAACGGAAAACCGCTTGTCCGACACCCGCGAAAACCTCACGCGCGTAGAAGACATATTGCGAGAGCTCAATACCCAGCTCGAAAAGCTGGAGCGTCAGGCTGAAGTCGCCCAAAAGTTCAATTCGCTGCAAAGTGAGGTCAACCTTAAGCAGCATCAGTTTTGGTACCTGCGCCGCTCCGAAGCCGAGGCCGACCGCGGCAAATTGCTGGAAGACGTGCAAAAAGCCGGTACCGAGCTTGAATCACGCGTAGCCGATTTGCGTCATGTCGAAGCTGACCTCGAAACCATTCGCCAAGCCCACTATGCGGCGGGCGACCAAGTCAACCAGGCGCAGGGCAAGCTGTATGAGGCCAGCACCGAAGTGGGGAGGCTGGAAGCTGAAATTCGTTTTGTGGTGGAGGGTCGCCAACGTGTTCAAGAGCGTCTGACCAACCTCAAAGAGCAAGTGGCCCTGTGGACCACCCGCCATCAAGACGCTCAGCAAGAGCTGTCATCCTTACAAACACAAGAAGCCACCGCGATACAAACCTGCTCTTTAGCAGACGCACAGTTACAGCTCACCACACAAGGCACCCCTGAGCTGGAAGACGCTTTTAAACAAGCCCAAACCCATGCCAATGAGCAGCGCCAACAGGTGGTACAGATTCAGCAGCAGATTCAGGTCTTGGCCGCTGAACAGCGCAATACTTCAGAGCAAACCCAACAGTTGCAGCAGCGGCGCACCCGTTTGGTGAGCGACCTAAGTGCTTTACAAGCCCCCGACCCTGAGCGCCTGAGCCAGGTCAACCAACAGCAGCAAGAGGCTCAGCAAGCCCAAACCACCTCTCAAGAACGCTTGCATGAGTTGCAAGAAGCCCTGCCCAAGATGGACGAGGCCAGGCGCCAGCAGCAGCAGACGCTCAATGCGGAGTCAGCCCGCCAAGCAGACCTTTCTGCGCGTCTTGATGCCTTAAAAGCTCTTCAAGAAAAGGTCAAGATTGACGGTAAATTGCAACCTTGGTTGGCCAAACATGGCTTGAGCGGCTTGTCAGGTTTGTGGACCCGTTTGCAGGTAGAGCCCGGTTGGGAGCAAGCCTTAGAAGCCGCTTTGCGAGACCGCATGGGTGCACTTGAGGTCGGACGCTTAGAAAGCGTGAGTGCTTTTGTCCAAGATGCGCCGCCTTCCAAATTGGTTTTTTACAAAACCCCTTCTGCGTCTGTAGCTGCTTCCAACCCTGCAGCCACTGGCCTTAAACGCATGAGCGACGTATTGCGCCTTCATGATGCGGGCCTCAAAGCGCTGCTCGTGGACTGGTTACAAGGCTGCTACGTTGCTGCATCTTTAGACGAAGCTTTGGGTCTGAGGGGACAACTTCAAGCTGGAGATTCACTATGGGTGGCCTCAGGCCATATGGTCACGGCGCACAGCGTGAGTTTTTACGCTCAAGACAACCAACAGGCCGGACTGCTGGCCCGTGCGCAAGAAATTGACAACCTAGACAAGCAACTTCGCGCACAAGCACTGATTACCGAAGAGTCGCGCAGCGGATTGGTACGTGCCGAAGCTGCTTATTCAGACGCTACCCAGCGCCTCACGGTGTTGCGCAAAGAAGCCAGCGCCGCCCAGATCCGCGTTCATACCTTGCAGGTCGAAAGTCTGCGCTTGAACCAACAGGCCGAACAAACCCGTGCCCGAAGCGAACAAATTGCCCATGATGTGAACGAGGTGGACGCCCGATTGCAAGAGTTGCAGGCCCGCAGCGTGGCCGATGAAGCCCGTTTTGAGGCCTTGGACTTGCAGTTGGCCGACACCCAGCAGCGCCATGCTGTGTTGGATGAACGGGTCATGCAAGCCCAGCATGCCTTGCAAGCCCACCGCGATCAGCTGCGAACCTTGGAGCGTCAAGCTCAAGAGGCACATTTTGCGCATCGCACTTTGCAAACACGTATTCAAGAGTTGGTTCGTACGGTAGAAACTGCGCAACAGCAACTCAGCGCGTTGGCCGAGCAAGAGTCCAAAGCTCACACCGAGTTCGCTGCTTTAACTGATGCCTCTGCTCAGGCCGGTTTGCAAAACGCATTGGCTATCAAATTGGAGCGAGAACAAACCTTAGGCGCCAAACGCAGCGAATACGATGATCTGACCGCCAAGCTGCGCGCCAGCGACGAACGCCGTTTGCAGCTCGAGCGCACCCTGGACCCCATGCGCCAGCGCATCACCGAGCTGCAGCTCAAAGAGCAAGCCGCGCGATTGGGCTTTGAGCAATATGCTCAACTTTTAGAGGAAGCTCAGGCTGACATTGAAGCCGTGGACCGTTCCGTAGCAGAAAACAGCGTGAGCCTGAGCGGCTTGCAAGGCGAAATAGAACGCTTGAATCGAGAAATTGCCGCGCTTGGCGCCGTCAATTTGGCAGCTTTGGACGAATTGGACGCCGCACGCGATCGCAAACAGTTTTTAGACGCACAGTCGGCCGACCTGAACGACGCCATGACCACGCTGGAAGACGCCATTCGCAAAATTGATGGCGAAACCCGCGAACTGCTTGGCGGCACTTTTAAAACCGTCAACGAACATTTTGGTCGTATGTTTCCCGAGCTGTTCGGTGGCGGTCAGGCCAAGCTCATCATGACGGGTGGCGAAATTTTGGACTCGGGCGTGCAAGTCATGGCGCAACCGCCGGGGAAGAAAAACCAAACCATCCATTTGCTCTCCGGTGGCGAAAAAGCGCTCACAGCCATTGCCTTGGTGTTTGCCATTTTCCAACTTAACCCCGCACCGTTTTGTTTGTTGGACGAGGTGGACGCGCCATTGGACGATGCCAATACCGAGCGTTACAGCAAGTTGGTGATCTCCATGAGCCAGGGCACGCAGTTTTTGTTCATCTCACACAACAAAATTGCCATGGAAATGGCGCAGCAACTCATTGGCGTGACCATGCAAGAGCAGGGAGTCTCGCGGATTGTGGCGGTGGATATGGACTCAGCCGTCTCAATGATTGAAAACTGATCTCCAGCATGAGTGCATTGCAATTGTGGTTGGCTGTGATCGGAGGCTTGGTGCTTGCGGTACTGGTGGCCCACAATGCTTGGAATACCCGCCGCAGCCGCCCACGGCAGGCCGACCCCACGCCATCTTTCTCAGGTTCAACGCCTGGCCAAAGTGCCGATAGTTTGCACCGAATAACAGAGTCAAATTCAGCATCAGGTCCTTTAGATAAACCGCAGCGTGTTGACATGTCTATTGACTTGGCTGAGTTGGATGCCATGGGTCGCACCGACCCTGATGCATTAAATTTACCAACGCCCGAGCGCCGCGCCCAGTTGGATGTGCTGATTGATGCGATTGCCCAAATTGAGCTTGACCACTCCGTTTCTGGCGATGCCGTTTTGGCCGCTATGCCCACCACCCGACGTTTAGGAAGCAAACCCTTTGCTGTAGAAGGCCTCAATGAACTGACCCTGGCTTGGGAAGTGCCCCAAGCCGGACAACGCTACAGCACATTGCAGGCAGGTCTGCAATTGGCCAACCGGGCGGGTAGCCTGAATGAAATTGAATATTCCGAATTTGTGGTGGCAACCGAAGCGTTCGCCGACCACTTGGGCGGCACGCCCGATGTGCCCGAAATGAAAGCCGAAGTCGCCCGTGCGCGTGAGCTGGATCAATTTGCCAGTACGCACGACGCACAACTCAGCATGACACTGCGCGCCCGCAGCACTGCTTGGAGTCCCGGCTTTGTGCAGCAATGCGCAGGGCGATTGGGTTTTGTGGCTGGCGTGCTGCCCGGGCGCATGGTGTTGCCTTCATCCACGCAAGGTAGGCCACCCATACTGGGCATGTCCTTTGACGCCCAAGCCGCGCTGGCCGAAGATCCAGACCAATCGGCCTTGCGGGAGGTGACTCTGAGCCTGGAGGTTACGCATGTAGACCGCCATGAGCAGCCTTTTGAACTCATGCGCGACGCTGCGCTCACCTTGGCTCAAGAAATGGGCGGTGTGCTCATTGACGATGCTGGCCAACAACTGTCCGCTGCGGCCATGGACCAAATTTCAGCCGATTTACAAGATCTTTATAACACCTTGGATGCACGGGAGCTCTCTGCGGGCTCAGTGCTGGCGCGGCGTTTGTTTTCATGAGTGCGTCAGAACGTGTGCAGGCGCTGCATCAGCTGCTTCACGAACATGCCCACCGCTACTATGTGCTGGATGCCCCCACCATCCCCGACGCCGAATACGACCGTCTGTTTCAAGAACTGCAACAACTAGAAGTCGCCCACCCCGAGCTGCGCACTGCCGATTCGCCTACCCAGCGCGTTGGGGGCAAGCCACTGCCTCTTTTTTCACAGGTGCGTCATGCGGTTCCTATGCTGAGCATTCGCACCGAAACCGACACCGAGTCCACCGGAGCTGAGGCCTTTGATGCAAGGGTCCGGCGGGAGCTGGGCTTTAACGAGAGTGACCCCCAAGTGGAGTATCTGGCGGAGCTCAAGTTTGACGGTCTGGCCATCAATTTGCGGTATGAACACGGTGTGTTGGTGCAAGCCGCCACAAGAGGTGATGGCGAAACCGGGGAAGACGTCACACAAAACCTGCGCACGGTTGGCCAAGTGCCTTTGCGTGTCACGTCCTCTGCCTTTGTGTTGCCCGAGGTGCTGGAGGTGCGCGGTGAGGTGTACATGCGCCGAGATGATTTTGAGTCGCTTAACGAGCGCCAGCGCCTGCATGCCGACAAAACCTTTGTGAATCCCAGAAACGCCGCAGCCGGGGCGGTGCGTCAGCTCGACCCCAACATTGCAGCGCAAAGGCCCTTGAGTTTTTTTGCCTATGGCTTGGGTGAAGTTCGGTATGCACAAACTCAAGTCGAAACACCGCTTACTCAGCAAGGCTGGCTCAGGGCCTTATCCTCTTGGGGCTTTCCAGTGTGTAACCATCATGTGGTGGCAAGTGGTGCCTCGGACTTGGTGCAGTTTCACCAGCACATTAAGGCCCTGCGAGATCAACTGTCTTATGACATTGACGGCGTGGTGTACAAGGTCAACCGCCTCGATTTACAGCGCCAGCTTGGGTTTGTCACGCGGGAGCCGAGATGGGCGGTGGCGCACAAATTCCCCGCCCAAGAGCAGCTGACCCAAGTGTTGGGCATAGAAGTTCAAGTGGGCCGCACCGGCAAGCTGACACCTGTTGCCAAATTGGCGCCTGTATTTGTAGGCGGCGTCACTGTGACCAATGCCACCTTGCACAACGAGCTCGAAGCCCGCCGCAAGGATGTGCGCGTAGGTGACACCGTCATCGTGCGTCGCGCGGGAGATGTGATTCCCGAAGTGGTGTCGGTGTTGGCCGAGCAACGACCGCCCCAAGCCACCGCCTTTTCCATGCCTGTGTGTTGCCCTGTGTGCGGGTCTGCTGCGGTGCGCGAAGAAGGCGAGGCCGACCATCGCTGCACCGGCGGCTTGTTTTGCAGCGCACAGCGCAAGCAGGCCATGCTGCACTTTGCCCAACGCAGAGCCTTGGACATTGAAGGCATGGGAGACAAGCTGGTAGACCAATTGGTGGACGCCGGTTTGGTGCACACACTGCCTGATCTTTACCGTTTGGGCTTGACAGCCTTGGCACAGCTGGACCGTATGGCCGACAAATCGGCCCTTAATGTGGTGCAAGCCCTAGAGAAATCCAAACACACCACATTGCCCCGATTTTTATTTGGCTTGGGGATTCGGCATGTGGGCGAAGCCACAGCCAAAGACTTGGCCCTTCACTTTGGCTCGCTAGACGCCATCATGACAGCCACTGAAGAACAACTTCTAGAGGTGAACGATGTGGGCCCGGTGGTGGCGCACAGCCTGCGTACTTTTTTTGACCAGCCTCACAACTGCGAGGTGGTCGAGCAGCTGCGCGCCTGTGGGCTTACCTGGCCTGAGGGCCCAGCCCTTGCCGCCCAAAGTTTGCCCCTTAAAGGAAAAACATTCGTGCTCACCGGCACCTTTACCACGCTGAGCCGCGACGAAGCCAAAGCCATGCTGGAAGGCGNNAAAGTGGCCGGTTCAGTCAGCGCCAAAACCCATTGGGTGGTGGCGGGCGCTGAGGCTGGCAGCAAACTGGATAAAGCCTTGGCCTTAGGCATAGAAGTTTTGGATGAACAGGGCATGTTGAACTTGTTAGCGTCTTCAAGGTAAGGAGCGCCCCATGGCTTTAAGAGACATCTTAAAAATGGGCGACTCCCGATTGCTGCGGGTGGCCCAACCCGTTGAGGCTTTTGGCACTTCGCAAATCTCAGACCTCCTGACCGATCTGATCGACACCATGAAGGCCGCCAACGGTGCAGGCTTGGCCGCGCCGCAAATTGGTGTGGACCTGCAAATGGTGGTGTTTGGCAGTGACGACATCAACCCCCGTTACCCCGATGCGCCCTTGGTGCCCTTTACGGTGTTGTGCAACCCCGTCATCACCCCAGTGCGTGACGAGGAAGAAGACGGTTGGGAAGGCTGCTTGTCTGTGCCCGGGATGCGCGGTGTGGTACCCCGGTACAAATACATTCGGTACCAAGGCTTTGACGAACAAGGCAGCCCCATAGACCGCACGGTGGAGGGTTTTCATGCCCGCGTGGTGCAACACGAGTGCGACCATTTGATCGGCAAGCTCTACCCTATGCGGGTGCGAGATTTTTCTAAATTTGGTTTTACTGAAGTGCTGTTTCCGGGCATGGAATTAGGGGAAGACGATTAGAGACCGGTATGGTTTTTCTCATCAAAATGTTTGGATAAGTGAAAACAGGAGATGTCGAAATGCCTTTCAACATTGGCGCATGTTTACAGATAATTTGGTTTGTAAAGACAACATTAGCCGCTTTGGCGTGTTTATGCATGTCCACATGGGCGCTTGCCCAAACCTCATTTCCGAATCGCCCGATCCGGTTGATTGTGGACAGCGTGCCCGGCGGCACCACCGACCTCATGGCGCGCATTGCGGCCGATGGATTGAGCCAACAAACCGGTGTATCGGTGGTCGTGGAAAACCGTGCTGGTGCTACCGGCACTGTGGCGATGGACTTTGTCATGAAGTCCCCGGCTGATGGGTACACCCTTTTGGTGTGCGCCAATGGCAATTTGCTTATCAAGCCGTTTATGGACAAAACCTCGGGCTTTGACCCAGCTACCGATTTGTCGCCTGTATTCATTACGTCGGACAGTCCACATTTGATTGTGGTGGGCAAGAACATTCCGGTGAATGATATGGCCGGTTTCCTGGCCTACGGCAAAGCCAATCCCGGCAAAATCTTTTACGGTTCAGCCGGATTGGGCAGCCAACCCCATATTTCAGTCAGTCAATTGGGTAAGTTGACAGATGTAAAAGTCACTCATGTTCCTTATAAGGGCTTGGGCGGCGCGATGACCGACTTTTTGGCGGGCAGGTTGCAAGTCATGTCCACCAGTTTAGGTACGGTACGCCCTTACATCAAAGGGGGGGAGGTCAAGGCTTTGGCGGTATCGGGCAAACGGCGTTTGGCGGCATTGCCCGATGTGCCCACCGCGGCTGAGGCGGGCGTACCCGGTTGGTCTATGAGCGCATGGTTTGGTATTTTTGCCCCCAAGAACACGCCGCCTGAACTGGTGAAGTTGCTCAACGACAAATTGAACCTTGCGTTTGAAGACTCCAAAATTCGACAAAAAGTGTTCGATGTGGGCGGTGAAGTGGTCACTGACAGCCCTGCCGCTTTGGTGGAACGCATTCGAGCGGAACACAAAACTTACGTACAACTGTTTAAAGAAGGAGTGATCACCCTTGAGTAATGAAACCACTACGGCTCCCATCGGAGCTCCCCTGTCTGCGCCAGTGCGGCGTGGCCTGAAAACTCAGTTTCTTTCGCATGGCACCTTGGGCTCTAAGGATCTGGAAGCCACACGAAAGTTCTACACGGAGTTTCTGGGCTTGAATGTGGTGAGGACCAGCCCGGTGAGCCTGATGATTCAGTTGGGAGGCAACCATGTGTACGCTGTGGTGCAAACCGGCAAAAAAGAGCGCATGCCAAGGTGCTATCACAACGGCTTGGACGTGTTGACCGACTCTGAGGTGGATACGTCTTATCAACTGTGCCTAGAGCAGGCTGAAACCTGGGGCTTGCACGACATCTCCAAACCTGTGGAGCGACACGGTACCTACAGCTTTATGTTTTGGGACCTAGACGACAACGCATGGGAAATTTTGTCCAACCCCAAAGGTGGCTACAACTGGATTTTTGAGCAAGGCGATTTAGAAGGCAAGGGCCACTTCACACCAGGGTTCAGACACAAGCGGCCGGATGAACAAGCAGATCAATAGAGTTCACAATCATCTAAAACACGAACCTCATCTTTGGGTGATCGACTGGGATAGCCCTAGTGGTCAATTACGTCAGTGCCGCAGTAGTCCTTTTTGACTAGCCCTGCCGGCTTGGACAACTCTGCAAGCCGTCCTGACTCAGCCAATAAATCGGGGAAAGTTGTTCAAACAAACACAACCACTCATCCAGGTCCAACAACATGAATTCGTTAA